>NZ_JBNCNR010000002.1:0-482720 GCF_049847065.1 Gordonia sp. DT219 | reverse complement strand
CCTTTCCGTTCGACTTGCATGTGTTAAGCACGCCGCCAGCGTTCGTCCTGAGCCAGGATCAAACTCTCCATGAAAAAACATCGAAACCCAAAAGTTTCAACACAACCAGGAAAGCAAAACCTGACCAAAAAACAATCCAAAAAACTGGCAAAAAATAACTCCGAACACCACCACCAAAAGTAGCGGCATCCAAAAATCAATGCCATCAAAAAATGGCATCAAACAATCCACCAACACACTATCGAGTTCTCAACGAACACACACCCACCAACACCACCCCACACAGGAGCGAACTTCGGCGAGCTTGTTCTGTTTCGGAATTGTTAACCCCTTGCGGAGCAACTCTTCCAGAGTACCAGCCGCATTTCGCGTCCGCAACCTGGGGTTGTGGTCCCGATTTGGCGTATGGCGTCCGGTCCATCTGTGCGAGCACATCACTGTGCCCGGTCGATTTCTCGGGGTCGGTCTGCGTCTGCCCGGTTTCCTCTCCCCGCCGAACTTCTTTCGAAGCCCTCCGGGGCGGCGCCGCGGCGCGCTGACTCGGATTAAGTTACGCACCGAAGGAGTGAACTTCCAAATCGCCTGGTCAACTGGTGCGCAGGGTGGTCGGACATGGCTGCGGGCTCGCCGGTGGGTGGTCACCAAGGTGTCTCCGGACGCATCGGCCGGCCGGGTATTGCGATTGGGTCGCGTTCGGCCCGCGGGCCGCGCCGTGCACGCTAGCGTGGAGAGACCAGCGTCCGGTTCAACCGAATGCGCTGGCCGGCCGAGAGCATCGACGCCCCGAGACCGCCGGGCCGCTCTGGGTCCCTACACCGGTCGTGCGTATGCACGGTCGGCCATCCACACGGGAGGTGGAGTTCATGCTCTGGACAATCATCAGCGCAATCATCGTTGGTTTGATCGTGGGTGCTCTGGCACGACTGCTGATGCCGGGCAAGCAGGACATCGGCGTCATCATGACCATCGTGCTCGGCGTGGTCGGGTCCCTGGTCGGATCCTGGTTGACCTACCAGTTCGGCTACAACAACGACAACGGCGGCTGGGAGGTCATCCCGTTCATCGTCGGAATCGTCGTGGCGATCGTGTTGATCGCCGCCTACCTGGCCATCCGAGGCCGCACCGTGCGGCAGTAGCAGCCGAGGCGATGAGTTGACCGCAGGGGACCGCATCGGCCCACAGCCGGCCGGGCGGTCACCTGCGGTGTCCGCCCACCTGTCTGCCCACTTTCTTTGGGCTGCCCACTTCAGTGCGCTGCCCGGCTAGCATCGGCGGTGATGCTTCACATCGGGACGTCGGGCTGGCAGTACCAGGATTGGCGCGGCCAGTTCTATCCGGCGGGGCTCCCACAACGGAAGTGGCTGGGCTACTACGCGACCCACTTCACCACCGTCGAGGTCAACAACACCTTCTACCGGCTCCCGCAGCGCTCCACGTTCGAGTCGTGGCGTGACGGCCTCCCAACAGGATTCCGGATGACGGTGAAGATGAGCCGCTATCTCACCCACGTCAAGCGCCTGAACGAACCCGAAGAACCCGTCGAGCGATTCCTCGGTCGTGCCGACGGTCTGGGCGAGCGCCTCGGTCCGGTGCTACTGCAACTGCCACCGAATCTGCAGGCGAAACCCGAGGCGCTCGATCACGTCCTGGGGCTGATCCCGGCCGGCGTGCGCGTCGTCGTCGAGCCCCGTCACACGTCGTGGTGGTGCGACGAGGTGCGAGAAGTCCTCGAGCGCCGGGAGGCGGCGCTGTGCTGGGCCGACCGTCGCAGTCGTATCCTCACACCACTTTGGGCGACAACGGATTTCGGATACCTGCGGCTCCACGAGGGCCGATCGGCGCGGACCACCGCGTATGGCCGGGGCGCCATCGACGGATGGCTACAACGCATCGCAGGCGCCTTCGATGATCGCCACGACGTGTACGTCTACTTCAACAACGACACCGGCGGGGCCGCGGTCGACAACGCACTGACCATGATCGCCCGGGCGCAGGCCGCGGGATTGTCGGTGGCCGCGCCCGAACCGGCGTGACCGCCGCGCCTCACCTACTCGAGGTCCGGCGCAGCCGGGTGTTGACGAATTCACCCATACCCCAGCGCCCCAACTCGCGTCCGAAGCCGGACCGCTTGACACCACCGAACGGCAGACCGGGCAGCGTCGTGCCGTGCTCGTTGACGTAGGCCATGCCGACGTCGAGTCGGTCGGCGACCTCTTTGGCCTTGTCGAGGTCCGTGCCCCAGACCGATCCGCTCAACCCGAATTGCACGTCGTTGGCCACCTGCACGGCCTCGTCCACCGACCCGTACCGGTACACCATGGCGACCGGGCCGAAGATCTCCTCGGAATAGGCGTCCATCTCGGGCGTGATGTCGGTGAGCACGGCCGGCTGCAGGAATGCGCCGTCGCGATCGAGAGCGGTCCCGCCGGTCCGCAGCGTCGCCCCTTGCTTCACCGCGGTCTGCACCTGCTGGGCCACGGTGTCGCGGGCAGTGACCGACGACAGTGGTCCGACCTTCGTGTCGGCGTCGGTCGGGTCGCCGACGACCGCGTCGTCGAAAGCCTGCACCAGTCCGTCGACGAACTCGTCATACAGCTCGTCGGGCACGATGAAGCGCTTCGGCGAGTTGCAGGCCTGACCCGTATTCGACAGTCGCGCCCGCGAAGCCACCTTGATGAGACGTGACATGTCGGCGGTGTCGAGGACGACGAAGGGATCCGAACCGCCGAGTTCGAGGACCGCCTTCTTGAGGTTCTTCGCCGCGACCTCGGCGACCGCCGCGCCGGCTTTCTCACTACCGGTGAGGGAGACACCGCGGACCGCGTCGTTCTCCAGCAGCGTCGCGATCTGGTCGCTGTTGGCGTAGGCGTTGATATAGGCGTCCTCGGGCACTCCCGCCTCGTGGACGACCTCTGCCATCAGTGCCGAGGACCCTGCGCAGATCGATGCGTGTTTGAGGATGATGCTGTTGCCGAGCATCAGGTTGGGGGCGACGAATCGCGCCACCTGGTAGTAGGGATAGTTCCACGGCATCACCCCGACGAGTGGTCCGATCGGCCGGTGCTGCACCAGCGATTCGTCGGCACCCTGTGGATCCAGCGGCTCGTCGACGAGCAGGTCGGGGCCGTGCTCGGCGTACCAGCGGTAGATGCCGGCGGCCAGCTGGACCTCGCCGGCGGCCTCTTTGGTCACCTTGCCCATCTCGGTGGTGATGGCGGCGGCGAGTTCGTCGGCGCGTTTCTCGTAGAGGTCGGCGATGCGCGCGAGCGTGTCTGCGCGTTCGGTGGCCGGCACGGCCCGCCATCGCTCGTGTCCGGTGGCCGACCGCTGGGCGAGTCGGTCGATCTCGTCGTCGGAGAGCAAGGCGAACTCGCGTTCGGTGACTCCCGTCGTCGGGTTGGTGGTCACATATGCGCTCATGTCCCGAAACTACGCCCGCCACCACCCATCCGGTGGGCGCTATGCCGGGTTTGTGGTTCGTGTGACCAAGGTGCCGGATGGGTCGCGCCGTCGGCGTACCGCACCAAGCCCGAGCATTGGCCATAGGGTTGACGAATGCATTTCGTCATCTACGGTGCCGGCGCGATCGGCGGAGTCGTCGGCGCCCACCTGCATGCCTCCGGAATCCCCACCACCCTGGTGGCGCGTGGTGCCCATCTGGCGGCCATGCGCGAGCACGGCCTTGTCCTCGACACGGCCGACGGCCGGCACGCCCACCGAATTCCGCTGGCGGCCAACGCAAGCGAGGTCGAGTGGACAGAGGACACGGTGGTGTTGCTGACGGTGAAGAGCCAACAGACCGCGGCTGCGCTCGATGACCTGCGCGCGTCCGCGCCGCCGAACACGCCGATCGTGTCGGCGCAGAACGGCGTCGCGAACGAACCGGCCATCCTGCGCCGGTTCGCCCGCACCTATTCGGTGTGCGTGATGCTGCCTGCGCTGCATCTCGAGCCCGGTGTGGTGGTGCAGGGGTCCTCCGCACACCCGGGCATCCTCGACGTCGGACGGTTTCCCGACGGGGTGGACGCCCTGAGCACATCCCTTGCGTCGTGCTTTACGGCGGCCGGATTCCCGTCCGAGGCGCGCCCGCAGATCATGGCGTGGAAGTACCGCAAACTGATCATGAACCTGGCCAACGGGATCGACGCCTGCTTCCGCGATGACAGCGCCGCCCACCGGGAGCTCGTGTCCAGGGCGCGCGCCGAAGGCGAGGCCGTGCTGGCCGCGGCCGGTATCGAGGCGGTGAGCAGCGAGACCGATCGGCAACGGCGCGGCGATCTCATCGTGCGACGCCCCACCGGTGAGGACGGCAGCGGCAGCTCCACCTGGCAGAGCGTGGAACGCGGCACCGGTAGCGTCGAAATCGATTATCTGACAGGTGAAATCGTGTTGCTGGGACGGCTGCATGGAGTCGGGACACCGGTCAACGAGCTGGTACAGGCCGAGACGATGCGGCTGGTCCGTGACCGGCTCCCGGCCGGCAGCCTGGATCCGGCGGCGGCAGTGACCCGGCTGGCGCAGGCCTGAGCACGACGGTCGCGTCGACGCCGAAACATCGTTGGGGCCCATGCCTTATCGTGGATGCGTGGCATCCGCACGACAGTCGCTGCGCGCCGGACAGCTGATCACCGGCGACACCGGACATCGTTACCGCATCGACAGTCTCCTCGACGGCGGTGGTTTCGGCGTCGTCTACCGGGCGTCCCGGCTGGCCGCGACGAGTGATCGGGTGCTCCGCAAGGTCTGCGTCAAGGTGTGTGCGAGTGCCGCGGACTGGCACGGTGAGGCGCACATGGGCCATCTGCTGGCCGGGCGACGCGAGGTGGTGCAGGTCCTCGACGCCTTCGCGTTCGGCGGGGGCTCGCGCAGCGCCACCCGGTATGTGATCGTCTCGGAGCTGATGCGCGAGGGCACCGTCGGTGACCTGATTCTCGACGGCACCTGGCACGGATGGCGGCCGACGCGGGTTCGGCGGGAGATCCGTGGGTTGTTGGCGGTGCTCAAGTTGATGCATGCCGCCGGTGTCACCCATCGCGACATCAAGCCCGACAACGTCTTTCTTCGCGATGGTCATCTCACGCTCGGGGATTTCGGGATCGCCAAGCACTCGCTGACGCCCTGGCACTCACCGTCGGACCCGTACACACCTGCCTACATGCCGGTCGACGTCGACGACTACCGACACTGGGCGACCTGGCTCGACATCTACCAACTCGGGTTGCTTGCCTGCACGTTGCTGACCGGCCGGGACTGGACCAACGATGCGGTGCCACGGATCCGCGACGTGGAGGCACCCGAGGATCTCAAGTGCTGGATCTGGCATGCGATCGCAGGCAAGGGGATGCGGTACGTCGACGGCAATCAGGCACTCGACGCACTCGTCGGTCTGCACAAGATCGACATGTGCCCGGCGCGCGGCCCGTCGACCCTGGCCGGACACCGGGTGGTGATCACCGGCCGGTTCAGTACCGGCACCCAACCGGAGCTTGCACAACTGATCGAGGACGCCGGCGCGGTGGTGCAGTCGACGGTCGGTGACGACACCACGATTCTGGTGCGCGCCCATGACATCGAGGGCGCGGTCGGCGTTCACGAGGGCCGCAAGTTGTTCGGCGCACGTGAGCGCAAGCGACGCGGACAGCCGATCCACGTGATCGACGAGGACCGGCTGTGCCGGCTGATGGGATTGGCTGTGGTGTAGCCGGGGAGTCATATGAATGGGGGGATCTTTCTGCGCAATCGCGCAATCACCGGTATGGGACCGTAACGTCGCAGTCACATGATGTTCCGGCAGATCGGGGAGCTTGGCATGGATGCAGACGACATGCGAGGAGACGTCGACTTCGACACCGCCGTCAACGAAGCGTGGGCACAGTATCGACATCGGCTCGCCGCACTGCTGTCCGATCTCGACGAGGGGCAGGCGCTCGTCGTCGAACAGAACCTCGACATCCCCGAGGGCGCGCACGGCACTCTCACCTTCACCGCCGGGTCCGACGACCGGATCATGTGCACCATCGTCGAGGCCGACCTGCATCCTCATCCCGACTGGCTCGATGAGAACGGCACCGCACTCGAGAACCTCGGCTGGTTGCGCGACGACGGCGACGGCTCATTCAGCGCCGCGATGCCCCGCACGCGGGTCGACGAGCTCGCCGCCCTCGCCACCACGACCCTGATCGAGATCTGGAGCGCCGGACATCCGGCGTTTCTCACCGGCACCGACCTGGTCCGTCACGAACCGGCGCTCGACGTGGTCGCACTGCCCGCCCGGCACAGCGATCTGCGGGCGATGGTGCTCGAGGCACTCGAGACTATGGCGGGTCCGGTGATCGTCGACGGCGACGGCGACATCCCGCTGCCGACCGGGGAGGTGAAGTCCTGGCTGCGGGTGATGCCGCACCGTGCGACGCTGGAATTCTTCGGCACCGTCGTCGAAAACGTCTCCGACCTGCCGGCCGCCTACGAGTTCGTGGCCACCCGGACGATGCCGTACACGGGGATCAAACTGGTCGTCCACGGCACCTGCGTCGTGGCGGTACTGACCGTCGAGGCGACCGCCTTCTCGCGGCACAACGTGGCGGCCGGGATCGGGCAGTGGCTGCAGTTCTTCGCGGAGGAGCGCCCGGAGATCGTCGACGCGCTCGATGCGGCCACCGACCCCGCACTTCCCGAAATATTGCAGACCCTGATCGAACTCGATTGTGACGGTGAGTCTCTCGGCGCCGAAGACGTCGCGAAGATCTGCGGATACGACCACGAGACGATCCTCGACTACATCCGGACCGCCGAGGAGCAGCACGTCACGTGGGCCACGTCGGCCGATCAGGCCACCGTCGAGCAGAACGACGCCGAGGCGAGCGCCTGCCGGCACGAGAGCGATGCGTGGGCCGAGACCACCCGGCAGTTGCGCGCGGCGTTGCGCGTCGTCGCCCTCTCTGGGCAGGCCCGGCACCGGCCCACCGCCACCTGAGCGCATTCTCGGCGGCCGGGTGCCGCGGCGACCGAGAAGCCACGTCGTGTCTTGGGTGAACCGTCGCCCGCGATGGGGCACCCTGGACATCGATGCCGGACGACCTGCTCATCGCACACAACCCCGAAGAGGGCACCTCACTGCCCTACCTGCTGCGGCTGCCGCTGGGTCCCGGCGGAATCGTGCTCAAGACGCGCGAGACGTGGCCACGCACGACCAAGGTCTATTGCCAGCGGGTGGCCGAGTGGCCCGACGACGCCGAGATCGTCGAGCGCCTGCCCATCCGCTCGATCAGCCGGCGGGGGGCGGCGATCGACCTGGTGTTGCAGCGGGGCCGGGAGAACCGCTCGCAATTCGTGCTCACCCGCGCCCGCGGGCGCGAGATGGTGTTCTGGCAGTCACGCCGCACCGCCAAGCAGGCCCGCCCCAACGTGACGGTGCCCAGGGCACGCGCCCACGGAAGGGTCGTCGACATCGTCGTCGACACCCGCGAACGCTACGGTTACAAGTTCTCCGCACAGCAGGCCGACGTGATCAAGCGGGGCTTGCCGGTCGGCGACTACGCGGTCTTCGATGGCGACGACCTCGTCGCGACCGCCGAACGCAAGAGCATCGACGACCTCGCGTCGAGCCTGCTGTCGGGCAAACTCACCTACCTTCTCGCCGATCTGGCTGCGCAGCCCCGCGGCGCGGTGATCGTCGACTCCGGCTATGCGGCACTGTTCAAGCTCGAACACGCGCCCGCTGCACGGGTCGCCGACGCGGTGGCCGAGGCGCAGGCCCGCTTCCCGTCGGTGCCCATCGTGTTCTGCGAAACGCGGGCGCTGGCCCAGGAGTGGCTGTATCGGTGGTTCGGCGCCTGCCTGGCCGAACGAGAGCTGCACCGCGCGGGGGAACTGGCCAGAACGCAGCTGAGTGCCGACGACTCGACGACAGCAGACTCTGCCGAGCCGGATCGCGAACCGCCCGCTCCGCGCCCGGCCGGTCCGGCGGAGATCCGTGCGTGGGCGCGGTCGGCGGGGTGGTCGATATCCGATCGCGGCCGGATTCCCGCGGAGGTCGTGGCCGCATTTGCGGCCCGCGCCACTGCTTCGGGCGAATGACGTGCCAACCCGGACATTCGAGCCGAAGCGGTCGAGAACATCGCCGTGTGGCGGCGGGCACGCTACATTGACTCCCGCAATAGGGTCGGCCCGATCCCGGCCGTGTCACCAGAACGAGGGGGAATGATGAACGCTCCGAACCCGCCCTATGGGCAACCGCAACCGTATCCGGGCCAGTCGCCGTACGGGCAGCCCCATCCCGGACAGCCGCAGCAGCCGTATCCGCCGCAGCCCGGGCAGGCGTACGGTCAGCCGCCCCAGGGTCCGTCCCCCTACGGGGCACCCGCACCGGGACAGCAGCCGCCCGCACCGGCCTACGGACAACAGCCGCAGCCGGCGCCATACCCGGCGGCCCAGGCGCCGGGCGCTTTTCATCCGGGTGGCGGGCAGGGCGCGCCGCCCGTGCAGGCCGGTCAGCAGCAGGGCGTCGTCATCGATACCAAGTTCTTCCCGCTGGCCTGGATGCTGACCTTTTTCAAGCCGACGATCACCGTCGACGGGTACGACCTGCCCGCCACGACGTGGGGACGAAACCAGATCCCGCTGCCGCCAGGACAACACCACGTGCATGTGCATGTCCCGTATTTCCTGCCGCCGCGCATCGGGCCCGCCGATCTGCCGGTGACGGTTGCCCCGGGACAGTCCGTCGAACTCGAGTACCGCGCGCCCGTGTGGACGTTCAGCCGCGGTTCACTGGGGCCGGGGCCGCAGAGCTACAACGGGGTGGGCGCGTCGATCGCGATTTTCGCCGTCGCGATCCTCCTCATCCTGCTCATCATCTTGCTTCCGGCTCTGGCCGCGTAAGGGGATTCCTCGGCGTCACCCCGTCACGGTGACGCCGGGGCAGACAAGATTTTGACGAAGTCTTGGCGCCACACGGTCTTTCGCGGCGGTCGGCGGGTCGGTAGACCAAGGGAGTGAGTTTGTTCGACTTGCTGCCCTCCCTGAAAGGCATTCTGGTGTCCCGATCTTTCGATCCCGCTCTCTGGCCGGTTCCCATCCACGCATCCGGTTCGGACATCATCATCGGCACGACCGATGTGTGTGCTGAGGTCCTTCGTCACACATGTGGCTACTACGTCGATTCCGCCGGCGAGCCGGTGTGCCCGGCGGCCGACGACGACGCGCCGCACCCGGTGCTCGTCACGCGGATCGCGGCCGCGCAGGTCGCCGGCGGCCGTGCCGTCGTGCACATCGACGCTGCGCTGCCCCTCAACAGCGCGATCGCCGACCTGGCCTTCGCGGGGCAATGCCTGGCCGGTGCGACCCTCGCCGACATCACCGTCGTCGACGCCGCCGGGCATCGGCGCACGGTCCACGCCGAGCTGCCGGCGAGCATCGTCGCAACGGAGACGATCGTCATCGCGCTGCGGCCGGTCGCCGACCGCGCGCGGATCGTCGTCTGAGCGGGGTCGTCAGACCGCCGAGTCCGGGAACGCGATCACGATTGTGGGTCGACTCGGAGATTGGGTGTCCTGCGGCACGCACATTCCCGAAGTCGGCCCACAACAGCCGGTCCGATCGAGGCGACCGCTCGCGACGCGCCGGGCCAGCGACCCAGACTTCTCCCAGACTCGTGCCCTAGCCTCGAAAGTATGAGTGTCCTGGCAACGACGCCGCGTCCCGGCGTGACGCCCCGCCGAGAGGTCCGTCGGCCGACGGGCCTCGGCGTGGCCGTTGTCACCGCCGTGATCGCGCTGCTCCTCGCGGCTGCGGTGTACGGCATCGCGGTCCGGACCTCGTGGGGTCAGCTCGTCGACCAGTACGTGCTCGACGCGGTGCGCCGCTCGTCGCCGGTGGCCCACGTCCCGCATCTGTTGACGGTGCAGGCGGTGACCGATCCGCGGATCTGGGTGGTCGCGGCGATGCTCGCCGTCGCCGGGTCGGTGGTCCCGGCCGTCACCGGTCGCGCGCCGGTCGGCGTCGCGACCGCCAAAACCGCAGCGCTGCTTGCTTTTCCGTTGGCCATCGTGTTGCTCGTCCGCTTCTTGCGGGATGGCGTGCTCGTGCGCCCGCAGCTGCATTCGTGGATCGCCGAGACATCCAACTCGGCGCCTTCCGGCCATACCGCGGCGGTCACCTCCTGTGTGGTGGTGCTCATCGCGGCCGCACCGAAGTGGTTGCGGCCGGTCGTCGTGGCGCTCGGCGCGACGTGGGCGTCGGTCGTCGCGTTCGGGCTGATCGCCGACGGCTGGCACCGGCCCAGCGATGTGGTGATCTCGGTGCTGATCGTCGTCGGACTCGGCGCACTACTCCCCGACCCCTACGCCGATTCGCCGGCACCGCGTGGATCGGCGGTGCTGCGGGCCGCAGCGGCCCTGGTCCCGGTGGTGGCGACCCCGCTGATCGTCGAGACCTCCTACACCGATCCGCGCCAGATCGTGACCGCGGTCGCCATCGCGGTGGCCATGGGTCTCGCCCTCGCCTGCTACCGGCCGTGCGCCTACCGGTCGTCCCGAACCCCCTGACCCGCGCGTATCGCGTTACGGCGCAGCCATGCGCGGCGTCACGTGGGCCAGTACGCCGTCAGGTGGAAGCGGAACCGTGCGCGATGATCCGGCGTGCATCGATCCTAGAAGAGGAAGCATCACCGATGATGCCATTGACTACTGTCACGGTTGGTGGTGTCATCGGGGGATGACAGTGGAGCAACTCACATCCACCAGCGACTCCGGACCCGACGAGGTGTCTGCCCGCCTGCTCGAGTCCGCCGCGCTCCTCTCCCGCAACGCCATGACCGAGATCGACTGGTCGGCGCCGATGGACCCGGCCAAGTACGGCTGCAGTCCGGAATGGTCGACGCTCTATGGCACCCCGTACTGGGAGGAGATGACCGAGGAGCAGCGGATCCGGCTGACCAGGCACGAGTTCGCGTCGATCATGTGCATCGGCATCTGGTTCGAGATGTTGTTGCAGGGCATCGTGATCCGCGACCAGTACCTCGCCGACTATCACCGTCCCGAGTTCCAGTTCGCGCTCACCGAGGTCGCCGACGAATGCCGGCACTCGATCATGTTCGCCAAGGCGAGCGAGAAGATGGTCGGCACGTCGTACAAGCCACACCCGCGACTCGGCCGCTTCGGCAAGTTCTTCATGGCGACCGTCACCGACGAGGTCGCCTACGCCGGCATCCTCGCCGCCGAGGAGATCCTCGATGTGTTCCAGCGCGGCTGCATGTGCGACGAGCGGGTCCTGCCGTTCATCCGCACCGTCAATGAGATCCACGTCCTCGAGGAATCCCGGCACATGAAGTTCGCGCGTGAAGAGGTGCGCAAGTCGATGCGCGAGGTCGGTTGGCTGCGTCGGCAGTGGAGTGCGTTCTACCTCGCCGTCGCGGCGTCGTACATCTTCATCAGCCTGGTCCGGCCGCAGGCCTACCTCGACGCCGGACTCGACCACCACCGCGCCATCGGCGAGATGCGACGCAACCACCACTTCCAGTCGATGGTGCGCACCGGCTGTGCCCACCTCATGGGGTTCCTCGACGAGGTCGGCCTGCTCACGCCGGCCGCGGCGCGCGTGTACCGCAAGGTACACATGCTCTGAGTGTCGCTGTGGTCCAGTTGCCGAGTCAGGCGGCGGGCTGCACCGGCGCGTGCTTCAGCTCACGCAGAGCGGTGCGCAGACCGCGGCGCTTCCCGGTGACCGGGTCGACGCCGAAGTGGTTGGACATGCCACCACGGATGGCGAACCGGAGTTCGGAGGCGGTCTCCGGCGCATCGTCGGACGTCGCCTTGAGCAGGGCGTTGGGCACGGCGAGTTTGAGGATCGTACGGAACGACTGCGCGTACTGATGCAACAGGCTGCCCGTGGTGTAGGGCAGATCGTATTTGTCGCAGAGTTCACGCACCCGCACGCCGATCTCCTCGTAACGGTTGCTGGGCAGGTCGGGGAACAGGTGGTGCTCGATCTGGTGACTCAGGTTGCCGCTCATGAACCGCATGAGCGGCCCGGCCCGAAAGTTGGCCGACCCCAACATCTGTCGCAGATACCAGCGCGGCTGATCCTCTTCCTCGTACTCCTTGACGGTGAATTTCTCGGCACCGTCGGGGAAGTGCCCGCAGAAGATCACCATGTACGTCCAGTAGTTGCGGATGAAGTTCGCGGTGACGTTCGCGGTGAGCGTGCTCCGCCAATTCGGTCCCGCGAGCACTGGGAAGATGACGTAATCCTTGGCGGCCTGCTTGCCGACCTTGCGGGCGATGATCTTGAGATCCTTGGCCGCCTGCCGGTAACTCTTCTTCTTCTTGCGGAGCTTCTCGGTCTCCAGATGATGGAGTGCCACACCGTATTCGAAGAAGGTGCCGAGCGTCAGGTTGTAAATCGGGTTGCCGATGTTCCACCACTCCCACCGCTGATCGCGGGTCACGCGCAGAATCCCGTAACCCACGTCGTCGTCCAGACCGACGATGTTGGTGTACTTGTGGTGCACAAAGTTGTGCGAATGCTTCCACTGCACGCTCGGACACGTGGTGTCCCACTCCCACGACGACGAGTGGATCTCGGGATCGTTCATCCAATCCCACTGGCCGTGCATGACGTTGTGGCCGAGCTCCATGTTCTCGATGATCTTGGCCAGCCCGAGCATCGCGGTGCCGGCAAACCAGGCCGGTTTACGATTGCTGAACATCAGCGTCACCCGGCCCGCGGCGGCCAGTCCGCGTTGAAACGCAATGGTGCGCTTGATGTATCGGGCGTCGGCGTCGCCCCGGGACTCCTCGATGTCGCGCCGGATCGCATCGAGTTCGGCTCCCAGCGCCTCGACATCGGCGTCGGTGAGATGGGCGTATTGATCGATGTCGGTGATAGCCATGTGCATCGTCCTCCGGTCGGGTTCTTCGGACTGGTCATCCGGCGGTGACGCCGGAACGGGGTACGGCCGCGGCCTGGACCGGCACCCTGGGCATTACATGTCGAGTGTGCATTCGCCGGAGACCGAGCTGATACAGGTCTGGATGCGCTCCCCCTCGCGTCGTTCGTCTCCGGTGCGCAGATCCCGGGCGTAGCCCTGTGCGAGCGGCACCACGCAGGTCTGGCAGATGCCCATCCGGCAGCCGAAGGGCATCTGAATCCCGAGGTTCTCGCCGGCCTCGAGAAGGGTTGTCGCGCCGTCGATTTCCGCCGTCTTACCGGACTTGGCAAAGGTGACCGTGCCGCCCTGGCCGCCGAAGTCGGTGCGCGCGATGGCGAAGCGTTCGATGTGCAACTGCTCGCGAATCCCGGCTTCGTCGAAGGTGGATTCGATCTCGTCGAGGAATGCCACCGGTCCGCACGCCCAGCACGACCGCTCCCGCCAATCCGGGACCTCGGAGTCGATGTCGTCGAGCGAGAACTTGTCGTCGGAGCGGGTCAGGTGGAGCTGCAGCGAATACGTCGGCACCTGCTCGTCGAGCGACTCGAGCTCGTCGAGAAAGATCGTCTCGTCGCGGGTGGGCGCGGAGTGCACGTGCACCGTGTCGGGGATCTCGCCGTGGGCACTCATCGACCGCAGCATGCCGATGACCGGGGTGATGCCGCTGCCTGCGGTGAGGAACAGGAGGGAATCGGGCAACGGCTCGGGGAGATGGAAGTCGCCTTTGGGGGCGGCGAGCCGGATGACGGTGCCCGGTGCGACGCCGTCGACGAGGTGGGTCGAGAGGAAGCCGTCCGGGTTGGCCTTGACGGTGATGGAGATGGTGTCGTCGATGTTCTCACCGAACGAGGTCAGCGAATACGAGCGCCAGTGCCAGCGGCCGCCGACCTGAAGGCCGATGCCGACGTACTGGCCGGCCTTGTAGGTCGACGGGAAACCCCAACCGGTCTTGATGGTGACGGTCGCCGAGACATCGGTCTCCTTCTGCACGTCCAGGATTCGGCCGCGCAGTTCCCGCGCCGACCACAACGGGTTGAGCAGGTGCAGGTAGTCATCGGGCAACAGCGGTGTCGTGGCCCGTGCGACGAGGCCCCGCACAATGTTGACCTGCGGTTTCTTGGCGCTGACGTCCGCGGCTGGACGCTTGCTCCAACGCAAAAGATTCATCGGTCTCCCTCCGCCCGCTGTGTGCACGACTGTACACGCGCTCGGTGGCCTACATCACAGATCGATCTGCACGTCCAGCACGTGGGCGCCCCAAGCCGGCAGCCGCACGAAGATGTCGGGGTCGGGGTCGGCGGGCCGGTCGTACCGATCGCCGGTGACGAGGTCTGTGAGTGACGCGACGGTGCCGTCGAGTTCCGGCCATTCGGTGCGGACGCGGCCGACGCCCTCGTCGCCATCGAGATTGACCACGAACAGCACTCGGCGCTCATCATCGGCCCACGACCAGGCGACCAGACCGGGGCCGCCGGGCCGGTCGGGCCACCCGAGGACCTCGCATGCGGCGAACGTGCCGCCGCGCACCGGACTCTGCTGCAGGACGATCAGCAGTGCGCGGTAGAACAGCCGCAAGTCGGCGTCGAGCGGTTCGTCGGGTTCCCGGCGCAACTGCACCGGCAGACGGATGGTGCGGCCGTCGGGCTGGCCGTCGTGGATCAGGCGGGCGCCCGGCTGGGTGAGCGCGGTGATGGCCGCCGTCCGATGCCGGTTGCCGAAGACGGCCTGGGCACGGGGTTCGTCATGGTTCTCGATGAATCGGAGCCGGCCCGTCGGATCGGTGTCGTCGCGGATGAGGCGCGCAACGTCGCGTGGGTGATGTTCGAGGGCGTCGGTGAAGGCCTTGTCGTAGCAGTGGTCGAAGCCCTGCGCTCGCAGTAATGAATCAGTGCCCCAGTAGGATTCGGCGATGAATACGAACTCCGGATGGGTGTGGCGGATCTCCGGGATGACCTGGGTCCAGTAGTCGTCGGTGGGCGCGTCGCCCACTCTTCCGGCCCAGGTGCGCGCGAAGATCTCGGTACTCACCAGCATCGCCATGTCGCACCGGACGCCGTCACATGAGTCGGCGACCCTGCGCAGGGTGTCGATGGCTGCTCGTCGGGTATCGGGGTGGAACACGTTGAGCTGCACCACGTCCCGCCAGGGCGGAAAGTGCGGATCCCGGCCGTTGGCGAGCACGTTGGGCCCGACCCGCACGAACGCGTCCCGGTGCGCGGCAAGGTCGTCGTCACTGCCGCCCACGAACCGCTCGGGATGTTCGGTGGTCCAGGTGTGGTCGGTGGCCAGATGATTGGGCACGAAGTCCAGGATCAGCCCCATTCCGCGGTCGGCCAACGCGGCCCGCGCGGCGGCGAGACCGGCAGCGCCGCCGAGGTGATCGTCGACGGTGTAGTCGCGGATGCAGTACGGCGAGCCGACCACATCGTCGGGGGTGAAATCCGGCAGGGCGGCGCGGAAGGTGTGTACGAGCGGCTCGTCTGCCTGGGCGGTCTCCACGCCTGCGGGGCTGCGCTGCCAGACCCCCATCAACCAGATCGCGTCGACGGGTCCGGGAGCGACGTCGTCCCAGACCTCGTCGGGCACCGTGGCGAGCGTGACCGGCCGACCGAGCTCCCGGCCGATGCGTTGGAGCCACGGCCAAGTGTTGATCTCGTAGATGACGGGATCGGGCTGCACGATCGACACTGTGCCAGATGGGCGCGCTCGGCGTGTGGGAGAGCGCTGTCGGCTGGCCTGCGTGGCTGCTGTCCACCGCTGTGACAACTGTTCACTGGTGGGACGACACTCGTTGCAGCCCTTGTGGATTGATCGTCGAACACTTGCGCGTCGAACAAATCTTCTGCTAGACTGGACCCATCGCATGATCATCCAGGGGGGGATTCCATGATCGACGTCACCGCACCTTCGGTTTTTCTGTCGGCAGAGCTCTACGCGAACCTCATCGCGCAACTCGACGACCGCACCTACAGTCCAGACCTCACCTCGCGTGAAGCATTCGCGGCGATGCAGCAACTGATCACCTTGCGCAACAAGGTCGATCACCTCGCTGCGACGTTGACCGGCGAATTCGACCGCCTCAAAATGACCGCACCCCAAGGCCGTTCCGTGCGACAACTGTTGATCACCATGGGAATCGCGCCCGCCGTTGCCGGCCGACTTGTTCGCATCGGAACCGCCACGGATATCGACGGTTTGCGCAGACATACCGTCGACGGTGCCATATCCCTCGACCACGCCGACGCCGTCGTCCTCGGACTCGGCCACATCGAGTCCCGCGCCGGCGAGCCCGTCACCCCCGAAGAGCGTCGCGACCACACCCGCGCCCTCGTCTCCCAAGCCTTAGCCGGGATGAGTCCCGCCGAAATCGGTAAGCACGCACGCCAACTCGGCAATCTCCTGGCGGACGACACCGACGGAAAGCCGGCCGCCGAAGACAAGACCGTCAACGAACTCGGCTACCACAAGACCAGCGACGGCCGCCTCGACGTGCGCGCCAACCTCGATGCGGTCGCCGGGGAGAAACTCCACAGCCTCGTCGAGAGTTTGTCCGCGCCAAAGCCGCAGCCCGACGGCTCCCTCGACCCGCGTCCCGCCGATCGTAGACGTGCCGATGCTTTCGAAACGGTCCTCGAACTCGCCGAACGAGGCCTCGCCGACGAGACCGTGTCTTGTAAACCCACCGGCGGTGTGCTGCTGACGATTCCTGCTGACGCCCCGAAGCTGTCTGCGCTGGAGTTCATGGGATCGGTCACGCCCGCCACCGCGAAAGCACTGGGGTGCGATGCGTCGGTCACCGTCGTCATCGTCGACGGCGACCAGGGGCCGTTGAATGTCGGACGCGAGAAGCGTCTGTTCACCCCGGCACAACGAAAAGCATTGCTACTCCGCGACGAATGCTGCATCAAATGTGGTGCGCCCGCCTCGCGCACCCAAGCGCACCACCTCGTGTCGTGGGTCGACGGCGGACCCACCGACCTCGACAACGGCTGCCTCCTGTGCACGGCGTGCCATCACGATGTCCACGACAGAGGCTGGGATGTCGTGATGGGCTTCGACCGGCATCCCTGGTTGATCCCGCCCGCCGGCGTCGACCCTCGACGACGACCCCTACCCGCCTACAACCGACGCACCCTGCACCTCGACGACGCCGCCTGACACCAACAGCCTGAAACAAGGTTTTCCCACACCTACTTTCCGACCCTGCACCCGGCACGCCGGGACCGCAACCGTTCGTTGAGAACTTCATACGGCGCCGCCCCGGCCATGGGGCTTTCACCTGCCGGCATCGGTGCTAGCGGGCGCTGTCGGTGAGCTTCCAGCGGGTCGCGGCGCTCTGGTGTTCCCAGAACTGCGCGAAACGACCACCGGCGGCGAGCAATTCGTCGGGTCGGCCGTCCTCGACGACGGAGCCACGATCGAGCACGATGACGCGATCGGCGCGCCGGATGCCGGCTTGGCGATGGGCGACGATGAGACGGGTGCGCGGACGGTCGTCGGCCGACAGGGCATCGACGACCGCCCGCTCGTTCTCATTGTCGAGAGCGCTGGTGGCCTCGTCGATGAGCAGGACCGGGGCCGGCTTGATCAGCGCGCGAGCGATGCTGACGCGCTGGCGTTCGCCACCGGAGAGGACCGAACCCCCTTCACCCACACCGGAATCCGTACCGGCGTGGAGCCGATCGGTGATCTCGTCGACACGTGCGAGGGCGGTGGCCCGCTGCAGCCGGCCGGTGTCGGCGGTCGGGTCGCCGGCGGCGACGTTGTCGGCGATGGAACCCTCCATCAGGTACGGCTCCTGGAACACCATGCTGATGAGAGCGCGCCGCGAGGCGTGGTCGAGTTCGGCGACATCGACGTCGTCGAACAGGATGCGGCCCGACGTCGGCTGATGCAGACCGGCGATGAGGCGCAGGATCGTGGACTTGCCCGAGCCGGACGGGCCGACGATGGCGGTGGCGGAGCCCGGCTCGATCACCAGGTCGAGACCCTCGAGGACCGGTTCGCTCGGATCGCCGTATTGGAAACCGACTCCCTCGAAGGTGATCCGCGGCGCGGTCGTCGGCGCCCGCTGTGTGCGCGTCCCCTCGGCGAGAACCGGCGCATCGAGGACGGCGCGGATGCGCCGCAACGTCAGGCGTACCGATTCGAGGCCGCCCGCGAGTTCGCCGAGGGCGGCGAACGGTTCGAGATACCGCACGGCGACCACGATGAGTGCGACGGCCTGCGCGGTCGAGACGTCGCCGCGGACGGTCAGCCAGGCGACGGTGGCCGCCAGGGCGAAGAGCGAGAGTTGTGCGGCGATCGTGAACAGCAGCTGTCCGGGGACCTGCAACAGCAGCAGCTTGACGATGGTGCCGTGCTGTCGGGCCACGGCGTCGCCGGCCAGGCTGCGGGCGGGTTCGGCACGCCGGGCGACCCGTAGCGCCTGCTGGGTGCGCGCGAATTCGACGACGCGCTCGCCGAGTTCGGCGTTCGCCTCGTCGGCGGCCTGATCTGCACGACGACTGATCGCGCCGGTTCCCCACAACGCTCCGAGCAGCAGCGGTACCCCGGCGAGAGCGACGAGTGCGAGTGGCCAGGAGATGGCGAACAAGGCGAGCGCGATGACCGTCGGCAACAGGACCGCGCCGACCAGCGGCACCACCAGATAGATGACGACGCCGACCAGGTCCGGTCCGGTGGCGGCGATCGCCTGCCGCGCGGTCGCGGTGTTCTGCGCACCGAACCACGGCAATCGGACGCGCGAAAGACGCTCGGCCACAGCATGTTGCCCAGTGTTGAGCAGGGTGAAGCCGAGGTCGTATGAGACACGCGATCCGGCCCAGTCGGCGGCCCAGCCGAACACGGTCGCCAGCGTCAGACCACCCAGCCACGCCAGTGCGTCGCCGTGCCGGCCGTCGAGTAGTGCCGATACCAACGGCACCAGCAGTACGACCCCGACGGCGCGCGCGATCACCGAGAGGACGGTGAAGACGACGAACTGACGCAGATGCGGACGTGCCTGCGGCGGCAGCAGAGAGATCAGGGTGGTGATCATCGCCGAGCTCCTTCGTTGAGGTCGGCGCCGCTCAGGTCTGCCCCGTTCAGGTCTGGGCCGTTCAGGTCCACTGCATCCGGCGAATCGGCAGTCTCCGTCGCGTCCCACAAGCTGCGGTAGCGGCCGCCGGCTTCGAGAAGTTCGGCGTGCGTGCCGGATTCGGCGATCCGGCCGCCGTCGAGGACGACGATCGTATCGGCGTCGGCGATCGTGTGCAGGCGGTGCGCGATCACGAGGACGGTACGTTCGGCCGCCAGGCGACTCAGCGATTGCTGCACAAGGAATTCCGCTTCCGGATCGGCGAAGGCGGTGGCCTCGTCGAGGATCAGGATCGGGGCGTCGGCGAGGAGGGCGCGGGCGATCGTCAACCGTTGTCGCTCACCACCGGAGAGGGCGGCGTCGGGTCCGAGGAGTGTGTCGTAGCCGCTGGGCATCGCACGAATGCGTTCGTCGATGTTGGCGGCACGCGCGGCCTGCTCGATCCGCTCGCGGGGCGCGTCGGGGACGGCGAGAGCGATGTTGTCGGCGACGGTGCCGGTGACCAATTGCGTGTCCTGCAGGACGAATCCGAGGTGACGGTACAGCTCGTCGGACTCCATCGTCCGGATGTCCCGCCCGTCGATGCGGATGGCGCCGGCGTCGACGTCGTGGAAGCGCGCCAGCAGCGCCGCCAACGTCGACTTGCCGGAGCCGGAGGGCCCGACCAGCGCGGTGACGGAACCGGGCGCCAACCGCAGCGAGACGTCCTGCACCACCGGCCCGCCCGGACGGTAACCGAAGGTCACGGCGTCGAAGACGACCTCTCCGGTGGCGGCGGTCGGTGCCGCCGGCGCGGGCGCGGCGCCGAGTTCCTGCTCGTCCAAGGTGTTCTGGATGTCCCGTGCGGCCAACATCCCGGCCTTGAGTCCGCTGACCCCGTAGCTGATGCCCATCAATCGCGCCCCGAAGGTGGTGCCCAACAGGAGGAACGGGATGAGATCGGTCGGCGCGACCACTCCCCCGACGACTAAGCAGGTACCCACCGCCGCGATCAGCCACAAGAAGGTGGTCGGGCGGGTGACGAGGTCCATCACGGTCTTGGTCCGCACGAACGGGCGCTGCCACTCCTCGAGGAAGTCGATGTATTCGTCGAGCCGGGCCCGGAAGCGGGAGTCCATCGAACCACCGAACACGCGGATCACCGGCTGTGCCTCGAGATACGCTGCCGCCTCGCCGTTCATTCGTTCGGCCCAGGTCAGCGACACCGGGATCTTGGCGCCGGACGCGATGACCATCCGGTACATGGCCAGCACATA
Source organism: Gordonia sp. DT219 (assembly GCF_049847065.1). NCBI lineage: Bacteria > Bacillati > Actinomycetota > Actinomycetes > Mycobacteriales > Gordoniaceae > Gordonia > Gordonia sp. DT219. The sequence continues at coordinate 462,457 of NZ_JBNCNR010000002.1, read as the reverse complement.
GCCGATGACGGGTACGAGCAGGAACAGGGCGACGGCCCAGTTGACGATGAACAGATAGATCAGCACCGCGATCGGGGCGACGACCGCCGCGACGGCGTCGAGTACGGCATGGGTGACCAGATAGTGCAAGGACAGCGTCGAGTCCTGGACGAGGGACTTGATGCTGCCGGAGTTGCGGGCGCCGAACCAGCTCAGCGGAAGTCGGGCTAGTTTGTGCAGCAATCGGATACGCAGGTCTCGGGAGAACCGCGCGTCGACGCTGTGCAACCACAGCAGCAGGAGCGATTCGAGCAGCGCCCCGGCCCCGAGCAGGATGACGGCAAGGATTCCGACGAACCAGAGTTGACCGGAATCGGCGTCGCCCAGCAGGCGGCGGGACAGTTCTACGAGCAGCACGTACGGTGCGAGCTGCAGCAGGGTGACGACCGCCTGCAGGACTCCCGCGACGGTCAGGATCGGCTTCAACGGGGCGAGGAGCCGGCCCGCGGCGTTGGCGCGCCATTGGCCGCGTGGTGCGGCGCTCGGGTCGTCGGTCGCGGCCGGCGACGACTCGGCGGGTGCCGGCGAGATGGTCTCCACCGCTGCTTCGACGGTCTCGACGGGTGCCGCGCCGTCCGCGCCCTCGGCATCGGGGTCGCGCTCCTTGCCCATGGCCTTGCCCTGCGCCCAGTAGGCCTGCACATGGGTTTCCGACCGGGGGAATCCGAACGTCTTGAGACGTTTGCGAATCTCCTTGAGCGAATTGGATTCCGGCCCGGCCCACGCGTACCAGTCGGACCAGTCACGATCCTCGAGCGCGGCGGCCAGTGCGCTTGCGTCGGTGCGCCGCACCCAGTGCAGCCGTTGCCGCGGATGGCTGTTCAGCGGAATGTCCCGGTCCGCGGGATCGTGTTCTTCCAGGTAGATCTCGATCGGGATGTGGTGCGGCACCGTGGCGACGATCGAGTTGATCGCCGGGATCGAGGCCGAATCCCCGATCACCAGGTATCCCGCGGGCGGATTCTCCGCGGGCACCTCGAACGGCACCGAACTCATGTACATCACTGCGATGGTCTGCCCGGCGTCGGCTTGCCGGGCCCACTGCGACGCTGGGCCGGACGGATCGTGCAGGACGAAGTCGAGGGCGAACGTCCCGGCGTCGGCGTCGGCCTCGGCGAAGGTGTAGCCGCGCTGGTGCTCGCGTCCCTCGCCGTCCGGGAACCAGCCCCGAATCCACGAGGTCGGGCCGGTCAGCGCCTCCTCGAAGAGTGTGTCGGATCGGAATCTGATGCGTACGACGTGTGAGGTGCGTTGCTCGACGCCGGTGACCGTCGCCAGGTGATCACGCGCGCCGAACGCGCGCATGACCGCTCCCCCGAATCCACGGGACATCCGCCAACCCCCATCACTAGTTGCCGTCACATCATCTGTGCGGCCGATCCGAACGCGGCTCGGATCGTCGCACAGCTTAGGGCAGGCTAACAAACGTTGGTCGGTGACGACAGTGCGCACGCGATGGCGCACTCGCACGCTGTCGGCGGGCTGGCGAGCGCTGTCAGCGTCGCTTGATGAGCGAGGCGATGCCGGCCAGCAGCACCACGACCCCGGCGAGCAAGGTGAGCCAGAGTCCGATGCCGACGTGGACGCCCTGCGCCGAGAGGTCGCCGACGCGGGAAATGTCGCCGATCGCGAACACCACGATGCAGGCGCCCGCCAACGGAGCGACGAATCGGTTGAGCCGCCGCTGTACCGCCCGTACACCGACCGGGTGCGGCACCAACCGATTGACGAGAAACGCATCGGCCACACCCCTGGCGAATGCGGACACGCCGAACAGTGCGGTCATGACGCCGTCGGAGGCGCCGACATCGGAGTAGCCGACGCCGGTGACCCTCACCGCGCCGCCGGTCCAGGGCAGGAAGGCGACGACGACGGCGAGCAGGCCGGCGCCTGCGAGTACACCGGCGATGATGCGCGCCGCGCGCGAAACCGGCTCGGCGGGACGAGGTATCGCGAGGCCGCGGCTTTGCAGGTATCCGGGCGCGGACAGGAACGGGGCACGGTCAGCAGGCCCGTCCGAATCCGGCGGATGGAGGGGCTGGGCGGGTTGAGCCGGATGACTGGTGAAGGCGGGGCGCTGGGCACTGGGATCGGGATGGGTCATGATGTCTCTTGGGTCGGGGTGAACATGTCCCCACGACGGTAGGAGGGTGACAGGCCGCAGCGCACCACTTGTTCATCTGCCGGAACGACGGGGCACCCGTGATCCCGAAAGCGAGTAGTCGACTACGCGTGCGCCGCATGTGGCGCCGCAAACCGTCGCTCCCCGTTCGGGTTTCGGTCGGCTGCCGGTGACAGGGTATCGCGGATGCGGCCGGCCGGCGGTGGCCCGGTGGGTACACTCGGCACAGACCTGCCTGTCAGCCCGAAACCGGTTGGGCTGCAACGCTGTGCCAGGAAAGTGAGGCGTCAGATGGTCCGCTTTGCCGCGGTTGCCGTACTCGTCCTTGTCGCGGTAGCCGCGATCGTCGCTGCGGTGATCGGGCCGTGGGGATGGATCATCGCCGCGGTGCTCCTGGTTCCGCCGGCCGCCGTGGCCGTCTACGACCTCATCCAGCGTCGTCATTCGATTCTGCGGAACTACCCACTGCTCGGGCACATGCGGTTCTTGCTCGAGGACGTACGGCCGGAGATCCAGCAGTACTTCATCGAGCGCAACTTCGACGGCCGGCCGTTCGATCGGGACACCCGCTCGCTGATCTACGAGCGCGCCAAGGGCACGGCCGCCGAACTCTCCTACGGCACCGAACGCGACATCGATCGCGCCGGCTATGAATACCTCGTCCATTCGACGGCACCGGTCGAGAATCCGCCCGAGCCGTTCCGGGTACGCATCGGCGGCCCCGATTGCACACAGCCGTATGACATGGCGCTGCTGAACGTGTCGTCGATGAGTTTCGGCGCACTGTCGGGCAATGCGTTGCGCGCCTTGAACAACGGCGCAAAGAAGGGTGGCTTCGCCCACGAGACCGGCGAGGGCGGGCTGACGCCGTATCATCTCGGCGGCGCCGACGTGGTCTGGGAGATCGGGTCCGGATACTTCGGAACACGCACCGACGACGGGCATTTCGATCCCGACCAGTTCGCCGAGAAGACCGCCGACGACCGGGTCAAGGCCATCAACATCAAATTGAGTCAGGGCGCCAAACCGGGCGTCGGCGGGGTGCTGCCCGCCGCCAAGGTCAGCGCCGAGATCGCCCGGTACCGGGGTGTGCCGCAGGGCGAGAAGTGCGTGAGTCCGGCAGCGCATTCGGCGTTCTCGACGCCGCGCGAGCTGATCCGGTTCGTCGCGCGACTGCGGGAGTTGTCCGGCGGCAAGCCCGTCGGGTTCAAACTCTGCGTCGGGTCCCGCACCGACGTCCTCGCGATCTGCAAGGCCATGCTCGCCGAGCAGCTCACCCCGGACTTCATCGTCGTCGACGGCGCCGAAGGCGGAACAGCCGCTGCCCCACTGGAATACGAGGACCACGTCGGGCTGCCACTGACCGACGGGCTGATGACGGTGCACAACGCCCTCGTCGGTACCGGGCTACGCGACCGGATCACGATCGGCGCCAGCGGAAAAGTGGCCTCCGGCAACGACATCGTCAAGCGGCTGATCCAGGGTGCCGACTACACCAACGCCGCCCGCGCAATGATGATGGCGGTGGGCTGCATCCAATCGCAGCGCTGCCACACCAACCACTGCCCGGTCGGCGTCGCGACCCAGGACCCGCGGCGGGCCCGCGCACTCGACGTCGGCGACAAGAGCGAGCGGGTGTATCGGTTCCAGGAGGCGACCGTGTCACAGGCGATGCGGATCATGGCCTCCATGGGCGTCGACGACCACTCGCAACTGAACCCGCACATGTTGCGTAAACGGCTGTCGGCCACCGAGCAGAGTTCCTACGCGGAGATCTTCGAGTGGCTCGACAACGGAATTCTGCTATCCGATCCCCCGGCTTCGTGGCGCGCGGACTGGGAGCGCGCCGACGCGGACTCGTTTCGGCCGTAGGCCGGGCGTGGTGCTCGCGGCCGGTCCATGACGCGTCACCTCGTTCGGTCGTCGCCCACCAACCCGTGGAGCTCCCACTCGGCGGCCCCGGCAAGGAGTTCCCGGTCGGCGCCTCGCCGGCCGATGATTTGCACCCCGATCGGCAGGCCCGTGGTGTCCTCGGCGCCGACCGCCACCGTGACGCTCGGCGCCTGACACAGCGAGGTGACCGTGCACCATGTCAGCATCTCGGTTGCCGGGTATCGCTGTCCGTCGATGTCGATCTCGCGGTCATCGATCGGCACATCCGATACCGGTGGCGCCACCACGGGAGCCACCGGCGCCACGACGACATCGACGTCGTCCAGGAGTCGGCTCCACTCGAATCGGGCGCGTGCCTGGGCCTCCAGCAGCGCCAGCAACGGGCGCGCGTCGGCCTCGCCGTCGACGCCACCGTGGGCGCGTTCTGCCGCCATCAACCCGTGGTAGGTGGCCAGGGCATCATGTGAGCCGTGGCGCGGGACGACCGGGACTACCTCGATGCCGCTGCGCCGCAACACATCCAGCCACAAGTCGATGGCGGTGAGCACCGATCTCCCGGTGCGTGGCCACTCCGGCATCCAGATGCCGATCCGTTTCCACGGTCGTCGCACTGCCGGCCGTGGCACATGGCCCCGCAGTATCTCGTTCGTCGCCAGCAGCACCTCGGCCGGCAGCCGAAGGTCGGCGACCCGCGGTGCGATCACCCCCACCGTCGACGACGGCGGTGACACCACGATGTCGGTGGGCCACGGCAGATGCCTGGCCTTCGAGATGAGGCCATGAGTGGGCCGCCATGCGCTCACTCCACAGAACATGGCGGGCACTCGGACGGAGCCGGCCATGTCGCTGCCGAGATCGAAGGCGACCTGGCCGGCGGCCACGGCCGCCGCACCGCCCGAGGACCCGCCGCCGGTTCGACTGCTATCCAGCGGATTTCGGGTATGTCCGAACTCTTCCGAACATGCCTGGTAGTCATTGAGCAGCCGCGGCACGTTGGTCTTGCCGACGATCACGCACCCGGCCGCACGAAGCGCGGCGACGGCGGGCGCGTCGTCGTCGGCGACGTGCGACTGCGCCACGATGCCGTGACTGCTCACCATTCCGCGGACGTCGAAGGAATCCTTGATGCTGATCGGGATACCGGCCAGTGGCCCGACCGGTCGTCCGGCGTCTCGCGCGGCGTCGATATCGCGGGCGGCTCGGCGGGCGCCGTCGACATCGAGACGAACGACCGAGTTCACGGCCGGACCGGTGTCCGCAAGGGCCGCCAGCGAGCGTTCTACTCGCTCGGTCGCCGAGAGTTGCGATGACATCCGGCTACTTGCGTCGTCCGGAGTCGGGAATGAAGCGCTCGAGCACGAGCGACTCGACGGCGGTCGTGATCGTGTACGCGAGTACCGAGGAGATGGTGGCGACGACGGTGATCGTCCACATCTTCGGGTAATCCGAGTCCGTCTTCGCCGACACGATGCCGGCGCCCAGCCCGGTGTAGGTGAACAGCCATTCGTACAGCATGGCGGCCATGATCGCGCCCGGTACCGCAATCCGAAGCGCCGCAAAGAAGTACGGGAGCGCTGCCGGCAGTGCGGCACGGGTGACCACCGTCCACCGGTTGCCGCCGTTCACGACGATCAGATCGATCAGTTGGGACGAGACGGAGCGGAAGCCGAGTGCCATGTTCACCAGGATGGGGAAGAAGACGACGACCGCACCGACCAGGGCCGCGGTGACCTTGCCGTTGCCGAACACGATGTAGATCACCGGCGCCATCGCCAACAACGGCACAGTCCGCAGTAGCATCGCCAGCGGCATGAACATGTACTCGACCGGTTTGGCCAAGGCGAACGCCATGGCCACCAGTACCGCCCCGACGACGCCGGACAGGAGTCCGAGTCCCGCATTTCCCATCGTCACGGCCAGCAGACCACCGATATCCGAGCGGTGGGCACCGGCCTGGGCGCCGCTGAAGAGATAATTCCAGACGTCGGTCGGCGTCTTGGCGATGTAGGAGCTCACGTCCTTGGTGTTGAGGACGGCAACCCAGATACCGGCGACGATCGCCAAGGACACGACGGTCTCGACGATGGTGATGCCGAGCCGCCGAAGCGCACCGTATGTCACGATCGGCTCCCCTCAGACCACGGGCTCGCGAGCCGCCCGATCAGAGAAATGATCCAATAGCCCAGTCCCGCAACAGCTCCGCAGGTGATCGCCAGCGCCCACAGGTCGAGCGGATTGTTGTTGCTCTGCGCCGACAGGATCTGGATACCCAGGCCGGAATCGACCCCGAGCAGGTAGTACTCACCGAGGACCGCGCCCAGAAAGGATGCGGGCACCGCGATCTTGCACGCCGCGACGATGGCCGGGATCGCAGCGATCAGCCGCACCCGTCGCAGTTGATCCAGTCGGCTGCCACCTGCTGCGGTGACCACTTCCAGCTGTACCGGCGACGCGGCACGCAGCCCGACGATGATGCCGATCACCGAGGTCAGTATCACCGTCATCGCGGCGAGGATGATCGACGGTGCCCGGCTCCCGGGAGCGGAGATGATGGTGATGACCGGGCCCAGCGCGGTCAACGGAATACACGCCGTCACCACGGCCAATTGCGTGATCAAGCCCTCCAGCAGTGGAAGCAGCAATGCAACGATCGCCATTGCGAAAGCAATCAGATTGCCCCACAGGAATCCCTGGGCCGCCGATCCGACCGTGTCGAACACCGACGTCCAGTACGCACTCGACGAGAAGTCGTCGAGGAGCGTCGTGACCACTCGCCACGGATAGGGAATGGACTGCGACTTGGCGAAGAACACTGCGGATACAAGGGTCCAGATCACCAGGATGGCCACCACACCCAACAGCCCACCCAGCCAACTCGACGACATGTTCAGGCGAGGCCGTGCGAAGCTCACGCGACTTCGGGCGCCGACAGTGACGGTTGCATCAGCCATGGCCGCCTCCATGCCCGTCGAAGAGCAGTGCGGAGAGCTGATCGCAGTAGTCGTGGAATTCGCTGGTGCGCATGATCTCCGGGGTCCGCGGCCGCGGTAGGTCGATTTCGACGAGGACTGCGATCGCCCCCGGCCGGGGCGTCATCACCGCCACCACATCCGACAGGAATGCCGCCTCGGCGATACCGTGCGTCACCATCAGCGTGGTCGCCGGCCGCTCACCGACGATGCGCTGCAGTTCGACGTTCATCCGTTGCCGCGTCATGTCGTCGAGCGCCCCGAAGGGTTCGTCGAGCAGCATCACCGAGGGCTGCAGGGCCAGGCACCGCGCGATCGACACGCGCTGGCGCATACCGCCGGACAGGTGCGCGGGCTTGGCGGCCTCGAATCCACCCAACCCCACCAGATCGATCAGGCCGTCGATCAGCCCGGGCTCCGGAGTGATGCCCGCGACCTGCAGCGGCAGCCTGATGTTGCTGACCACCGACCGCCAGGGCATCAGCGCCGAATCCTGGAACGCCACCCCGAGCTGATGGCTGCCGCGCACCTCCGCCGGACTCTGACCGTTGATGATCACCGTGCCCGAGGTGGGGGCCTCGAGCCCGGCAAGGATCCGGAAGATGGTGGACTTGCCACATCCCGATGGACCGAGCAGCGACAGGAAACTGTCCTTCTTGGTGCCGAGATCGATGGGCGCGAGTGCATCGACGGCCTTGCGGCCGCCACCGAACCTCTTGGTCAGGTCGCGGAGGTGGATGCCGGTGGCGAGCTGCGGCGACGTGGTGGGGTCCAGGGTCGCCAGTGACGACGACGTGGTCTGTTGCGCTGTCATCTCAGGTCACCGGCAGTTGGACGATGAGTTCGGGCTTCTCGGCGAAGATCTCGCGAATGATGCTCATGTCGAAGACCTTCTGCGTGGTCAGCCCCGAAGTCCCCATCAATCCCAGCGAGTTGATGTTCGAGGCCATCAACGCGTCCGAGAGCCCCAGGAGTCCGTTCTTGTTGGTCTCCTCGGTGACGATCAGCGAGTTGTAGATGTGTGCCTCGTCGGTCATCACCGACAGGTCCAGCTTCTGATCCTTGCCGAAGGTGTCGACCGCATACTTCGCGGCCTGCACCGGATCACGGACCGCGTCGATCCAGCCGCGGACCTCGGCGGTGAGGAACGACTTGATCATGTCGCGCTTGGTGGCCAGGGTGTCCTTGGTGACGATGTAGGCCAGGTTGACGAACGGCAGGCCGTGATCGGCCAGACCGATGGTCACGGGCGTGAAGCCGGCGTGCCGGACGAGGACCGGCTGGTTCGGCTTGTAGCAGATGAGAGCGTCGAACTTGCCCTGCTCCAACGGCTCTGGCGAGAACTGGGTGCTCACCGTCTCGACGTCGGACTCGGCGATCCCGTTCGCCTTGAGGAATCCCTTCCACGTCGGCATGTCGCCGTTCTGCACTCCGACCCGCTTGCCCTTCAGTTCCGCGACGGTGTTGACCGGGGTCTTCTCCTTCAACGACAGCACGCAGTAGGGATTCTTCTGCAGGACCGCACCCAGGACGACCAGCGGAGCTCCCTTGGCGATCGCGGGCGCGGTGGACGCGATCGACGACAGACCGATCTGCGCCTTGCCCGACAGGAGTACTTCCTCCGGGGTGGTCGAGCCCGGGTTGGCGAGGAGGTTTGCCGCCGTCATTCCGGTCAGGCCGGCCTCCCGGTAGTAACCCTTCTCCACGGCGAAGTAGCTGCCGGCGAATTCGACGTCTTTGATCCAGGACAGCTGGAAATTCAGTGCCTTGGTGTCGCCGGCGCCGGCGCTGCTGTCGCCGCCGCTGCCGCACGCCGCGAGAAGCGATGCGCCGCCGATCGACACGGCGGCCGCGCCGCCGAGGCGAAACAGTCCACGGCGACTGATGGTCCATGGTGAGTTCGGTTCGGTCATAGGTGATCTCCAACAAACGGGGAGTGGATGGGTGGGTGGGGCCGAAATGGGTTGGGGGGCAGAAAGACGGGTTGGCCGGTCAGACCTGCCAGGGGAAATGCACGAACGGACGCTCGGCCTGTGTCTCCGGAGGATTCTCGGCGTACTCGAGCAGCTTCTGCCGTGCTTCCTCATAGCCGTACACATCCGGCTCGAGTTGCGGGCTCACCCGGGAACCGTCTTCGAGGAAGTCGATGATGTTCATGCCCGCGGCCTGACCGGACCGGGTGTGCTTGTCCTTGGCGTAGTCGGGCACGACCGGCTTGCGACCGGCGGCGAACTCCGTCATCAGGATGCTCTTGATGCAGTCACTGGAGCGCTCCTTGGTGCACCGGCACAGATACCGGATCGCCTGGACGAAGAAGATGGCCCGGTCACCGTCGCCGTAAGGGAAGTGCAGCCGGATCTGCGCATACGTGTGGACCAGTTGGGCCGCCTGCACGTCGCCGAATCCGATGTCCTCGACGCTGATCACCATCAGCCGTCGCCACAGCTTCTCCTCGAATTGCAAACTCGTGTGGTACATCTCGTACGCAGCGTCGAGCGCGTCGGATTCGATGCCGCGGCGGATCGACTTCTGGAGCATCGACACCAACTCGTCGCCGGGAATCCCGTTGCGCGACTTCACGTCGGACCATGTGTCGTAGTACTCGTCCTTCTTCACCACTTGACTCCCTATCTCGCCGCGGTGGCCCCGCGTCCGTGTCGGTAGTCATCGTGCGTGGTGTCCGCGCGGTTCGCACGTCGAGTTGCGCAAATATCGCACAACTTTTCACGCTCGTAACAAACCCGGTCGGTTCTGCCACCTCGCGGAGGCGCGCAACGGGCTACAGTGTGCCCAGTAGTCGGCCCCGCGGCGCAGGTCACCGCGCGGTGCTGAGAAAGAGTGCAGTGCAGAGAAAGGGAGTCCCGTGGATCGCCCCCGTCTACGCGATATTGCAGATCATGCCCAGGTGTCGGTGTCGACGGTGTCGCGATACCTGCGCGGACAGATCGTCCTGCGACCGGAGACCGAAGCCCGGATCAAGACCGCGGTCGCCGAACTCGGTCTCGCGCCGGCCGTGGTCGGCGCCCGTGCACCGATCGGTGTTGTCTTTCCGGCACTTTCGACGTTTCCGTGGGCCAACATCGCCGACGAGGTCACCCGGGTCTCGTTCAGCCGGGACGCCTCGACGCTGATCGCCACCGCCCTCGAGAGTCCGGAACGCCATGCGCAACTGCTGAGTTCGCTTGCCGACGGCCTGGTCAGCGGAATCATCACGACGAGCTACCACCTCTCGGCCAAGCTGTTGCGTGACATCTCGAACGCCGGAGTGCCCGTCGTCCTGGTCGATACCGACGCGGTGACGGGTCTCGATTCGGTTGTGGTGGACAACCATTCCGGCGCCTTCCAGGCAGTGTCGCTGTTGACCGCGCAAGGACATCGCAACATCGCCATGGTGGCCGGATACGGGGATCTGACGCCGACCGTCGAGCGGCGACACGGCTGGGCAGATGCGCTGTCGCTGGCCGGCATCGATCCCGACGATCAATTGACGTTCTTCGGGGACTTCACCGAGGAGTTCGGCATGGCCGTGTTGTCGCACCTGCGCATGGCGTCGACGCCGCCCACCGCGGTTTTCGCGGGCAGCGACGTGATCGCGACGGGACTGATGACCGCAGCCCGGCAGCAGGGCATGAGCCTGCCCGACGAGTTGTCGATCGCCAGCTTCGACGGTTCCCCCTTGTGCGACAAGCTCACTCCCCCACTCACCAGCATCCAGGTGCCGCATGCGGCCATCGCGGCGGCCGCCGTCCGGCTCGTCATGGCCCGCTGGGCAGAGCCGGACCGGCCCGCCGAGACCGTGGTCGTGCCGGTCGCGCTACGTCACGGCGCATCGGTGGCCCCGTGCCGTGCGCGCAGCGACGTCTCCTGAGCAATGCAACGTTTGCGTTAATTGCGCAACAGTTTCCTAGGATGTTCGCTAGGGTCGAGGGCAGTGCCGCAATTCTCGGCACCCGCGTTGTGCGCTGTCGACGTTCGTCACGGTTGTTCCCGCTGAGCCATGCCACCGTCTTCGGTTCGGGCAGTCAGCGTCTCGTGCAGTATCCGATTACCGGTCGACAGCACATCATTGCCCCGCGCAGAATTCGAGGAGTCCAACGGTGAGCGCACCAACCCAGAGCATCGACACTTTGATCACACACGCCGACGTCATCACCTTCGATGACGAGGGTTCCCTGTTCGACGACGGTGCGATCGCCATCGACAACGGTTCGATCGTCGAGATCGGGCCGACAGCCGCTCTCACAGCAAAGTTCTCGGCCATCGAGACCGTCGATGCCGCCGGGATGATCGCGATGCCCGGACTCATCGACGCCCACCTGCACACGGCACAGACCATGATGCGTGGGCTCTTCCCGGAGATCATCCATCACGGCAATCTCGAGCAGCCCATGTGGCGAAAGTACTTGATACCGTTCGAGTCCAACCTCACCGACGACGACATGGAACTGTCCGGCCGGCTCGCCTACTCTTCGCTGTTGCTCACCGGGACAACGACATTCTTCGACGCTGGGGGCCCGCACCCGGACGCCGCCGCGCGCGCCGCGGTCGACACCGGCATTCGGGGCATCATCACCCGCTCGACGGTCGACGACTCGTTCGACATCCCCGAATCGATGCGGCTGACCACCGATCAGGCGATCGAGGAGAACATCGGACTCGTCGAACGCTGGCCTGCCGGCGGACGCGTCACCGGGGCAATGGCGTTGCGCCAGATCATGAACTGCAGTCCGGAACTCATCACCGCGATCCACCGCGAGGCCACGGCGCGCGGGGTCAAGGTCCACACCCACCTGCTCGAGGGCAGCGACGAGATCGCCTTCTCCGTCGTCCGTTACGGGAAGCGCCCCGTCGAATTCCTCACCGAACTCGAGGTCTTCGACTCCACCCTGCACTGCGCGCATTCGGTGTTCGCCAGCCCGTGGGATGTGGCCGCCTATGCCCGGTCCGGCGCGAGCGTCGCCCACTGCGCCAACAACTACATGTTCGGAGTCCCTCGCGCACTGGAGTATTGGCGGTCGGGAGTGGCGATCGGCCTGGGCACAGATGGTGCGGCCACCTCGCCGGGCACCCTCGACATGTTCCGGATCACCGAGGCGGTCGGCCGCGGACAGCAACATATCTACGGTGTTCCGGTCCACGAACACTTCCTGCTCGAACCGGACGAACCGCTGCGGATGGCCACCCGTGGTGGCGCGCGAGCACTGAACATGTCGGAAAAGATCGGCCGACTCGAGGCCGGCCTGGCGGCCGATATCGTTCTGCTCCGCACCGATGGCCCGGACGGCGTCGCCGTCTCGCCGCTCGCATTCCTCGTCGACGGCGCGACCGGACGTGACGTCGACACCGTATTCGTCGACGGTCGACGGGTCGTCGAGGGCGGTGAACTCACCACCATCGATGTGGCGGAGACCCGCGCCCGCGGCGTCGCGCGTCAGAAGGATCTCGTCGCAGCGTTCCAGAACGTCTGACTTGGGCCCCCGACTTGGGGCCTTGGCGCCGACCGAGACTCGTTTAGGCCGCAGACGAAAAGGGTATGCGCGGCGAGTATCGGAGAACGTCGGTCGTCGAGTCAAGGAGGCTGCTGTGGGATTGTTCGGGCGAGAGCGTGATGAGCGGGTCGCCGGCCGGTGGGCCGATCCCGACCTGCCCAAGGTGGTGGTCGTGGGCGGCGGCTTCGGGGGTTTCTATGCGCTGCGACGACTCGAACGGTCGCTTCCGGCGGAACAGGCGAACCTGATGCTCGTCGCGCCCAACGACTATCTGCTGTACAGCCCACTGCTGCCGGAGGTGGCGACGGGCGTGCTCGATCCGCGCGACATCGCCGTCCCGCTGCGCCAGACCCTGCGCCGCACCCGGCCCGAGTTCGGCCACGTCACCGGCGTCGACTTCGACGCGCGCACCGTGACCGTCCTCGGCCGCGACGGGCAGGACACCGTCCGCGACTGGGACCGTCTCCTGCTGGCCCCCGGATCGATCACCCGCCAGTTCGGGATCCCGGGTCTCGCGGAGAACGCCCGCGGGATGAAGACTCTCGAAGAGGCGATCTTCCTGCGCAATCACCTACTGGCGCAACTCGATCTGGCCGACACCATCCCCGACACCCCCGAGGGTCACCTGGAGCGCAAGGAACGGTTGACCGTGGTGGCGGTGGGCGCCGGGTACACCGGTACCGAGTTCGTCGCGCAGATGCAGAAGTGGATCCACGACGTCGCCGACCGCTGGGACAGCTTCGGCCCCGGCGATATTCGCTGGCTGCTCCTCGACATGGCGCCGAACGTGCTGCCCGAGCTGGGACCGCGACTCGGCGCGGACGCGCTGACGGTGCTGAAGGACCGTGGTGTCGAAGTGCGCCTGAAGACCAGCGTCGCGTCGGCGACCCCGACGTCGGTGACCCTGACCGACGACGATGTCATCCCCACCCGCACGCTGGTGTGGAGCGCGGGTGTCGCCCCGAGCCCGCTGATCGCCTCGCTCGGGCTGCCGACCGCCAAGGGCCGCCTCGTCGTGAACGACGATCTGAGTGTTCCGGGACTCGAGAACGTGTGGGCGATCGGGGACGCGGCGGCCGTCCCGGACCTCACCAAACCCGCCGGCGACGACGGTGAGCGTCCTGTTGCCGCGCCGACCGCGCAGAACGCCCAACGCCAGGGCGTCGCGGCCGCACGCAACATCGCGGCGAGCTTCGGGGTGGGCCAGGCGAAACCGTACAGTCACCGGGACCTCGGTCTGGTCGCCGATCTGGGCGGTCCGGAGGCGGTGGCCAAGCCGCTCGGCGTCTCGCTGTCCGGGCGGCCCGCCAAGGCGGTGACCCGCGCCTATCACCTGTACGCCCTGCCGAGCGGGGCGGCCAAGCTCCGCGCCGCGACCGAGTGGTTCCTGGATGCGGTACTGCCCAGTCGCGTCGTCGAGCTCGACGACGTCAAGCCCGAGGATGCGCGGATGTCGGCGGCGCAGAAGACCGATATCTACAAGTCCGACAAGTGATCAGTCTGCATCACCGAGCACAGCACGGCCGAGCTGTTCGCAGGCACGGAGTGCGAGCTCGACGTTGAACCGATCGTCGTCGAGTGGGCGTCCGCGGAGTTCGGCGGCGCGATCGATCCGGTACTTGACCGTGTTCCGGTGCAGCCGGAGTCGGCGCCCGACCGCCTGATAGCTTCCCCCTTCATCGAGGAAGACCAGGAGCGTCTCGCGTAACCGCTGCGCCGGCTCGTCATCGGCGGCGAGCGGACCGAGCACCGACGACACCATCGCCCGTGCGGCCGGGATGTCCCCGGCCAGCAGTGCGGCGGTCCGGATACCGGGTTCGGCATAGGACGTGACCTGCGCGGCCCGGTCGGCGGCGACGGTGGCCACCGAGTGCGCCTTCACCGCTTCCTGATGGGAGGTGCGGAACCCGGTGATCGACGCCCCGACGGTACCGAGTGCGATGCGGACATCGCTCGACTCGGCGGCCGCGCGTCGTCGCACCGCTTCCAGGTCGACGTGGGTCTGGTTGCCGCCGAGCGGGATCCACGCCCAGCCCAGCGATCGGTCCTGGGGGATGAACAGCGGTTGACCGTTGCTGCCGACGGCGTCGCCGATCGCACCCGCCACCGATTCCAGCCGCCGTAACGTCGTCGTGGTGTCGCTCGTGGTCGCCGCCCACAGCACCACGCCGAGATGATGCCGGCGCAGTCGATACCCCAGCGCGTTCTCCGCCGTCGACACCTCCAGGTCGGTACCGGCCAGCAGCGAGGCAAGGGTGTTGGCGCGCAGGGTGTTCCGATTGGCCAGCCACCGTTCACGCTCGGACTCGTAGGCCACGACGACCAACTCCGAGACCCGGTCGACATACCGGAAACCGAGTTCGTGCATCAATCTCATTGCGGCGTAGGCGACCTCGGGATCACGCTCGGCACGCGAGATCTCGCGGAACGCATGATCGAGGATGCGGCGCTGGCCGACCCGATAGGCGCGGATCAGCGCCACCGATGACGTGCCGCGCTGCGCGAGACGCTGGGCATAGGCTGTGGCCGCCGCGGGCGCCGCGACGTCACCGATCGGCAGCGAATGCTGTGCGAGGTGGACGAAGGTCTCGATGTTGCTCTCGGCGCTGGCCCGCAGAAGCTCGAGCACCATCGGATCGCCGCGCAACTCGGGAATCGCCTCCACGAGCTCGAGGTGCAGCGCCGTCGCGGTCTCGGTGATGTGCGCCCCCAGGCTTCTCGCCACCTCGCTGACACGCCGCGCCGCGCTCTCGGCGACATCGCGCGGTATGTCGTCGAACTGCGTCATGACGAGCGCCTCCTGAGGTGATCGACGTGCCCGAGGCCGTGGGCAACCGGAGTCGATCATCGCACCGGGCCGGGCGCTCCCGCACCGACACCGCGTGATTGGCCAGCGAGGTGATGTGTCAGCGGGTGAACAACGTCCGACGTCATTTTCGTGCGCCCAGCACAGTGCCTTCGGGCACGTCGGTTCCTAGCGTGGTCAGTGACCCAGAGCACATATATCAGAAGGAACGTCATGCCGCACATTGTCAGGCCCACCGCGACCCCCGCCACTGCTCTCCGAGGATGACCACCACCATGCCGACCGGCTACCTTCCCTGGACGCGCCCCGCCGAATGGGGTCCTCGGATCTGTGTGCGCGACGACCGCGAGGAGCTCACCTACGACGGGTTCGCCGCGCGCGTCGACGCCGCGGCCGAGCAGTTCACCGACCTCGGCATCCGGCGCGGCAGCGTCGTGGCGGTGATGCTGCCCAACCGGATCGAGCTGCTCACCTCGATCGTCGCGGCATGGCGCCTCGGCGCCGTCGCGACACCGATCAACCCGGTGTTCACCGCGACCGAGGCCGCGTACCAGATCGGCGACTCCGGTGCCGACCTCGTGGTCGTCGCAGACCCGGAGGCTCCGACCGCCGGCCGCACCCGCCTGCTGGTCGAGGACCTCCGGACCGTCGCGCAGCGGCCGCTGCCCGCCCCGATCACCGACGAGGGCGCCCTCGCGCTGCTGATCTACACCAGTGGCTCGACGGGGAAACCCAAGGGTGTCATGCTCACCCACGGCAACGTCGCCGCGATGTCGTCGATGATGGACGAATCGCTGCAGCTGAGCGCGACCGACCACTGCCTGCTCGTGCTGCCGCTGTTCCACGTGAACGCCATCTGTGTCAGCTTTCTGGCGACGATGCGCAGCGGCGGTCGACTCTCGATCCTCGGCCGTTTCCACCCGCTCGAGTTCATGCGGGCGGTGGAGGAGCTGCGGCCGACGTACTTCTCCGCGGTCCCCACCATCTATACGCACCTGCTGGCGTTGCCGTCGGCGCTCGACTTCGACACGTCGTCGGTCCGCTTCGCGATCTGTGGTGCGGCACCCGCGTCCGAGGAACTGCTCCGTGGCGTCGAGGACCGGTACGGCTTCCCGCTCATCGAGGGCTACGGCCTCACCGAATGCACCTGTGCGGCAAGCGCCAACCCGATCGACGGGCCGCGCAAGCCGGGCACCGTCGGTGTCGCGCTGCCGGGACAGACCGTCGGCGTCATGGACGCCGACGGCTCTCTGCTGCCTGCCGGGGAACGCGGCGAGGTCGTGATCCGGGGTGCCAATGTGATGCGCGGCTATCTCAACCGGCCCGAGGCGACGGCCGACACGCTGACCGACGGCTGGCTGCACACCGGTGATATCGGAATCCTCGACGAGGACGGATACCTGCAGTTGGTCGACCGCATCAAGGACATGATCATCCGGGGCGGAGAGAACCTGTACCCCAAGGAGATCGAGACCGTCATCGCCCATGACCCGGCCGTCATCGAGGTCGCCGTCATCGGCCGGCCCGATCCCGTATACGGCGAGGTGCCGGTGGCGTTCGTCGCCGTTCACCCGGAGCGGACGACGACCGCGGCGGCCTTGCACGATCTGTGCACCGAGCACCTGACGAAGGTCAAGGTGCCGGTCGAGATCACGATCGTCGGTGCGCTGCCGAAGAATCCGGTCGGCAAACCCGACAAGCCGGCGCTGCGCACCCGAACCGCAACCACCACTGCCATCGGAGCCTGACATGGGTTTCTTCACCCCCGCTCCCGAGCCGATGCCCGCGGCCGAGCTGCTGGCGCTGCCGCTGCGCGACCGGCTCCGCGTCCTCACCACCACCTGGGTGACCGAGGGATTCAACACCCCGCGCATGCTGCACGTGGTCTACGTGCTCAAGATGTTCGGTCTGTATTTCGCTGTCGGCCTTGCGATCACGTCGTGGACGTCGTCGACCGTGGCGTTCACCGACCCGGCGACGTGGTTCACCCACATCATCACCTACCAGAAACTCGCCGTGTGGCTGATGCTCCTCGAGGTCATCGGTCTGGCGGGCGCGTTCGGCCCGCTCTGCGGGCATTTCGTCCCGATGCTCGGCAACATCCGCTACTGGATCCGCCCGGGAACCATCCGGATGGCGCCGTGGGCGCGGAAGGTTCCGCTCACCGGCGGCGACGAGCGCACCGTGTTCGACGTCGTGCTCTTCCTCGCGGTGCTCGCCGCCCTGGTGTTCCCGCTGGTGGTCGACGCCGCCCCGGTTCCGCATGTTCCGGTCGGCACCACCGCCCAGGAACTGATCCCGGCCTACGCGTTCATCCCGATCCTGGTCGTGATGCCGCTGATGGGGTTGCGCGACAAGGTGATCTTCCTGGCCGCCCGGTCCGAGCAATACCTGCCGATCATGCTGTGGTCGGCGATCCTGGGCGCCGTCGTCCTCCGTGGCGGTTCCACCGCGGCCGATTTCGTGGATCTGGTGATCGTCTTCAAGATCATCATCGTCGTGGTGTGGGTCGGGGCCGGGGTGTCGAAGCTCGGTGAGCACTTCATCAACGTGATCCCGCCGATGATCTCCAACAGCCCCGGACAACCGGATTTCCTCAAGAAGGCGCATTACCGGGACGCGCCGACCGATCTGCGTCCGAGTCGCCTGGCATGGTTCATGGCGCACGTCGCGGGCACGACCGTCGAGATCGTGATCCCGCTGGTGCTCCTCCTGGTCACAAACAGCACCGTGGCGATGATCGGCGCGGTGGTGATACTCGCCTTCCACATCTTCATCACCTCGACATTCCCGCTCGCGGTCCCGCTGGAATGGAATGTCTATTTCGGCTATATCGCGATCGTGCTCTGGGGCGGATTCGGGGACGGCTTCGATGCCTCGACGTACGGCATCTGGAATTTCCACCATGGGTGGATTCTGGTCCCGGTGTTCGCGCTCGCCCTGTTCGGTCCGATCCTGGGCAATCTCCGGCCCGATCTGGTCTCGTTCCTGCCGTCGATGCGCCAATACGCGGGCAACTGGGCGTCGGCGGTGTGGGCGATGCGCCCCGGCATCGAGGAGCGTCTCAACGAACTGCCCCTCGTCGAGAACCAGATCGACCAGCTGCAGCGCATGGCTCCCACGCCCTATTCGCGCGACGACGCCGAGATGATGCTGCAGAAGGCGGTCTGCTGGCGATCGATGCACAGCCAGGGCCGCGGGCTGCTCTCCGCGATGTACGAGCACCTCGACGACATCGAGAGCCGGACGATGCGCGAAGGTGAGTTCATGTGCAACACCATCCTCGGCTGGAACTTCGGCGATGGGCACATGCACGACGAACGGCTCATCGCCGCCATCCAGAACCGACTCGGTCTCGAACCGGGAGACCTCGTCGTCGCCTACTGTGAATCGCAGGCGACTCCGTGGAAGGTGAGCACTCCGCAGCGCTACCGGGTCATCGACGCGGCACTCGGCGTCGTCGAGCGCGGAACGTGGCAGGTGTCCGACTGCGTCGACGAGCAGCCGTGGCTGCCCAATGGACCTGTCCCGCTGGATGTTTCGTGGACCGCGCCCGGGTTCGTCCGCCAGCACACCCTCACCGGCCGCACGGCCGACGATCGGATGATGGAGAGATGACAACAGCTGTCGTGGTCGGGAGCGGACCCAACGGACTCGCCGCTGCCGTGCGCCTCGCGCAGTCCGGGATCGACGTCACCGTCGTCGAGGCCGGTTCTCGGCCCGGCGGCGGCACCCGGACCGGCGAACTCACCGTTCCGGGTCTGCTGCACGACGAATGTGCAGCCTTCCATCCGACAGGCGTGGCATCGCCGTATCTGGCGTCGCTGGATCTCGAGCGATACGGACTGCGCTGGCTCTGGCCCGAGATCGATCTCGCGCACCCGCTCGACGACGGGCGGGCCGGGCTCGCCGGCCGCGACCGGGCGCTCACGCCGGCATCCCTCGGTGCGGATGCGACGCGGTGGTCGCGGATGTTCGATGCGGCCGTCGATCGGTTCGACGACCTGATCGACGAGGTGTTCCGGCCGATCCTGCACGTCCCCCGACACCCGCTCACCCTCGGCAGGTTCGGTGTGCGCGCCGCGATGCCCGCGACGGTGGCGGTCCGGTACTTCCGCGACGAGCCCGCGAAGGCGCTGTTCATGGGTGTCGCGGCGCACGCCTTCCATCGGCTGGACGGTCCGCTGTCCAGTTCGGTCGGGATGATGCTTACCGCCGCGGCCCACGCGGTCGGCTGGCCGGTTGCCGAAGGCGGCAGCGAGGCGATCGCCCGCGCACTGCTGGCGAAGCTGTCCGAGTCGGGCGGCACGGTGATCACCGATGTCCGGGTGACCTCGCCGGCCATGCTCGCCGATCTGATCGGCTCGAAACCCGACCTCGTCCTGCTCGACACCGCGCCCGCCGGAGTACTGCAGATCGTCGGCGACGCACTACCAGCCCACGTACGGCGGTCGTTGACCCGCTACTCCTACGGCCCGGCGGCGTTCAAGGTCGATTTCGCGATCGACGGCGACATCCCCTGGACCAACGACGACTGCCGCCGTGCGGGCACTGTGCACCTCGGTGGCTCCGCGGAGCAGATCGCGCACACCGAACTCGGCACCGTGCGTGGCCGGATGGCCGAGCAACCGTTCGTGCTCCTCGGACAGCAGTATGTGATCGACCCGAGCCGTTCGAGCCCTACCGCCAATCCGATCTACGCGTACGCCCATGTGCCACATGGCTACTCGGGAGATGCGACGGAGGCGGTGACCCGGCAGATCGAACGGTTCGCCCCCGGATTCCGCGACCGGATCCTTGCGGTCTCGACGCGAGGGCCCGCAGCGCTCGAGGCGGACAACGCCAACTACGTCGGGGGTGACATCAGCGCCGGCGCGAACACCATGCGTCAGGTCGTCATGCGTCCCCGAATCGCCGTCGACCCGTATGCCCTGGGCGTCCCCGGTGTGTACCTGTGCTCGGCGGCAACGCCTCCCGGGGCCGGCGTGCACGGAATGGGCGGGTTCCACGCGGCGGAGTCCGCGCTGGCGGACCTGGAATCAGGGGCGCGCGACCGTCGACGCCCCGGCAACCGGTAGGCGCACCTCGAACCTGGCTCCCGATCCGGTATTGGATGCCGTGATCGTGCCTGCGTGGGCGTCGATCAGCCCGCGAGCGATCGCCAACCCCATGCCGGACCCGGCCGGAACGGTGTCCGTGCGGGCGGGAGAGCGCGCAGCGGTGCCGCGGTAGGCCATCTCGAAGATGCGGGGAAGGTCGTCGGAGTCGATCCCCGCACCCGAGTCGTCGACGCGACACCACGCCACCCGAGCCGAACCGCCCGCGATCTCATCGGCCCCGCCGCCCGCATCGATCCCCGTCGCGATCCGCACGGAACCGCCTGACGGGGTGTGTGCCACCGCGTTGACCAGCAGGTTGGTCATCACACGCGACATCGCATGCGCACTGCCGGTGATTCCGACGGCCGTATCGGGCGCATCGATGACGATGTCGATCTCGCCGCGACCGGCCGCCGAACGCACCGACCCGACCACCTCGTCGATCACCTCGCGGAGATCGATATCCTCCATGTCCAGATGCAACGCGCCCGCGTTGATCGTCGCCATCTCGAACAGGTCGGCGACCATCGCCGAGAGCCGGTCGACGTCGAGGCCGATCTGCCGGGCGAACGCGACGACCTCGTCCGGGTCGGTCACCACGGCATCCGACAACGATTCGGCGATGGCCTTGATATCGGTGAGCGGAGTACGCAGATCGTGGCTGACCCACGCGATCAGTTCGCGCCGCGACTGATCGGCGGCCCGCTCCTGCTCGCGCATCTGTCGTTCCCAGACCGTCCGACGTGCCTGGATGCGCCCGAGTACCAACGCCGCAGGCACGGTCACCACCGCCACCGCGGCCAGCACCGTCGCAGTGCGACGCAGGTCTCCGGTCACCATCAACCCACTCACCGCGAAGACCCCGACCAGGGTGGCGACCAGCGGGATCAACGTCATGATGACGAGGCTGACCAGTAGCGACAACCGCTGCTGCCACCACAGGAAGGCGGCTCCGATCGCGACGAGCGGCGCGGTCCACGCCAGTGCGACGGCAAGGATGCCGAGGGTGTCGGTCGTCATCGTGCTCACCGGATTCCCGGCGTCGAGTCGCGCGTCCAGCGATAGCCCCGGCCCCACACCGTGTCGATGTGGGCGGCCGCGCCGAGTTTGGTGCGGATCCGTTTGATGTGCACCGTCACCGTCGATTGGTCGCCGAACTTCCAGCCCCAGACCTGCTCGAGCAGTTCGTCGCGGCCGAACACCTCGTCGGGGTGGGCGATCAGGAAGGCGATCAGGTCGAACTCGCGTTTGGTGGTCGACAGCGGTCGGTCGTCCACCGTCACCACCTGGGCACGCAGGTCGACCCGCACCGCACCGTCGGTGAGTTCGCCGGACACGCCGGGTCCGGGATCGACGGAGACAGGAGGAGCGGGGTGCATGCGGCGCAGCACCGACTGGACCCTCAGCGTCAGCTCCCGCGGGCTGAACGGTTTGGTCACGTAGTCGTCGGCACCCGACTCGAGACCGAGTACCCGATCGTCGGCGGAGCCGAGCGCGGTGAGCAGGATCAGCGGCAGATCGCAGTGGTCGCCGGCACGCACCGAGCGACATACCTCGATCCCGTCGAGTTCCGGCATCATGACGTCGACGACAGCGAGATCGACTGCACCCCGGTCGATCTCGGCAAGGGCAGCGGCCCCGTCGACCACCCCGACCACCTCCATGCCCGCGTGGCGCAGGTACCGGCCGACCACGTCGACCACCACCGCGTCGTCGTCGGCGACCAGAATGCGCATCGGAGTCAGCCTTTCACCAGTAGGTGAGCACCAGATGATTGACCAGCAGCGCCACGACCACCTGCGCACCGAGCCACCAACGGGCGGCGCGGGGCGGCAGAACTGCGGTGACGGTGACCATCCACACTGTGAAGGGTAGCCAGATCCGTTCTGTCTCGGCCTTGCTGAGCGCGCTCAGATCGGCGACGACGATCGCGGCGAGCCCGGCGAATGCGGGCCACAGTTCGCGGCGACGCAGCGCCGGTAGACCTGCTGCGCGCCCGAGGGCGGCGACGGTGGCGGGGCCGACCGCGATCGCCGTTGCCGCGAGGTTCGCCCACCCCCAGTAGGCGAACGGACGCTGCGACGCGATCCCCTGGTAGTACCTCGCCACCACGAGGTGATAGCCGTCGAGCCACCAGAATCCGGCGAGCCAGAACGCGGCCACCATGGCCAGAGCGGCCGGGACGGCCCACGGCAGGGGCCGCCACGACCGTGCGGCGGCCGCCATCGTCAGTGCCATCACCCCGGCCAGGACGAGTCCGTAGTTCAGGAACACCGAGAACCCCAGGAGCAGACCCGCACCGACCCCGGCAGTCGCCGCACGTCGCCCGGCCGCGGTGGCCGAGACCGCGAGCAGGGCGAGTCCCCAGGCCACCACCCCCATGTAGTAGCCGTCGGCGGATACGCCGACCCAGATCAGACCGGGAAAGAAGGCCAGGAACGGCGCGCACCTTCGCGCGGCGTCCGGTGCGCCCAGACGATCGAGCGCCACGATCACCGCGGCCAGTCCCGACGTCCCGACGAGCACACACCACAGTCCCGCCCATGCCCCGCCGCCGAGTCCGATCCGGTCGAGCACCACGAAGGTGAGCAGCGAGCCGGGCGGGTGACCGGAGACGTGGGTGGTCCAGGAATCCGGTTGATGATCGACGATTCGCGCCGAGAAGCCGGACAGCATGGCCGGGATGCTGTGCACCCCGCCGACCTCGGATAGGTATTCGTCGGGTCTGGTGAGGCGACCGGCCACCCCCCGCTGCCAGCCGTCGACCAGTGCCAGGGACATCGTCCAGAGCAAGCCCAGCGCCCATGTGCTCCACGCCAACGCACGCACGTTCATGGTGGCCAGTCGTCCGGGAACCACCGTGACGCCGAGCAACGCCATCAGCACTGCGGGTACGGTACCCGGCCCCACATGCGGATTCCAGACACCGAACAGTGGCGCAGCCTGCGCGAAGATCTTGCCACGCAGCGCATCTCCCGAGATCAGCGGCAGTGCGACGGCGGCGGCAACCAGCAGCGCCGTCACTGCGAGCGCGAGCGCAGAGCGCCTCCCCGCCCATGACCGCTCCACTGCCCGGGCCTCTTCTGTGGTCGGGACACGTTGGCCCACAGAGATGTTCACGACACCGAAGACTAACGCGCAACAGCAGCCGACGGCAGGAACCTACGCCGACGTCACACTTCCGTAAGACATCGGTGCGGACGTCACACTTCGGTAAGCATCGCTCCCCTGTCCGCAACGCCGAGTCGTTCATACGATGAATCCGTGCAATCCGAGATCACCGTCATCATCCCCTGCCGCAACGAGGCATTTGCGTTACCCGCTGTGCTGCAGCGGATTCCGATCGGGTACTCGGCACTCGTCGTGGACAACGGCTCCACCGACGCCACCGCAGAGGTCGCGTCACGCCACGGCGCACGGGTGATCACCGAGGAGCGTCCCGGCTACGGAAGTGCGGTACACGCGGGAGTTCTCGCGGCCGACACCTCCATCGTCTGCACCCTCGACGGCGACGGCTCACTCGACCCGCGACAGCTACCACTGCTCGTCGACGCCCTCGACGCCGGCGCCGACGTTGCCCTCGGCCGCCGACGACCCGAGTCCCCGAACGCCTGGCCATGGCATGCACGCGCCGGAACCCTGGTGGCCGCGTGGCGATTACGAACGCGGTATGGGATCGCGGTGCATGACATCGGCCCCATGCGCGCCATCTCCCGGACGACGTTGCTGCAGCTGGACATCGCCGATCGGCGTTCGGGCTATCCGGTGGAGTTCGTGCTCCGCGCGGCCGCGGCCGGGTTGCGTATCACCGAGGTCGACGTCGACTATCGGGCGCGGGCGGCGGGGACCTCCAAGGTGTCGGGCACACTGTGCGGCTCGCTTCGGGCCGGGCGCGACTTCCTCGCGGTGCTCTCATGAGTTCGGACGCGGCGATCCTGATCGTGGCGAAGTCACCGGTGCCCGGTGCCGCCAAGACCCGCCTGGCCCCGGTCTACGGCGCGCAGGGAGCCGCACAACTCGCCGCGTCGGCGCTGTTGGACACCCTCCGTCAGGCGCGTGCGGTCGAGGGCGCCCGGGTGTTGGTGGCCTGGAGCGGCGAGTTGACTGCGGCGATCCGCAGAGACGAGCTGGCCGGCGAACTCGCCGCCTGCGATGTATTTGCCCAGCGCGGGAACGACTTTGCCGAACGCCTCATGAACGCGCATCTCGACGCGGCCCGCGCCGGAATCCGGCATGTGCTCCAGATCGGCATGGACACCCCGCAACTCGGTCCGACGGTCATGTCCCGGTCGCTGGAACGGGTGGCCACCTCCGGCCCGTCCACCGCCTGGCTCGGTCCCGCCGACGACGGCGGCTGGTGGGCGCTGGGCCTGACCGACGCCGCGGGCGCAGACTTACTGCGGGGGGTGCCCATGTCACGTGCCTACACCGCCGCCCACACCACCCGGGTTCTGCGTCGCGCGGGCCTGCGAGTGAATCGGTTGCCGTGGTTGCGCGATGTCGACCACCCCGAAGATGTGGCCGCGGTGGCCTCATCATGTTCGGCCGGTGCCGAATTCGCCGCCACCGCGTCGGCGATCGGCCCCGTTGCGAGTGCTTCATGACCACCGATACTGACCTCGCCATGCTCGCCGGCCCGGCGGGAAGCGTCGTGACCGGCGAGCTCGGGGTCTTCGATCACGCGCTGAGCGGGGCGCGCTGTCTGCTGAGGGCGGTCGACGGCCGTCGGACCCATCTTCCGGTGTCGCGGTGGCACGGCACGTCCGACGACGCGGCCGACGCGGCGTTCGACGCCGCGGTGGTGCGCCACTGTCACGGGCCCACCGTCGATCTCGGATGCGGCCCCGGCCGACTGGTGGATGCCCTCACCACCCGCGGCGTGACAGCGCTGGGCGTGGATGAATCGCACACCGCGGTGGCCACGGCTCGCATTCGGGGAATCCCGGTGCTACAGCGCGACATTCTCGGACGCCTTCCGTGCGAAGGACGCTGGGCGCATGCGCTGCTGATCGACGGCAACATCGGCATCGGCGGTGATCCCGACCGCCTCCTGGGCAGGGTCGGCGCGCTGCTCGGGCCGGGCGGCTCCCTGCTCGCCGAGATCGATCCACATATCTCCGGCCACACCGTCGAGGTCGTCCGCATCGAGAGCGAGACCCACACCGGCCCGTGGTTCCAGTGGGCGCAGGTCGGAATCGCGGGACTTCGAGAACTATTGCCACGACACGGATTCGACGTCGCCGTCACCACCGAGATCGGGGACAGGCTCCTCGTCGAGGTGGTGCGGCGATGAACAGCTCCGGCCTCGACGGGTCCGACCTCCTGCGGACACGACAGGAAGACGAGGATCGCGGCACGACGGTGCGGGTCGGCCTGGCCCTCGGGATCGCCTTCGGTGTGTGCTTCGTGACCGGTGTGCTCTCACACCTGATCCAGCACCCGCCCGGCTGGTTCGCCTGGCCGGCCCACCCGGTGTGGCTCTACCGGTTCACCCAGGGCCTGCATGTCCTGACCGGTATCGCCGCGATCCCGCTGCTCCTGGTGAAGCTCGGCCTGGTGTACCGAAAGCTGTTCGAACGACCCATCTTCGGTTCTGGGATACGGATTGCCGAACGTGCTGGTATCGCCGTGCTCGTGTCCTCGGCGGTGTTCGAACTCGTGACCGGACTGCTGAACATCGCGCACTGGTACCCGTGGGCGTTCTTCTTTCCAGCAGCACATCATGCGGTGGCCTACGTCGCGATCGGCGCACTGCTGATCCACATCGCGGTCAAATTCCCGATCATTCGCCGCGCGTTCGGCGAGGGCGACGCCGGGGGCGACGGCGGGGGGCACTCGCCTCCCGTGCGCCCGGACGCGGCCACCGGACCGTCGCGGCGCACCGTGTTGCGCGCGACGTCAGCGGGCGTCGGGTTGGCCGTCGTCGCCTTCGCCGGGCAGACCGTCACTCCCCTGCGCAGACTGGCCTTCCTGGCCCCCCGTTCGGGTACGGGACCCCAGGGTCTGCCGATCAATCGCACCGCGAGTGCGGCCAGGATCGGTGCGGCCGCCACGTCTGCGGACTATCGGCTCGTGATCTCCAATGGCTCGGTGAGACAGATGTTCTCGGTGGCCGCATTGGAGTCGCTCCCCCAGTACACGGTCCGGTTGCCGATCGCATGCGTGGAGGGTTGGAGCGCCTCGGCGCAGTGGACCGGGATCCGGCTGCGCGATCTCGTCGCCGCGGTCGGTGGACGACCGGAGTCGGGAGCGCGCATGGTGTCGCTGGAGCGCGGCGCGTACGCGGTGGCCGACATCCCCGGAGCCCAGGTATCCGACGACCTCACCCTGATCGCGCTGCTGCTCAACGGTGATCGGCTCACGATCGATCACGGCTATCCGGCGCGACTCATCGCGCCTGGCCTTCCCGGCGTGATGCAGACCAAATGGCTGAGCCGGATCGAGGCACGCACATGACGACGACGGTGCTGCGTGTCGCCGCCGCCGGGCTCGGCGTCATCCTGATCGGCTATGGCGTGACGCTGACCATCCGTTCTGTCGCGCAGCCGGATTGGCGTTCGATGATCGTCTGGCTCGCGGGCGGGGTTCTCGGACACGACGCGGTGCTGGCACCCCTGTGGCTCGGGATGTGGTGGATGGTCCGGCGCTCACTGCGGGGCCGGGCGTACCACGTTCCCGTCGCGGTGGGACTGGCGTTCACTGCGGTCCTGGCCCTCTTGGCGGTGCCCGTTCTCGCGCCCCGACCGAACGGCCAGCGTCCCGTCGACAATCCGACCCTGCTCGACCGCCCGTACGGTCTCGGGCTCCTGATCACCCTCGCCCTGGTGTGGGCGGCGGTGATCGCAACGATCGCCGTGGGCCGTCTGAGAGCCACCCACAGTCGTCGAAGGACGCATACCGATGCCGATGTCGGCATCGACATCCACACCACCACAACCCCTTCCGACAATGACACCGAGGAGACATCATGAACGGCACAGACCCGGACGCGGTCGGCATCATCGGCGGTACCGGCTTCTACGACTTCGTCGAGGCCGATCCGGCCGCGCACCCAGTCGAGATCGACACTCCGTTCGGTGCTCCTTCTGCACCACCGGTCGTCGGCACGCTGGATGGACGACGTGTGGTGTTCCTCCCACGGCACGGAGCCCACCACGAGTATCTGCCCCACCAGGTGCCCTATCGTGCGAATCTGTGGGCACTTCGCGCTCTCGGCGTTCGCGCCGTGATAGCGGCGGCCGCCGTCGGTTCACTCGACCCCGCAGTCGGTCCCGGTGCGCTGGTGGTGCCCGACCAGCTCATCGACCGCACCCAGGGACGCGCGACGACGTTCTTCGACCGCACCTCGACCTCGGTGCGCGAACACGATCCGGTACACATCGGCTTCGCCGATCCGTACTGCCCGCGGCTCCGGGCCACGCTGTGTGATCCCCGACCACAGGTCGGCGACTCGGGACCACAGGTCGTCGACGGCGCAACGATGATGGTCATCGACGGTCCGCGCTTTTCCACCCGCGCCGAGAGCCGAATGTACGCCGCCTGGGGTGCGAGCCTGATCAACATGACCGGCCAGCCGGAGGCATCGCTGTGCCGGGAGCTCGGAATATGTTATGCCACATTGTGTCTGGTCACCGATCTCGACGCGGGCGTGGCCCCAGGTGACGGAGTGGCCGCCGCCGACGTGTTCGCCGAGTTCGCGCGCAACCTGCCGCGCCTCAAGGAGCGGGTCGCCATGGCCGTCGCCGGCCTCTCCTCTCCGGCCGGATGCGATTGTGCACGTGTCAACCACGACGTCGACGCGATGCTGTCGACGGTTTCCGGCACCTCGACCGCGTCGGCAACGCCCACGCCTGTCGCAACCGCGGGGTCCCGGTGAGTCGCGTACTGGTCACCGGGGCAGCGGGATTCATCGGTTCGCGCGTGTGCGCGATCCTCGCCGGTCGCGGCCATGAGGTGATCGGCGTCGACGCGATGCTGCCGAGCGCCCACCTCGCGGACACACCGCCACCGGACGGCGTGTCATCGGTCGACATCAACGATCCGGCAGGCATCGACGCGGCTCTCGCCGGCGTCGACGTCGTCTCCCATCAGGCCGCCCTGGTGGGCCTCGGGGTGGGGTTCTCCGATGCCCCGGAGTTCGCCCGGCACAACGATTCGGGGACCGCGACCCTCCTTGCGGCCATGGCGCGCAAGGAGATCGCTCGCCTGGTGATCGCGTCGTCGATGGTGGTGTACGGCAACGGTAGTCATGTCACATCCGACGGCCTGGGCGTGACCGAGGTGAGCCCCCGCAATCGGGACGATCTGGCCGCCGGCGTGTTCGATCACCGCGGCCCGCACGGGCAGGACACGCGCTGGACGCTCACCCCCGAGGATGCGCCGCTACGCCCCCAAAACCACTATGCCGCAAGCAAGGCAGCGCAGGAGCACTATGCCCGGGCGTGGGCGAACTGCACCGGGGGCAGCGCGGTCGCGCTGCGGTATCACAACGTGTACGGACCGAACATGCCGCGTGACACACCGTATGCGGGTGTCGCGTCGATCTTTCGTTCCGCACTGGCCGGCGGCCGCCCGCCTCGGGTCTTCGAGGACGGTCGCCAGATGCGCGACTTCGTGCATGTCGACGACGTGGCATCGGCGAATGTCATGGCGATCGAGTCACTCCTCGAGGGTCCCGGCGCCATGTTCTGCCCGCTGAACATCGCGTCCGGACATCCGATCAGCATCGGGGAGGTGGCGACCATCCTGTCTGACGAACTGTCCGGTCCGGTCCCGGTGATCACCGGGGAATTCCGTGCCGGCGATGTCCGGCACGTCGTGGCCGATCCCGCCCGTGCAGCCGACGTCCTGGGCTTCCGCGCGCGGATCGACCCACAGTCGGGTCTGCGGGCGTTCGCCAAAGAACCACTGCGCGAGACAGCAGGCGCCCGCTGACATCGCGCAGGCCAAGGACTCCTTGGCAGCGAGACACGAACCGCGCACCTCGGGGTCCCGCGGTCACCACCTGCACGCGACGCCGAGGAATCGGTCAGAAGTACAGGTCCTTTTCGCGGACGAGCGCGGTCGCGACGACGCTGATCGCGGCGGTGAGCACCAGATAACCGGCCGCGAGCCAGGGGGAACCGTGGTTCGCGCCGATCAGCGCGGTCAGGATGAGCGGCGTCAGGCCCGATGCGTAGATACCCGAGAACTGGTAGACGACCGACAGCCCGGTGTAGCGCACGCGAGTGGGATAGAGACTCGCGAAGAACGTGCCCTGCGCACCGTAGAACAGGGCGTGGACGATCCCGAATACCAGGACGAGCCCGAGCGTGAACCACAGCAGATCGGCGGTGCCGAACAGCGCGAAGACGGGATAGATCGAGACTCCGTAGGCGACCATGCCCGCCAGGTAGATCTGTCGGGGACGGTAGCGGTCGGTGAGCATCCCCGACACCGGCAGCAGCACGGCCATCACGACCGAGGCGATACTGACGGCCACCAGCACCGCGACCTTGTTCATGTGCAGGGACGACGTGGCGTAGGCGATCGCGAAGACGCCCCAGGTGTTGAACGCCGATCCCTCGCCCCACCGCGCCAGCAGGCCGAGGATCGTATTACGGGTGTTGGGCTGCAGTACAACGTCTTTGATCGGCACCGACGACTTCTCGGCGAGCGCGTCGACCTCGGTGAAGGCGGGGGTCTCCTCGACCTTGAGCCGCACCACGAATCCGACGACCACCAGCACGATGCTCACCAGGAAGGCGATGCGCCAGCCGTAGGCGAGGAACTGACTGTCGTCGAAGGCGACCTGCAGCAGTGCGAAGACGGCGGTGCCGAGTGCGAGCCCGATCGCGAGTCCGATCTGCGGGATGCTGCCGAAGATTCCGCGCCGGCGCGCCGGGCTGTGTTCCACCGCGAGCAGCACCGCACCCGCCCATTCGCCGCCCAGCGCGAAGCCCTGCAGTATTCGCATCAGCAACAGCAGGACGGGTGCGGCGACCCCGACCTGCGCGGCGGTCGGCAGCACGCCCATGAGTGCGGTCGCGACGCCCATCAGCACCATCGTCAGCGCGAGGGTGCGTTTCCGTCCGATCCGGTCGCCGATATGCCCGAAGACGACGCCACCGATCGGGCGGACGACGAAGCCCACCGCGAAGGTCGCGAACGCCAGCAGCGTGCCGGTGAACGAACTCTGGTCGGGGAAGAAGATCTTGTTGAAGACGAGGCTCGCGGCGGTGGCGTAGAGAAAGAAGTCGTACCATTCGATCGTGGTGCCGAGCAGGCTCGCGGCCACCACCGTGCGCAGCCGTTTGCGGCGCTCATCATCGGTTTCCGACGCGGTGCCGGCACGGGCCGGCGACGACGAGACCGCCGGAGTGGTCAAGGAAGTCGACATGGGTGTCGGACGCTATCGCCCTGGTCGTCGGGTGCACAGGTTAGGAATCTCGGTGAGTCAAACCCCGGCCCGAAGTACCGGTTCGACGAGCCCGATGACTTTCGGCACGTATCCCGGTCTATCCCAGTGTTCGCTGTTGACGGTCGTCGAAGGAGTGGTTCGGGTGCGGGATCTCGTGTTGAAGATGTCGATGTCGTTGGACGGGTTCGTCGCCGGCCCCGGCGGCGAACTCGACTGGCAGTTCCGTTCGCGCAGCGAGGACTCGACGGCCTGGGTGCTCCAGACGCTCTCGCAGGCAGGTCTGCACGTCATGGGCCGGCGCACCTACGACGGCATGATCGGCTACTGGCCGACCGCGTCGGGCCCGATGGCAGCGGCGATGAACGAGATCCCGAAGGTGGTGTTCACCCGCCAGGAGACACTGCGCCATCGGGACGTAACAGGTTCGACCGCCGAGGGTTTCGGCTGGGATTCGCCGCGGATCGCGAATGGCGAACTCGCCGAGGAGGTTCGGCGACTGAAGGAAGAACCCGGCGACTACGTTCTCGCCCACGGCGGATCCCTGTTCGCCCGCAGCCTCATCCGGTTGGGTCTGGTGGACGAGTACCGGCTGCTCATTCATCCGGCCGCACTCGGCTCGGGCCTCGCACTGTTCGCCGATCTCGGCGAGCCCGCCGATCTGAGGCTGGTCGACGCGACCGCGTTCAGCGGCGGTGTGGTGGCCCATGTGTACCGGCCGGCCGGCACCTGAGAGATCCGAGCTCTGCGTCGTCGGCTTGCATGAGAATCACGACGTGCCGGCAGTACTGGCCAGTGCGTGCTTGCCGGTCGGCATCTGCTCTTCTTCGAGGGCTCGATGGGCGATCCGATTCAGTGCGGCGGTGACGTCGGCGGTGAGTTGGGCGTGGTCCCCGTCATCCGAGAGCCAGTCGTGGACCTGGCCGACGAGCCAGTCCCGCCAGGCGGCGGTGATCGCGTCGACCTGGGTGCGGCCGTCCGCTGTCGGCTGCAGGCGTTCGCCGTCACGGCTGAGGTATCCGGCGTCGACGATGCCGTCGTAGAAGGAGTCGAGGACGCCGACGGGTATGCCGATCCGTTGTTCGATGTCGGCTTGGCGGGGCTGGACGTCGAGGAACTTCGCGGGCAAGCCGACGGTGAGCAGACCCCATGCGGTGGGGACGTCGAGCGGGCTGTGCGCGGCCTGCAGTGCTTGCGCGAGAACCGATCCGCGGTCTCGGCGGTGCAGAATCCGCCCGATGATGGTTTCGAGTGTGACCTCGGAGCGGTTGTCTTCGGGCATCGCGAAGCCTTCCGACGGTCCGCGGGCGGCGTCTTTCGCGCTGTCGCGCAAGGGAACCTGAGGCAGGAAGAACGCCAGCACGAACGCCAGTAGGGCGCCGGGCACCACCCAGAAGAAGATGAATTGCGTGGCTTGGGCGTAGGCGTGCACGATCGGAGCGCGCTGGGCGGAGTCGAGTGCGTGCAGGAGCGCAGGTTGCGTGGCCGCTGCCGGATTGGTGAGCCGGGCCTGGGCGATCGCGGCGGGCAGTTCGGCGCCGAGCTTGTTGGAGTAGAGGGTGCCCATCACGGCGGTCCCGAACGACATGCCCAGGGTGCGGAAGAAGGTGACCGCCGAGGTGGAGGTGCCCAGATCGTGGTAGCTGGACGTGTTCTGCACGACCATCGTCAGCACCTGCATGATCAGGCCGATCCCGGCGCCGAGGATGAAGATGAAGATCGACGTGACCAGGATCGAGGTGTGCTCGTCCATCCGGGACAGCAGATAGAGCCCGATCGCGATGACCGCCGACCCGGCGATCGGGAACATCCGATACTTGCCGGTGCGGCCGACGACACGGCCGGAGTAGATGGCGGTGATCAGCAACCCGACCATCATCGGCAGTGTGCGCAAACCCGATTCGGTGGCCGAGGTGCCCTGGACGTACTGCAGGAAGGTGGGCAGGTAGGTCATCGCACCGAGCATCACGAATCCCACGACGAACGACAGGATCGCCGCGACGGTGAACACCCGCCGCCGGAACAGGTGCATCGGCAGGATCGGTTCGGTCGCACGGAGTTCGACGAACACGAAGATGACGAAGGCGATCACCGCACCGATGAACAGTCCGATGATGGTCGCCGAACCCCACGCGTATTGCGATCCGCCCCAGGACAATCCGAGGGTCAATCCGACCGATCCGAGAGTCACGAAGACCACACCGAGATAGTCGATCTTGCTGCGGATCTTCTCGGCGGCGCCGGGGATGAACGCGATCGACATCCCGACCACGATGATCGCCACCGGCACGTTGACGTAGAACGCCCACCGCCAGGACAGGTGGTCGGTGAACAGCCCGCCGAGCAGGGGGCCGATCACCGTCGTCACGCCGAACACCGCTCCGAGCGCGCCCTGGTAGGCGCCGCGCTGGCGCAGCGGGATGACGTCGGCGATGAGGGCGGTGGCGGTCACGGTGATGGCGCCACCGCCGATGCCCTGCACCGCGCGCGAGATGATCAGCATGGCCATGCCGCCGGAGAGTCCGCAGAAAAACGATCCGACGATGAACACCACGACCGCGCCGATCATCATGTTCTTGCGTCCGAAGAGATCGCCGAGCTTGCCTGCCAGGACCGTCGACACCGTTTCGGCGAGCATGTAGGCGGTGATGACCCAGCTCATGTGGCCGCCGCCCCCGAGGTCACTGACAATCGTCGGTAGCGCGGTGGCCACGATGGTCTGGTCGAGCGCGGCCAGCAGCATCCCGACCGCGATGGACGCGAAGATCAGGTTCCGCCGGGTGGGCGTGAGCGCTGGTCGTGATGCCTCGGTCGCCGTCGCGGACGTGGCCATCGGCTCCTCCGATCCGACCGGATACGCGATGAACCGGTCGACTGCTGATACCGCCGGGTTGTCAGTGGCCCACGCTACCGGCCGGGGTGGCCGCGGGTCGGTGGTCCGCGTGATTGTCCGGATATTCGATAGCGCGACGGCCGATCGCTGCAAATGTCCACCGTCTCAATGCTTGCGGTGCACCTGCTCGACCCCAGCCGCACGCCACGTCGTGATGTCGAGGTGTCCGTCGTCGATCTCGACGGCCGCCGCGCCGACGATATCCGTGGCGAAGAAGTGGTCGAAGGCGCGTCCGCGCAGGTCGAAACCGGTGTCGTCGTAGAGATCCGCCGCGAAGCGCTGATGCAGTGCCGTGTCCCGGACATCCTCGACGGTGCCCCGCACCTTCGCGTCGCGGTGTGCAGTGTGAATCGTGGGTCTCGGGCGAGGTCGGCGAACTTCGCGGTGTCGGGCATGCCGACGAGCCACAGCTGCCCTTCGAAGAAGCGGGGCTCCATCGGGCTGATCCGTGGAAAACCGTCCGCACGAAGTGTGCCCAGCATGCAGAGGTTGCCGACCGCGGTGTGACGGCGACGGAACACCGCTGCGATTCGTGGTGCGGTGTGCTCGAATTCGTCCCAGGTGGCCATGTGTTCACGATAGGACGGGCGGGTCCGGCGCGGGCCCGTCCGGCGAACGCCGTGCTCTCGCGGTCTAGGCGAGGTAGGTGCCGAGGGCGTCGAGGAGGCCGCGCGTGCCTTCCTCGCGGCCCGTACCGCCGTCCCAGAACCGGTCGAAGAAGACGCCGTGTTCGGTATGGGTGAACCGGGTTCCGTCATCGGTCGGATCGAACTCCAGCGACGCCACCGACGTCGACATGTGCATACCGTCGATCCACATGTCGTAGCTCGTGACGATGCGGTTGTGCTCGACGATGTCGGTGTAGGTGGCCTCGTACCGGGAGACCCAGCCGTGGTGGAAGATGCCCTCGGCGACGTCGCGTCCGCCGACGCGGAAGTCGAAGGCCCATTCGCCGGGCTCGATGTCGTCGCCCGCACCCCACCAGGCCAGCTTCTGTGGTTCGTCGGCGAAGGCGTCCCAGACACGTCCGATCGGGGCGGGGTAGTCGCGGGTCAGGGTGAATCCGGAACGGGCGAGGCGGCGTTCGACGGTCATCGGGTCTCCTATCGGGTGAACGTGACGTGGGTGGTGCCGCTTTCGGCCGTTTCCGTCGTCACCTTGTGGGTGGATTCGAGGCCGCGCAGGTCGTCCCACAGCCGGTCACCTCGCCCGAGGACGACCGGGGCGACCATGAGATGCACGTGGTCGACGAGTCCGGCACGCAGGAATTCGCGTGCGGTCCGCGCACCGCCGCCGATGCGCACATCCTTCCCGCCGGCCGTCTCGGTGGCCTCGGCGAGCACCTCTTCGATTGCGCCACTGCGGAAGTGGAATTTCGTCCCTCCCTGCATCGGGATCGCCGGACGCGGCGCGGTGTGGGTGAGCACGTAGACCGGGGTGCCGAACGGTGGTTCGTCACCCCACCAGCCCTGCCATTCCGGATTGTCGGGGAAGGCGTGCAGACCGAACATGGCCGCACCCATGATCTCGGCGCCGACGCCCTCGAAGAATGCGGCGGCGTAGGTGTCGTCGACGCCGGTGGTGCCGGCGCCACTGGTGTCACCGAAGATGCGTTGCCGGAACGTGCGGGTGGCGACGTAGGCGGCCGTGAGGCGTTCCCAGTCGTCACCCATCGGGTTGTCGGCGGCCTCATCGGCCACCGAGGTGTAGCCGTCGAGCGAGACGAACATGTCAAGACGTACGCGGGTCATGTCAGGTTCCCTTCGGGGTGGAGCGGGTCAGGTGGATGCCGAGCCGGTCGGCGTGGCGTTCGGCGGGGGTTCGTTGCTCGTCGAGCCACAGGTGCACGACGTCGAGGGCCCCGGGGCGCAGGCTCACGGTGCGGACGCGGCCCTGTTTCTCCGACGTGATCAGGCCTGCATCCTCGAGCACGCGCAAGTGCTGCATGAGCGAGGGCAATGCCATCGAGAACGGTGCCGCGAGGTCGGACACGACCGCCGGCGACTTCGCCAGGCGTTCGACAACGGCCCGCCGCGTCGGATCCGCGAGAGCCCGCAGGACCGCGTCGAGCTCGGCGTGATACTTAGGCACATGCCTAAGTATCGGCGATACGGGACGAGGCGTCAAGGGGCCCCGGCTGTTCCGCACCGACAGCGCCACATGGGCCATCAGCGACGCGGCGCCCGCGGCCCGCCGCACCACCGTTGGTCACGCTGCGGTTGGGTTCTCGGCGAAGCGATATCCTGACCCGATTCGTGGCGGTCGATCGTATGAGGCAGGTGCAGTGACCGAGTACCAGACCGATCCTGCGGCCGTGCGTCGCTGGCCCGACGACCCGGCTGCCCGCGCCGCGCTGGAGGACTTCTTCCGGCGAGCCGCCCGCCAAGAGTCGATACCGATTCTCGCTGGAAGCGACCGCGACTTCCGAGGTGCCGATCTCCGCGGCCTGAATCTCGGTGGCGCCTGGTTTTCCGACGCGGATATCCGAGGTGTCGTGCTCAGGGACAGCCGGCTCAACGGCGCCTGTCTGTCCGCGGCGGATGCACGTGGTGCCGACCTCACCAACGCTCAACTCCGTAAAGCCGATCTGTCCGATTGCAATGCCGCACAAGCGGTTCTGCGAGGTGCCTACCTGCAACGGTGTGACCTCGACACGGCGATCCTGCGCGAGGCCGACCTCACCGGCGCGGATTGCCGCAACGCGTTCATGCCCGATGTCGACCTGCGGGGCGCGACCCTGGATGCGGTTCTGTTCGATTCCGGGGAGGGTTCCACCGACCTTGGCGGCAGCCGGCTGTCCGGGGCGACGTTGCACGGTGCCACGGGCCGCATCTCCGGAGCGATCGATGTGGGTGACGAAGCACCCGACGTCCTGAGTGGACCGCAACTGCAGTCATGGCTGACCGCCCGCGGAGCCCGGATTCAGGTCGTCTGACAGGGGCGCCGCTAGCTAGCCTTGCCCTGATACCGATCGAGCGGATGAAGGAGAAGTCGGAGGTACGGATGAGCAGCCAGGCGCGGTCGACCGGGCAACCCGGCCTGTGGTCCTGCGTCGGGTGGCGGCTGCGGCCTTCACGACGAACTCTGGCGACGGTCCTCGGTCGCAGCATCGTGGCCGCGGCGGCGATCGTGATCGTTGCGGCCCTCTCGGCCCGCGCTCGTACCGGTTGCACCGACGACCCCTCGGCCCCAACTACGGGTGAACCCTGCACCTTCGGTCGCGCACGGCACCCACGGGTCGGTGTCGTCACCGGGATTCCGGCACACCCCGAGTACCTGCTCATCGGCGTCGTGCTGGCGGTGGCCGTTGTCGCCGGGACCGCGGCTTACTTGTTCTGGCCGCGACGCGCCACCCCTTCGGAATGGGCCGAGTTCGAGCGCCGCGCTGCCGCGATGCGGTCGGCGGTTCAGGAGCTCGCCCAACACGATCCGACACCGCGCGCGGCACAGCGGCTGCACGAACTCGACAAGGAATATGCGCAGATCCAGACGCGCTACGCGCCGAGTTCCAGCCCACTCTCGACCGGATGATCACGACGGCAGCGGCCACGTAGACCTCTACGGCTTGACGCTCAGCAGGCTCCGCACCTTGTCGAGATGCGCCGCGAATTGCTTCGTTCTGCG
This sequence comes from Gordonia sp. DT219, assembly GCF_049847065.1. Lineage (NCBI taxonomy): Bacteria > Bacillati > Actinomycetota > Actinomycetes > Mycobacteriales > Gordoniaceae > Gordonia > Gordonia sp. DT219. Next base: position 425,127 of record NZ_JBNCNR010000002.1, on the reverse strand, counting down.
CTTGCGGCCGAAGGTTTGGAGGGTGGCCGTATCCAGGTCGGCCTCGCTGATCCCGGGATTGTTCTCCTTCAGGAAGCGCATGGCATTGGCGACCTCCACCGGACTGATCTCGGTGAACTGCCGGTCGACAGTGCTGTCGTTGGGACGGAACTCCGTCCATGCCTTCGGGTCGAGATCGGTTGGCCAGACCGTCTTGTCGTCGTCGACCACCAGTCCGGTCTGCTTGATCTGGTAGATCAATTTCTTTTCTCGTTCCGACCAAAGACGTTGAACTCCAAAGGAAGCCGCGGTGAGCGCAGCCAGCCGATTGATGTGAATCGGACCCTCGAAATCGGCGATCTCCACAGCGACCGCTCGGACTTTATCTTTTGCCACCTTCTTGGGCAGGTCGTCGAGGACAGCAACATCACCGACCGCCACGACCGCCCACGGCTCGAATTCGGAACGGCCCGAGCCGATCGTCGGCGTCTCCGTGGAATCGGATCGCGTCAACACCGATGGATCCGGCCGGACCACTTCAGCTTCCGGCTGCGCTTCACCTTCTGGCTGCGCATCTGGATCGGATTCCGAGGGCTCGACCGGCTGCGTGGGCGCTGGGACGACGTGCTCGGCGATCCCACGTTCCACGGCCAAGCTGTCGAATGCCGCATCACGGAGCTTCCGTGCGTCCACGGCTCCGGGCTCATCGCCGAAATGCTCGAGGAGTCGCACCGCGAAATCGTGAGCGCGCCAAGCATCGAGCGCCGTCAGGTCGTCGTGGTGCGCCCAGCGGTTTCGCACGATTCGGAGCTCGTTGCCGAGCGTGCTCACCACACGGGTGTGGTCATCGAACGGATATCCGAGGTTGCCGAGGCGTTCGGTGATGATCCTGAGCTGCGATTGCAGATCGGTCGCAGAGTAGGACTTGGGGGTCTTGCCCTTCATCTTGTCGAGCTCACTGAGTACGGTCGGCCACGGTAGGCCACCGAGGCTCTGCGCGAGCCGTACGCCGATGATCGGATCGAGTAGATTCGCAAGGTGATGGAGACCGTCATCGACGGAGTGGCGTGGATCGAAAGTCATTGGGCCGCCTCCTCGAGTACCCATTCGCCTTCCACGGCCGGCCTCGCGCGGCCGCCTTCGTGCTCCTGGCGCAGGGCAGTGAAAGACCCGCGATCGTCGGCTCTCGAACGCACGGCAGTTCTCCCTCCAGCTCGACTCGGCAATGGAGCGCTCATGTGCAACCCCGGTGAGGGACCCTATCGGTAACCGGTGACAAAAACTGCGAATGTCCTACAGGCGTGTGACATATCGGCCGAGTGATGAAGATCCGTCCGAGATGAAATACACCCGCCGCACAATAACGCCGCACAATCGCACAATAACGAAAGGCCAGGCCGCATCCCGCGACCTGACCTGTGTGTTCCGATTTGAGCTGAACCGCTCGTGGTGGGCGAAGGGGGACTTGAACCCCCACGTCCCGAAGGACACTGGCACCTGAAGCCAGCGCGTCTGCCATTCCGCCACTCGCCCGTGGCCGCCGACTGATCGGCGGGCATGACCGTGATCGTTGGGTTCGATCAACAGCCTGGACGACGATAGCACCGCGCGGCCCGTAGTAGAAAATCGGGCAGCCCGGCCCTGCGCTGGACGTGGTCGTCATTCGAGCGGTCGAAGACCGGCGACTGGACGTGAATCCGCTGGTCAGACACCATGGAGTCAGGTGGTGCGTCGCACCTGACGGTGCTGATACGTATGTTGCAGACGGTACGACAGTTGCTTCACGGCAGCCTTGGCCGTCAGTATCGGTATCATCTAGAAAGGCTATACGCACGGCGACACGCCATATAAGCCGCGAAGGGAGGTCGGCGGTGGGTATTCTGCAGCGGATCGAACGCAAGCTCGAGGGCGCGGTCGACGACGGTTTCGCCCGGGTATTCGGTGGCGAGGTCGCCCCGCAGGAGATCGAGAACGGCCTGCAGCGAGAAGCCGAGGGCTCGTTGGAAGACCTCGGAGACGGTACAATCCTGGCCGCGAACAGCTACACGTTGCTGTTCAGCCCGACCGACCACGAGCACGTTGCGGCCGAGTACGAGTTGAACCGCAAGCGGTTCTCCAAACACCTGGAGAACTTCATCAAGGACAACGGGTGGCAGACATACGGTCAGGTCGTCGTCGAATTCGACCAGTCTCCGTCCCTGCATACAGGTATGTTCCGTGCGCGCGGCGCGGTCAATCCGGACGTCGAGCCGCGCGCGGTGCGTAACGGAGACGCACGCCGACCACGTTCACAGCCGCATCCAGAAGGTGTGGCCAAACAAGTAGTAGGAGCCCCAGACATGACGCAGAACCCCGGATATGACCAGCGCAGGGGCCCGGATCCTGCGTACGACCAGGGCCACGGCCAGCAGGGCGGCTACGACTACCAGCAGGGCTACGGGCAGCCGGGCTATGGACAGCAGGGCTACGACCAAGGCGGCTACGGGCAGCCGGCGCCCGATCCGGGCGGCTACGGCCAGCAGCCCGGTCAAGACCAGGGCTACGGTCAACCGGGCCAAGACCAGGGCGGCTACGGCCAGCAAGGCTACGACCAGGGCTATGGACAGCAGGGCTACGCACAGCCCGCCCAGGGATACGACCAGGGCTACGGTCAGCCGGGGTACGACCAGGCGGGCTACGACCAGCAGGGGTACGCCCAGCCAGGCCAGGGATACGACCAGGGCTACGGCCAGCCCGGCCAGGGATACGACCAGGGCGGCTACGGCCAGCAGGGCTACGACCAGGGTTACGGCCAGCAGGGTGGCTACAGCCAGCCGGGTTACGACCAGGGCGGCTACGGCCAGCAGGGCGGCTACGACTACCAGCAGGGCTACGGGCGGCCGGCCGCCGGCTACGCGCCGACCGCCATCACGCTGGTCCTCGAGGACGGCAGCAACCGCACCTTCGCGTTGCGCGAGGGTTCGAATGTCATCGGCCGCGGCCAGGATGCGCAGTTCCGGCTCCCCGACACCGGCGTCTCGCGTCGTCATCTCGAGATCCGCTGGGATGGCAGCACGGCGATGCTCACCGACCTCAACTCCACCAACGGCTCGACCGTCAACGACGTCCAGGTAAACAGCTGGGAGCTCGCCGACGGTGATCGGATCCGGGTGGGGCATTCTGACATCACAGTCCGGTTCCAGTAGCGGCGAAAGTCACCGGCGCGTCTGTCCGCTGTCTGCGCGGCCCTCGTCGGACGCAATCTGTTGATGCAGAACTGACACATCTGAATGACGGGCCCGCCGGATTGAGCCCATAAGATGCAGTCGGGTCTGTCGATGCAGACCCGTCTCGGGTCGTGTCATCCGTATCCTCGGAGACCGACTCTTTCGATCGACGACCGTTGAGATGCGCTGGAGGTGGATGACGACATGCAGGGGTTGGTGCTGCAGCTGACCCGATTGGGGTTCCTGCTGCTGCTCTGGCTGTTCGTCTATGCCGTGATCCGTACCGTGCGCGCCGACATCGTCACCGCCTCGGGATCCCGGTTGCCCCGCTTCCGCGGAAGCGCCGAGAAGGGCCGGGCGAAGCCGAGTGTCAAGGGTTCGGCGCGCTATCTGGTGGTGACCGCCGGGGCGCTGGCGAATACACGCATCACATTGGGTGAGCAGCCGGTTCTGATCGGACGCGCCGATGATTCCACGTTGGTGCTCACCGACGACTACGCCTCCGAGCGTCACGCACGACTGGCTCGTCGCGGCGACGACTGGTACGTCGAGGATCTCGGTTCCACCAACGGCACCTACCTCGACCGCTCCAAGGTGACCACGGCGGTGCGGGTGCCGCTGTCGACGCCGATCCGCATCGGCAAGACCGTGATCGAGCTTCGCCCGTGACCCTCGTATTGCGCTATATCGCGCGAAGCGACCAGGGTCTCGTCCGGTCCAACAACGAGGATTCGGCCTACGCCGGGCCCCGGCTGCTCGCGCTCGCCGACGGTATGGGTGGCCACGCGGCCGGTGAGGTGGCCAGCCGCCTCGTCATCGAATCCATGCGCTCCCTCGACGACGACGACGCCACCGGCGATCTGCTCGCCGCCCTCAATCGCGCCACGCAGGCCGGCAATCATGCCATCGCCGATCAGGTGGAGGAGAAGCCCGAACTCGACGGCATGGGCACCACGCTCACCGCAATCTTGTTTGCCGGCAGCCGAATCGGCTTGTGCCACATCGGCGATTCCCGCGGATACCTGTATCGCGACGGTGAGCTCACCCAGATCACCCGGGACGACACCTTTGTGCAGAGCCTCGTCGACGAGGGCCGGATCACCCCCGAGCAGGCGCACACCCACCCGCAACGTTCCCTGATCATGCGCGCGTTGACCGGCGCCGAGGTCGATCCGACGCTGATCGTGCGTGAGGCCCGCGCCGGCGATCGGTACCTGCTGTGCAGCGACGGGCTCTCCGACGTGGTCAGCGAGGAAACCCTCGCCGAGACGCTGGGCACGGTCACCGACTACCGCGAATGCGCGGACCGGCTCATCGAGTTGGCGTTGCGTGGCGGCGGTCCCGACAACGTGACCGTGGTGCTCGCCGACGTCGTCGACACCGATTATGGCGATTCCCGTCCCATCGTCGGTGGTGCCGCCGGTACCGGTGAGGACGCCTACACTCCCGACCCCAAGACGGCGGCCGGCCGCGCGGCCGCACTGCGGCCACCGCTGGAACTGCCGCAGCAGCCGACGATCCTGCCCGACGACGACGAGCCGGTACACCGCAGCCACAAAGGCCGCTGGTTCACCGTGGCGTTCATCGTTCTGGTGATCGCCGCGCTCGTGGCCGGATTCTTCGTGCTGCGCGGCTATATGCATCGCACCTATTACATCGGCCAGCAGGACTCGAAGGTCGTGGTGTTCCAGGGTTCGCCGGATGCGGTGCTGTTCTATTCGGTCAGCAACCTCACCCAGAAGGGCTGCATCGTCGACCCGGACAAGGATTCGGCCTCCATCACCTTCGTCCCGGTCGGCGACACCAACTGTCATGAGCTGAATGTGGCTGACCTGCAGCCGTTCTCGCAGTCGGCGGTCCGCGACCACCGGATCTCGGGCAAACCGCTCTCGGAGATCCTGGGCACCACCTCCGAGCTCGAGCTGCTGCCGTTGTGCAAGCCGCCGATGCCCGACGTCCACGACCGGTCCACGCCAGCGCAACCGGCCCCGTCACCGGCACCGAGTGCGGCGCCTGCCCCCAATCCCGCACCGGCCCAACCGGTGCCCGCGACCTACCGGGCCGTCCCGGCGACGATCCACGTGGCGCCCGTGACCGAACAGCCCACACCGTCTGGGACGCCTCCTGCTCCCGGTGCCACCACCGGGCACCCGTCGACCCCGCACCCGTCGACGTCGCCGACGTCCCCCTCGGCTGATCAGCCCGGAACGAACTGCCGGGAACCGTAGATGACCCAAGCCGCTGCCACGCCGCACGCCCGGCCGACCCGGCCCCCCCACACCGGACGCAACGCCGAGATGGCGTTGCTCGGGTGTGCCATCGGGGTGGTCACCGTTGCCCTGCTGATCGTGCAGAGCGCCCAGAATCAGTCCCTGACCGTGGATCTGCTGAAGTATGTCGCCGCCTATGTGGTGCTGTTCGGTATCGGTCATCTCGTGGTGCGCCGCTTTGCGCCGCACGCCGACCCGGTGTTCCTGCCCATCGTGGCGATGCTCAACGGCCTGGGCCTGGTGCTCATCCACCGGCTCGACCTCGGGTCGGGCAACACCGGCGAGTCGATCAATCCGACGACCAAGACCAACAACGCCGACCAGCAACTGCTGTGGGCGTTTCTCGGCATGGCCGCATTCGCGGCGATCCTGATCCTCATCCGCGATCATCGGACGTTGTCGCGCTATGCATACACGCTGGGCCTGGGCGGGCTGATCTTCCTCGCGATCCCGGCGATCCTGCCCGCGTCGTTGTCGGAGATCAACGGGTCCAAGAACTGGATCCGCACGCCGCTGTTCAACATCCAGCCCGGCGAGTTCTCCAAGATCCTGCTGATCATCTTCACCGCGGCGCTGCTGGTGTCCAAACGCGACCTGTTCACCACGGCCGGCAAACACTTCCTCGGGATGGATCTGCCGCGCGCCCGCGACCTGGGGCCGTTGCTGATCGCGTGGGTGGTGGCGATCGGGATCTTCGCCCTCGAGAACGACCTCGGTGGCCCGCTGCTCATCTTCACGACGATCCTGACGATGCTCTACGTCGCCACCGAACGCGTCGGCTGGGTGATCATCGGCCTGACCCTGTTCATCGTCGGAGCGATACTGGCGTACCAGTTCTTCCCGCACCTGCAGGTTCGCGTCTCGGTGTGGCTCGACCCGTTCGGGGACTTCTACGACACCGGCTATCAGATCGGGCAGAGCCTGTTCGGGCTCGCCACGGGCGGATTGTTCGGCACCGGACTGGGCTCGGGACGGCCCAACGCGGTGCCCTTCGCCAACACCGACTTCATCATCGCGACCATCGGCGAGGAACTCGGCCTGTTCGGCCTCGCCGCGGTCCTGATGTTGTACCTGCTGTTCGTGGTGCGTGGGCTGCGGACCGCGGTCACCGTTCGCGACAGCTTCGGCAAATTGCTGGCCACCGGGCTGTCGGTGACCATGGCGGTGCAGGTCTTCGTCGTCGTCGGCGGTGTCACCAAACTGATCCCGCTGACCGGTCTGACCACACCGTTCGTCTCCTACGGCGGGTCGTCGCTGCTGGCCAACTATGTGCTGGTGGCGCTGTTGATCCGGGTGTCCAACGCTGCACGTGAACCCGATCCGACCAAGCGCCGGCCGACTCCCAAGCCGGTCGAGTCGCTGCCGACGCAGGCGGTGAAGCGCCCGTGAACACACCGATCCGGCGGGTGTCGGTCGCGCTGATCGCGCTGATCGTGATCCTGCTCCTCAACGCCACCTATGTTCAGGTGATCAAGGCCGACAAACTGCGCACCGATCCCCGCAACGACCGCGTCCTACTCGACGAGTACTCGCGCCAGCGCGGCTCGATCATCGCCGGCGGCGAGGTCATCGCCATGTCACAGGGCACCGACAGCCGGTACAAATACCTGCGCCACTATCCGCTGAATCCGCGGGCGTTCGCGCCCATCACCGGCTACTACTCGATCCAGTACGGGTCGGCGGGGCTCGAGCAGTACGAGAACTCGATCCTCAACGGCAACGACGACCGGCTGTTCGGTCAACGGTTCACCGACATGTTCTCCGGCCGCGATCCACGTGGCGGCAATGTCGTGACGACGATCGATCCGCGGCTGCAGCAGATCGCCTACGACCAGTTGAACTCCGGCGCGACCTGTGACGGTCCGTGCGTCGGTGCGGTCGTGGCGATGGACCCGAGCACCGGCAAGATCCTGGCGATGGCCTCGACCCCGAGCTACGATCCGAACCTGCTCTCCAGTCATGAACAGAGCGTCCGCGAGGCGGCGTGGGGCGCAGACACCGGGCCCGACAAGCGGCTGCAGAATCGCGCGATCGACGAGATCTACCCGCCCGGTTCGACTTTCAAGATCATCACGACCTCCGCCGCGCTGCGCGACGGGCAAACCGCGTCGACGCAGCTGACCGCGGCATCGACCTTTCAGTTGCCCGACAGCACCGCGACCCTGCCGAACTACGGCGACGAGACCTGCCCGGGCGGATCGGGCACGGTGAGTCTGGCCGACGCAGTGAAGTATTCGTGCAACACGGCCTTCGCCGACCTGGCGCTCAACAAGATGCCCGACGGCGCCACCAAGCTCAAGGAGACCGCGCGCCTCTACGGCCTCGACCAGCCGGCGCCGAACATCCCGATGCCGGTGGCCCGCTCGACGGTCGGTGCCATTCCCGACCGCGCATCTCTCGCACTCACCGCGATCGGCCAGAAGGACGTGGCGATGTCGGCGCTACAGAACGCCATGGTCTCGGCCACGGTGGCCAATGCCGGGGTGCGGATGCAGCCCTACCTCGTCGACAAACTACAGTCGGCGGATCTGCGCACCCTGTACACGACTCCCCCGACGACCATCAACTCGCCGGTCACCTCGGAGCAGGCGGCTAGCCTGACATCGATGATGGTCGGGGTGGAGAATTCGTCGAACCCGTCGGGGGGGCCGGTCCAGATCGCGTCGAAGACCGGTACCGCCGAACACGGCGACGAGAACACCGCCACCCCATACTCCTGGTACATCGCGTTCGGTCCGTCGACGGACGCGAAGATCGCCGTGGCGGTCGTGGTGGAGAATGGGAAGTTCGGTGTGAGATCGGTCGGCAATACCGTGGCCGGACCCATTGGCCGGGCAGTGATCAATGCTTATGTAGGAGGTGGACGATGACGTTGCAGAACGGCTCCATCATCGCCGACCGCTATCGGCTGATGCGTCTCATCGCCACCGGCGGTATGGGACAGGTCTGGGAAGCTCTCGACACCCGGCTCAATCGCCGGGTCGCGGTCAAGGTGCTCAAGGCGGAGTATTCCGATGATCCCGAGTTCGCGGCGCGGTTCCGCACCGAGGCGCAGACCACCGCGAAGCTGAACAATCCCGGCATCGCCAACGTCTTCGACTACGGCGAGACCGCCGACCGCGGCGGCGGCACCCTGGCGTACCTGGTGATGGAACTCGTCGACGGCGAGCCCCTGAACTCGGTGATCTCCCGGATGGGCCGGTTGTCGGTGGCCAACACCCTCGACATGCTCGAGCAGACCGGACGGGCGCTGCAGGCCGCGCACAGCCAGGGCCTGGTGCACCGGGACGTCAAGCCCGGCAACATTCTGATCACCCCGACCGGCCAGGTGAAGATCACCGATTTCGGTATCGCCAAGGCCGTCGACGCGGCACCGGTCACCCAGACCGGCATGGTGATGGGGACCGCGCAGTACATCTCCCCCGAGCAGGCCACCGGCGACGACGCCACCGCGGCCTCCGATGTGTATTCGCTCGGTGTGGTCGGCTACGAGGCGCTCGTCGGACGCCGCCCGTTTCTCGGTGACGGTGCGATCACCGTCGCGATGAAACACATCCGCGAGACGCCGCCCCCGCTGCCCGACACGGTCCCGGGCAATGTCCGCGAACTCATCGACATCACGATGTCGAAGGACCCCAAGCAGCGCTATCCGAACGGCGGGGCGTTCGCCGACGCGGTCGCCGCGGTGCGGGCCGGCCGCCGGCCGCCGCACCCCGGTGGTGCCGGAGCCGTCGCCGCCGGCGCGGTCGCCGGAGCCGGTGCGGGCGCCGTCGCGGCACACGCCGCCTCGACCCGCGCGATGACCGACTCCACCCCACCGCCCACATCGGCGCGACCGCCGACCACCGCGGCCGCCGCCGGCTCCGGCGGCGGCTGGACGACCGGCCAGAAGGTACTCGCCGGCGTCGCCACCGCCCTGCTCGTGGGGGCGATCGCGTTGATCGGCTACTACCTCGCCAGCGCCAACGACAACAACCCGCCGACACCGGCACCGAGGTCGACGACCACCCAGACCACCACGGTGACGACCACCGACGAGCCGACGACCGAGGAAACCACCACGACGCGTCCGCATCGGACGACGACGACCACGCCGCCGGTGACCACCACGCCGGAGACCACGACACCCGAGGAGACGACACCGGAGACCTCCGATCCCGGCGCGACCACCCGGTCGTGCAGCATCGGGCCGCTACAGGTGCCGTGTTGATGCCATGATGTCGACCCCGCACCACCTCTCCGACCGCTATGAACTGGGCGAGACGCTCGGTTTCGGTGGCATGTCCGAGGTGCATTACGCGCGCGATCTCCTGCTGAACCGGGATGTCGCGGTCAAGGTGCTGCGCGCCGATCTGGCGCGGGATCCCTCGTTCTATCTGCGGTTCCGCCGGGAGGCCCAGAACGCGGCCAAGCTGAATCATCCGACGATCGTTCAGGTCTTCGACACCGGCGAGACCGAGACCGAGGACGGTCCGCTGCCGTTCATCGTGATGGAGTACGTCGACGGCGAGACGCTACGAGATGTGTTGCGCCGCAACGGCCCGGTGGCGCCCAAGCAGGCGATGACGTGGATGGCCGACGTCGCCGCGGCCATGGATTTCTCGCACCGCAACGGCATCGTGCACCGCGACATGAAACCTGCGAACGTGATGATCGACTCGTCGGGTGCGGTCAAGGTGATGGACTTCGGTATCGCCCGGGCGATGAACGACACCTCGGCGACGATGACGCAGACGAGTGCGGTGATGGGGACCGCGCAGTATCTGTCTCCCGAGCAGGCCCGCGGCATCAAGGTCGATCCGCGCAGCGACATCTACTCGATGGGCTGTGTGCTGTTCGAGCTGATCACCGGCGAACCGCCGTTCACCGGTGACTCGCCCGTGGCCGTCGCGCATCAGCATGTGCACGAGGATCCGCGCTGGCCGTCGGCGGTGCGCCCGGAGATCTCACCGGAACTCGACTCCATCGTCATGAAGGCGATGAGCAAGAACAAGGAGAACCGTTACCAGTCGGCGGCCGAACTGCGGTCGGATCTGATCAAGGTGCTCGCCGGCGGCAAGCCGTCGGCGCCGCTGCTCATGTCGGAGGAGGATCGCAGCGCACTGCTCGAACCCGGCTCCGGTCCGCGCCGCGCCCTGCGTCCCGACACCGGTGGCCAGCCGGCCGCCGGGAAAGGCGACGACACCCCGGTGCGCCGCCGCTCCCCGTGGCTGGTGGCCGGGTCGGTGGCCGCCGTCCTCGTACTCGTCGTCGGCCTGCTGCTCTGGTGGTCGCCGTGGTCGTCGGGCTCGGCGCACAAGGTCGCGGTGCCCGCGGTGAGCGGGTTGTCGGCGGCCGACGCGCGGACCGCCCTCGAGCGAGCCGGCTTCGGGGTCAAACAGCTCGAGGAGTCCAGCGAAACCGTCGAGGCGGGTAAGGCGACCCGCTCGGCGCCCGGTGAGAACGTACCCACCGCGGACGGGTCCACGGTGACCCTGTTCATCTCCAATGGCCGCGAGCGGGCGCGGGTACCCGACGTGCGCAACAAGACCCAGGCCGACGCGATGGCGCAGTTGCAGAGCGCCGGATTCTCGAATATCAATGTGCAGCAAGTGGATTCGGTGTCCGTGGACGTGGGCAAGGTGGTCGACGCGAATCCGGCGATCGGCGCCGATGCGCCGGTGCGCGATCCGCTGATCCTGCGGATCAGCACCGGACCCAAGAACGTCACGATCCCCAACGTCGTCGGCGAGTTCGAGTCGGCGGCCCGCGCCCAGCTCGAAGAGCTCGGTCTCGACGTCGCCGTCGTCGCGGGCGACTCCGAACTGCCGCAAGGCCAGGTCGTCAGCGCCTCGCCGACGGTCGGCGGGACCATCAAACAGGGCAGCACGGTGCAGCTGACGGTCTCGCGGGGCAACATGTTCGTCCTGCCCGACCTGACCGGCCAGACCGCCGATCAGGCGCGCGCCACTCTGGGGCGCTCGGGCTGGAACGGATCGCTGACCGAGACGACACGTAACGTGCCGCTCGGTAGCCCCGATGACGGCAAGGTGTTGTCGCAGACGCCCGGCGGCGGATCGAAGGTGAACAAGAACGGCGGCGTCAGCATCGTCGTCGGACGCGCCAGCCTGCTACCCGGCTGATCTCCGGGCCTGCCGTCGCGGTCAGGCGTGGGCGGCCCGCGCCGACCCGACGGCCTCGGCCATCTCGTATTCGAGCACCGCGACCCGAGACTCGTCGACGGTGATGCCACATACGCTCAGCCAGTTCGCGAGCATCCGGTGCCCGCCCTGGGTGAGCACGCTCTCCGGATGGAACTGGACGCCGTGGATCGGCAGCTCCCGATGCGCCATGGCCATCACGATGCCCGAGTCGGTGCGTCCGGTCACCACCAGCTCGTCGGGGATGGACTCGGGTGCCACCGTCAGCGAGTGGTACCGGGTGGCCGTGAACGGATCGGGCAGCCCCCGCAGCACCCCGACCTGATCGTGGTGCACGAGGGAGGTCTTGCCGTGCAACAACTCCGGGGCGCGCTCGACGGTGCCGCCGAAGGCCGCGCCGATCGCCTGGTGACCCAGACACACGCCGAGCAGCGGCACACCGTCGGCGGCTGCGACCCGCACGAGCGGCATCGTCGCGCCGGCACGCTGCGGGGTGCCCGGACCGGGCGACAGCAGGACGCCGTCGAAGCCTTCACCGGCCGGTCCGCGTAGTGCGTTGCGCAGGGATTCGTCGGTGAACTCGCCGTTCTCCGACGTGAGCCTCGCGTCGTCATTGCGCCACACCGTCGCCTCGACGCCGAGCTGGCCCAGGTACTGGACCAGGTTGTAGACGAAGCTGTCGTAGTTGTCGATCACAAGGACGCGGGGCGCGCGATGCACGGCGCCGGCCTCATCGGGTGTTGCGCTGGTCATCTGTGCCAGGCTACCCGGCCGGTCGCGGGGCTCTCACCGCAGCGACCTGGTGCGTTACCGTAGAGGGGATGCGTCGGGCCCGTCGGATCAGACATCGGGCGACCACGGCCCCGGCGTCGCACGCGAAAACTGACGCGAATGGTCTCGCCCGTCGATGGCCATCGCAGCACAACAGAGGAAGTCATGCCGAAGTCAAAAGTCCGGAAGAAGACCGACTACACCATCAATCCGGCGAGCCGCACGCCGGTCAAGGTGAAGGCGGGTCCCTCGAGTTCCATCTACGTCGGTGCGATGCTCGGCCTCATGCTGCTGGGCCTGGCCTGGCTGATCGTCTACTACCTCGCCGCAGGCGAGACCACCTACGGTGGCCCCGGGCAGGCTCTGCACTGGATGAACAATCTGGGCGCGTGGAACTTCCTGATCGGCTTCGCGATGATGGTCGTCGGCCTGTTGATGACGATGAAGTGGCGCTGACATTCGCATCGCCGCTGTTCAGGACCTTGTTCACGGTCATCCACATGTGGAAATTACATGTGTGTAATTCATCCCCACTGTGAGTAACTTCTGTGGATAACTCTGCGGAACTGTCCACACAGCAATGGGCCACCCCCAAACCCGCGGTCGGTGCACTCCTCGCCGGCGGGATCGCGCTGCTGCTCTGCGCGGGGTTCGTCGCGCCCGACGCGGCCGGCTCCGTCATCATCGGGATCGCGGGCCTGCTGCTGCTCGGCTTCGGGACCTACGCGTCGCTGATCCGGCCACGGCTGGCGGTGTCGGCGGGGCCCGCGCCCACGCTGACCATCCGCCGGATCGGCGGTGCGGTCACGCTCACCCCCGCCGACGTCGAGCGGGTGCGCATCCTGACGATGCGCCGGATCGGGCGCCGTTCGGGACAGTTGGAGATCGACTATTGTCGCGGCGGCTCGGCAGTCGGTCGGGCTGCGGGCCAGGACTCGACCCCGCCAGAGGACACGACGTTGGCGGTCTTCGGTCGCTGGGACCTCGGCACCGACCTGCTCGACGTGGCCGATGCGCTGGCGGCCGCGGGTTTCCTCGTCGAGAATTCGCGGCGCTGAATCGCCGGCAAGCTCAGCGCACGTAGACCAGGATCGCGCCGCTGTGGGTCACCGCGACGCCCACACTGATGGCGACGGCCAGCACCAACAGCGCGCTCACGGCGGTCCAGCCCACGATGGCCGCATTACGGTCGGTGCGCGCGCGCTGCGGCAGCAGTCGCGGCGCCCAGATGAGTGCGGCCGTGGCTGCTGCGCCGAACAGCAGGCCCCCGACGTGGGCGGCCAGCGAGATGCCGGGGATCGAGAACGACATGACCAGATTGATGGCGATGATCGTGAGCACCGGCGCCGGCGAGACTCGCAGCCGTAGGACCACGACGAGCATGGCGCCCATCAGTCCGTAGATCGCGCCCGACGCGCCGGCCGACCGGCTGGCATCGGCCTGCGCGATCATCACCCCGGCACTCCCGCCGAGCAGTGCGGTCACGTAGACCATGACGAAACGCCCTATGCCCAAGGCGATTTCGAGATCGCGCCCAAGAATGTAGAGCGAGATCATGTTCACCGCGAGGTGCAGCAGGCTGTAGTGCAGGAAGCCCGCGGTCACCAGCCGCCAATACTCGCCGAGGAAGACGTTGCCGCGCACCAGCTCGCCGTGGAGCAGAGGTGCCGACACCTCAACGTCGAACGACCTCGCGGCGTAGACGGTGTAGGCGAAGACCACCACGTTGATCGCGATCAGCGTGTACGTGGCGATCGGGCGGCGGGCGCGTACCGGGCGCGTCACCACCGACCGGATGCCGCGGTCGCCGAACGCCGGCCGCCGGACATCCTGCCCGCTGCCGCGCTGCCCCCGGCCCCGGTGTTGGCTGCCGTCCGGGGGCCCGCCGCCGCGCAGGCAGTCGGCGCAATGCGCTCCGACCGCGGCCGGCTGCAGGCATTCCGGACACGCCGGCCGCCCGCACCGCGTACAGGAAAGCGCGGTGGGACGGTCGGGATGCCGGTAACAGACCGTCGGTTCGGCGACGGGTTCCGTGCTCAGTTGGCTTCGATCTTCTGGATGACGACCTCGTCGAGCGGTCGGTCGGAGCGGTCGGTCGACGTGGTGGCGATGGCGTCGACGACCTGCTGCGATGCCGGATCGGTCACCTCGCCGAAAATGGTGTGGCGGCGGTTCAGGTGCGGGGTCGGGCCTGCGGTGATGAAGAACTGCGACCCGTTGGTACCCGGTCCGGCGTTGGCCATGGCGAGCAGGTAGGGACGATCGAACTGCAGCTCCGGGTGGAACTCGTCCTTGAAGCGGTAGCCGGGGCCGCCGCGGCCGGTGCCGGTGGGGTCGCCGCCCTGGATCATGAATCCCTCGATCACGCGGTGGAACACCGACCCGTCGTAGAACGGTCCGGAGTCGCCGCCGGACGCGTTGGGCTCGCTGTAGTCCTTGCTGCCGGTGGCGAGGCCGACGAAGTTGGCAACGGTCTCGGGTGCCTGATTCCCGAACAGATCGACCTTGATGTCGCCGCGGTTGGTGTGGATGGTCACGGTCTGAGTTGAAGTGGTCACGTCTCTATCCAACCAAATCGTCGCGGCCAAGCCCATCGGCCACGGCACCGTGCACTTCGGGGACCGAACTCGAGTAGCACCCCACCGCACCGACCTGGCACGCTGTGGGGCATGCCGAAGAAGTATCTCCTCCTGATCGTCGGTGCCTCGGTGACGGCGTTGTCGGCCGTGGCCGCGGCCGCCGTGGTGCGTCGGACCCGGACCGAGCTACCGCCCGTGTCGCCGACCGTGCCACGCGTCGAAGAGCTCGGCCCCGTCGAGGGCGAGAGCCGCTGACCAGGTTCGCGAGGATCCGGCAAGACGGACGTCGACGAGCGCAACGGGACGCGTGCCGTGCCGCGCCGGCGACCGGAGAAGGTAATTTGAACGGGTGAGTTCCGACGAGAGCAGGCCTGGCGGCGACGCCCAGCGCGACGACGCGGGCGAGAGGGTCGGCAACATCGAAACCGATCGTCCCGATAAGGGTGACGCCGACGGGATCGGCACCGGGACGGCCTCGGCGCCGTGGGAGCGTCCACCCACCGCACCCGTCGGCGGCAGCGATCCCGATCCGCGGCCCGGGCCGAACGTGCCGCGACCGCCCGCCCCGGCCAACTCGGCATCGAGTCCGCGGGTTCCGATCGCCCCGACCGGCCAGGGGCCACGACCTCCCCGGCCTGGCAGGCCGCCGGCTCCCGGAGGTCCGGCGCCTGCAGGTGGTCCGGGGTCTCCAGGGGGTCCGGGGTCTCCAGGTGGTCCGGCGCCGCGCCCCGGCGCACCGTCGAACACCGGCCAGGGCCCACGTCCCGGTCCGAACGCCGGCCCAGGTCCGCATCCGCGGCCAAATGACCTGTCCACCAGCGGTTCCGGGCCGAGGCCCGGATGGCGGGGGGGTCCGCCGCCCGGTGCCCGCTCCGGTCCGGGGACCCGAATGCCGCCGCCCCCGGGGCGTCGGCCGCCCGGAGCGCCGATCCCGCCGGACGGCCCACCTCCGCGCGCGTACTCCGCCGTCGACGCCGGGCCCCTCGGTCCGCCGCGGGACCGCCCGCCACGCCAGCCCCCGGCCGACGCTCCTCTCGGCAACAAGCCCGTCGGCAACTCCCCCGATATCAACCGCACCGACAACAACCGCACCGACAAGAGCTCGGAGCCGGCCACGATCGCCGTGGATGCTCCCTCGGTGTCCAAGGAGGCGCCCGTGCGCGGGCAAACCGCCGCCGCAGTCCGGTCCGCGCAGTCGTCGGATCGGACCAACGTCCTCGCCATCTGGGCGATGGTGTTGTCGGTGCTCGGCATCACCTCACCGGTCGGGCTGTTCCTGGGTTACCGGGCACGCAACCAGATCCGACGCACCCGCGAATACGGTGACCCCTTTGCGACGGTCGCGATCATCGTCGGCTGGGCCTATGTCTTCGCCGTGCTGGTGGCGATCGTGGCCTACCTCCTGGTACTGGTCCTGGGATAGTCCGGTCCGCGGC
Source organism: Gordonia sp. DT219 (assembly GCF_049847065.1). NCBI lineage: Bacteria > Bacillati > Actinomycetota > Actinomycetes > Mycobacteriales > Gordoniaceae > Gordonia > Gordonia sp. DT219. Next base: position 408,746 of record NZ_JBNCNR010000002.1, on the reverse strand, counting down.
GACCCCGTGCTGATGACCCCGTCCTGATGGCGCGGTTCCACAACGCAGAGCCGTCCCCGGCGTAGCATTCGACGAATGAAGCGTCCACTTCTGGCGTTGTTCGGCTTGGCCCTGCTCACGGCGGCCGTTCTGGCCGCACCGACCCCACGCGCCGCTGCCGCCGCGCAGTGCGCCGATATCGAGGTGGTGTTCGCCCGCGGCACCGTCGAGACCGCGCCGCCGGTCGGCGTCACCGGACTCTCGTTCGGCGAGGCCCTGCGCAACCAGTTGCCCGGCAAGTCGGTGGACGTCTACGGGGTCAACTACCCCGCCGGCAGCAACTTCAACAACCGTGTCGCCTTTGTCGAGGGAGTTGTGCAGGGCGTCAACGACACTCAGCGCCGCATCAAGTATCTCGCGGCCCAATGCCCGGCGAGCCACATCGTGGTCGGCGGTTACTCGCAAGGTGCGGTCGTCGCCACCTATGCCTTGAGCAACAAGATTCAGATCGATCCGCAGTACCAGCAGTACGAGGACCGCGTGCCACGCCCGCTGGCCGACGCCGCCGCATCACATGTCGCCGCGGTCATCCAGTTCGCTCCTCCGTCGACGAACTGGATCCGACAGATCGGTGCGCCGCCGATGACCGTCGGACCGCTCTATGAGCACAAGACCAAGCGCTACTGCATTCCCGGTGACGTCGTCTGCGACGGCGCGCCCGTCGGTCAGCCCAACAGCCTGCACGTGCTCTACGCGGTCAACGGCATGACAATCGATGCGGCCCAATACGTTCGGGCGCATCTGTAGGAGCAGACCGGATCAGTATCGGGCTGTCGCGAGAGGAAGAAGCCCTGACCGGACGGCTCCGGGTTCAGAGCACGGGATCTACACGGCGGCACCCTCGCTCATCAACCGGGGCATGACTGTCGAAGCCGCGCGATACGTTCGGGCAGACGTGTCGGGGCATCTGCCTTCGTCCCGGGTCCGTTGGTGCCGTTGTCGGCATCCGTCGACGGCGCCGGCCGGCGCTCGACCCGACGGAACGACCAGCCGATCGCGACGAGCATAACCGCCGTCAGCGGCATCCCGGTCGCGATCCGACCCACAGCCAACCAGCCGACACTTCCATGCTGAAAGATTGCGAACTGCACGCCGAAGCGGATCAGGAAGGCACCCGCGACCGCGACGGTCAGCGCGGTGAACAGGCGCCGGGTGTAGGGATCGGCACGCCATCGCCTGGATCGGTGTCCGATCAGTCCGAACAGCACGCCGACCGCAGGATATCGGGCAGCGCACGAAATCAAGAGCGCGACAGCGACAATCGGCGGATACCAGAGGTCGGGTTGGAAGAAGTCCCGGGCCTGACCGCTGTGTAGCGCGAATGCGGCGGAGATGCCGACACACACCAGGGTGCGCTCGGATCTCCTCGAAAGGTGGCGCGGTGAACTCCGAAGAGCGACCCTCGGACGAGGCGCCGACACGCGTCGCCACGACGCAATTGCTGGCGGTGGCCGGCGATCTGTTGGCCCGATACGGCCCGTCGGCACTGGCCGCCCGGCGAATCGCCAAGGCAGCGGGCACGTCGACCATGGTGATCTACAGCCGATTCGGCGCGACGGGAGCCCTGCACGCGGCCTTGCGATCCGACGGCTTCGCGCATCTCGGCATGCTCACCGCCTCGGCCACCGCCGGCATCGACGATCCGGTGATGGCACTGGCCGCGGCATCGGTGGCTTATCTGGATTTTGGTGTGGCGCAACCACATCGGTACCGGTTCCTCTTCGTCGAGCCGGCACGCGGGGACGAGCCCGGCCGGGCCGCGTTCACCTCTCTGCGCGCGTTGATCGACGGCTGTGTCGCCGCGGGACGATTCCACCCGGACGACCCCGACGAGCAGAAGATCGTGACCATCTGGGCGGCACAGGTGTGGGCGCTGCAGCACGGCGTCACCAGTCTGGTGCTCACCGGCACGGTGCCGGCCGAAGCGGCACACCACGTCCTCGTCGACGGGCTGACCCGGCTGTGTATCGGTTACGGTGACGACCCGGGCCGCGCGAGGCACTCCACCGCGTTGCGGGCGGCCGGAGATGAATTCTGAACTGTGGAGCCTAGGAGATTCGAACTCCTGACATCTGCCTTGCAAAGGCAGCGCTCTACCAACTGAGCTAAGGCCCCGTGCCGGTATCCGCTGCGGTGAGCGGTCCGGCGGGTGTGCGAATCGGGATGAGTATCCACTCGCAGTGGGCCTAGGAGGACTTGAACCTCCGACCTCTTCGTTATCAGCGAAGCGCTCTAACCGCCTGAGCTATAGGCCCGTGAACCGAGGACTGAGATTACCCGACGGGATGGCGAGTATCCAAAACGGTTCGCATCGATGCCCGGTGAGCTGGGAGGATGACGGGCATCGGGCCTAGTCGAGATCGGCCAGCGTGACCTCGACACCCCCGACCAGATCCGCCACCAGGTTGTAGATGTAGGAGCCGATCGTCGCGAGTGCGGTGATCAACACCGCGTTCACCACACCCAGTATTGCCGCGTAGAGGAAGACGCTGCCCGCTCCGATGATGTCGCCCTCCGACGTCGAGCCGTCGGCGGTGACAAGTGTCCCGAAGGAACTGTTCACCTGATCCCAGACGCCCATGCCGTCGAGCACGAGGTAGAGGACCGCGACCGCGATCATCCAGATCACGAAACCGATGACCGAGAGCACCCCGGCGACCTTGAATGTCGCCCACGGATCGAGTCGCCGGATCTGAACGGCGGCACGCAGGCCGCGTCCGGGAGTGCCGATCTGTGCGGGCGTCGACCGCGGTGCCGATGCACTGGCGACTGCCGGAGTCTCGGCGGCCGCCGAGCGAGCGGTCTCCGAACCGGTGTGATGGATCTCGTCGAGATCAGGCAGTTTGTCGGCTGCGGACGGATCACGTTCGATGTTGCGGGTCGGCGACTCGACGAAACGCCCCCGCGGCGCCTGGGCGGTCGCGGTGGTCGAGCCGCCGGTCGGCGCGTCGAGCTTGCGCACCGGTGCCTGCTGTCCACCCATGCTGGCGGCCGCGGTGCCACTGCCGGTGACCACCCCGCGCGGCGGTGGGCCGCCGGGACGCCTGCCGTTGGTGAACTGTTCGGTGGCGGAGTTCTCGGGGACCGGCGCCTGCGGGCTGACCGGCGACTCGGGCATCGCGGATCCGCCCGGCCCGCGTTGCCATGGCGGGACGAGGCCACCGCCGCGTGGCGGGCCGGCCTGGCTCGACGGACCGGTGGCCTCACCTCCGGATCCGGGCGCGGTCGACGGCGTGGACGGGGTCTTGTTGTCCGGGTCGTTCGGTTGGCTCACTGGTGTTTGTTCCTCACTCGGCACACTCGCCGCGGTTCCTGACTGCCAAGGGCCTCGATGTGGGTTCCGACACCACCGCGTTTCCGCCACAGCGCCCTGGCACCACAGGTCCACCCTAACGGTTATGGCCGTCACACCAGACGAGCCACGACGTCTTCTCCGTGGTTCGGATCAACAGTCGTGGCTCGTCTGGTGGTCATGGTCGTCGACCGTCTGCGACCGTCACTGCTCCTCGGTGTCGGGTTCGTCGGCATTGCGGGCGATGGCCAGCAGCGTCGTCCCCTCCCCCAGATTCATCAGGCGTACACCCTTGGTCTGGCGACCGGCCTTGCGCACCTGACGGGCGGCGGTGCGGATGACCCCGCCGCCGGAGGTGATCGCATAGAGCTCGGTGTCGTTGTCGACGATGAGCGCCCCGATCAGCGAGCCGCGCCGCTTGTCGTGCTGGATGGTCAGCACGCCCTTGCCGCCACGGCCCTGAACCGGATAGTCCTCCATGCCGGTGCGCTTGGCGTAACCGCCGGAGGTCGCGACCAGCAGATAGGTGCCCTCCCGGACGACGTTGAGCGAGAGCAGCTCGTCATCGGTGTTGAAACGCATCCCCTGCACGCCCGAGGTCTGCCGGCCCATCGGCCGCAGCGCCTCGTCGTCGGCGTGGAATCGGATCGACTGGCCCTTGCGGCTGACGAGCAGCAGATCATCATCGGCGCTGCACAGTTGTGCGCCGACGAGTTCGTCCTCCCCGCGCAGATTGATCGCCGCGATACCGCCGGACCGGTTGGAGTCGAAGTCCTCGAGCTTGGACTTCTTCACCAGACCGTTGCGGGTGGCGAGCACGAGATACGGTGCGTCCGTGTAGGTCTTGATCTGGATGACCTGCGCGATGCGCTCCTCGGGCTGGAAGGCGAGCAGATTCGCCACGTGCTGGCCACGTGCGGTGCGATTGGCCTCGGGCAACTCGTAGGCCTTGGCCCGGTAGACGCGACCCTTGGTGGTGAAGAACAGGATCCAGTCGTGGGTCGAGCACACGAAGAAGTGCGCAACGATGTCGTCTTGCTTGAGGCCGGCACCCTGCACACCCTTGCCGCCGCGTCGCTGACTGCGATACAGATCGGTCTTGGTGCGCTTGGCATAACCGGTTTCGGTGATGGTGACGACGACGTCTTCGCGGGCGATGAGGTCCTCGTCGGCGACGTCGCCGTCGGCCGCGATGATCTGTGTGCGACGCTCGTCGCCGAACTTCTCGACGACTTCGGTCAGTTCGTCGCGCACGATGGCACGCTGGCGCTCCGGTTTGGCCAAAATGTCTTTGTAGTCCGCGATTTCACGTTCGATCTCGGCCAACTCGTCGATGATCTTCTGCCGCTCCAGCGCCGACAGACGCCGCAGCTGCATCGCCAGAATGGCATCGGCCTGGATCTCGTCGATCTCGAGCAGATCCATCAACCCGGTGCGGGCCGCGTCGGTATTGGCCGACGCGCGGATCAACGCGATGACTTCGTCAAGCGCGTCAAGCGCTTTCACGAGTCCGCGCAGGATGTGGGCGCGTTCTTCCGCCTTGCGCAACAGGTATCGGGTGCGCCGCACGATGACATCGATCTGGTGCGCAATGTAGTAGCGGATCATCTGGTCGAGCCGCAACGTGCGCGGCACCCCGTCGACGATCGAGAGCATGTTGGCACCGAAGCTGGTCTGCAGCTGACTGTGCTTGTAAAGGTTGTTGAGCACAACCTTGGCGACGGCGTCGCGGCGTAGCGTGACCACGATCCGCAAACCGACACGATCCGAGGAATGATCCTCGATCTTGCTGATGCCCTTGAGTTTTCCCTCGTTGACCTGCTCGGCGATCGATTGGATCATGTTGTCCGGATTGACCTGATACGGCAACTCGGTGATGACGATCTGGGTGGCGCCGCCCTTGGCCTCCTCGATGGCGGTGACGCCGCGCATCCGGATCGAACCTCGGCCGGTGGCGTAGGCATCCTTGATGCCCTGTCCGCCGACGATCAGCCCGGCAGTCGGAAAGTCCGGTCCCTTGATGCGTTCCATACAGGCCGCGAGCGTGGTCTCGTCATCGGCCTCGTGGTTGTCGAGCGCCCAGAAGATCGCCGCGGCCACCTCGGTGAGGTTGTGCGGCGGCATGTTGGTGGCCATACCCACCGCGATGCCACCGGATCCGTTGATGAGCAGGTTCGGGATACGCGCCGGCAGCACCGTGGGCTCGTTGGTCTTGCCGTCATAGTTCGGCGTGAGATCGACTGTGTCCTTTTCGATGTCACGCAACATCTCCATGGCCAGCGGCGTGAGGCGGGCCTCGGTGTAACGCATGGCGGCCGGACCGTCGTTGCCGCGGGAACCGAAGTTGCCCTGGCCGTCGATGAGCGGGTAGCGCATCGACCACGGTTGCGCCAGCCGCACAAGTGCGTCGTAGATCGACGCGTCGCCGTGCGGGTGGTAGTTACCCATCGTCTCCGCAACGGGTTTCGCCGATTTCACATAGCTGCGGTCCGGGCGGAAACCGGCGTCGAAGGATGCGTAGAGCAGGCGCCGGTGGACCGGCTTGAGTCCGTCGCGCACCTCTGGGAGCGCGCGGCCCACGATCACGCTCATCGCGTAATCGATGTAGCTGTTCTGCATCTCCTGGCCGAGATCGACCGGTTCGATGCGGTCACCTTCTCCGCCGGCGGGCGGAAGCGTGGTGTCAGTCATGAATGTCCCTTCAGCGACAACAAGTCAGGTGCGGTAGCGGGTCAGACGTCCAAGAAGCGAACATCTTTCGCGTTGCGCGCGATGAAGCTGCGGCGTGCGACGACGTCCTCACCCATCAGCACCGAGAACAGTTCGTCGGCGGCGGCGGCGTCATCGAGAGTGACCTGGCGCAACGTGCGGGTGGCGGGATCCATCGTGGTCTCCCACAGCTCGCTCGGGTTCATCTCGCCGAGACCCTTGTAACGCTGGATGCCGTCGTCGGTGTTGATCTTCTTGCCTGCCGCCAGACCGGCCTCGATCATCGCGTCCCGCTCGCGGTCGGTGTAGGCGTATTCGGCTGCCGCGCCCTTCTGCCACTTCAACTTGTAGAGCGGTGGCTGCGCCAGGTAGACGTGCCCGTGCTCGATGAGCGGACGCATGAACCGGAACAGCAGGGTCAGCAGCAGCGTCGAGATGTGCTGGCCGTCGACGTCGGCGTCGGCCATCAGCACGATCTTGTGATAGCGCAGCTTGGCGATGTCGAACTCGTCGTGGATGCCCGTACCGAAAGCGGTGATGATCGACTGCACCTCGGTGTTCTTCAGGACGCGGTCGATGCGGGCCTTCTCGACGTTGATGATCTTGCCGCGCAGCGGCAGGATCGCCTGATACATCGAGTCGCGGCCGGTCTTGGCCGATCCACCGGCGGAGTCGCCCTCCACCAGGTAGACCTCACACTTGGACGGGTCGTTGCTACGGCAGTCGGCGAGCTTGCCGGGCAGACCACCGAGATCGGTGGCGCTCTTGCGGCGCACCAGATCTCGCGCCTTGCGGGCGGCAAGCCGGGCATGTGCGGAGTCGACGGCCTTGTTCACGATGACCTTGGCCTCGGCCGGATTCGCCTCGAACCAGTGCTCGAGGTGCTCGCCGGAGGACTTCTGCACGAAGCTCTTCACCTCGGTGTTGCCCAGTTTGGTCTTGGTCTGGCCCTCGAATTGCGGGTCGCCCACCTTCACCGAGATGACGGCGGCCAAGCCCTCGCGGATGTCGTCACCGGTGAGGTTGGAGTCCTTCTCCTTGAGTAACTTCTTGTCGCGCGCATAGGAATTCACCACGCGCGTCAGAGCCGCACGAAAGCCCTCCTCGTGGGTGCCGCCCTCGTGGGTGTTGATCGTGTTCGCGAAGGTATGTACCGACTCGGAGTAGCCGTCGTTCCACTGCATGGCGACCTCGACCTCGTGGCCGGTGCCCTTGCCGGTGAACCCGATGACCGACTTGTGGATCGGATGCTTGGTGCGGTTCAGGTGCTTGATGTAGTCGACCAGACCGTCCGGATAGTGATAGGTGCGCGTCTTGGGTTTTGCTGCGGCCACGGCCTTTTGCTGCTCGGACTGCACCACCTCGGCGGTATCGGGATCACCCTCGGCGTCGTCGTCGGGCTTGCCCGGCGCCTCGAGTGCCTTGGGCCGGCAGTCGGTCAGGGTGATGGTCAGACCCTTGTTCAGGAATGCCATCTCCTGCAGGCGCCGCGAGACCGTCTCCGCGTTGAACTCGGTGGTCTCGGTGAAGATCGTCGAATCCGGCCAGAAGCGCACCGTGGTGCCGGTCTTGCGGGTCGGGGCGCCCTGGATGAGACCGTCCGGCTTGGAATCGGTGAAGGTCTCGGTCCAATGCGATCCGTTGACGTCGACCTCGACCTCGACCTTGCTCGACAAGGCGTTGACGACGGAGATGCCCACACCGTGCAGACCGCCGGAGACCGCATACGAGTCGGAGTCGAACTTGCCGCCGGCGTGCAGCTGGGTCATCACGACCTCGATGGTCGGCACCCCGGTGGCATGCATGGCGACGGGTATCCCTCGGCCGTCGTCGACGACCTGGACGCCGCCGTCCTCGAGCAGGGTTACGTCTACCTTGGTGGCGAATCCGGCCATCGCCTCGTCGACCGAGTTGTCCACCACCTCCCAGATGAGGTGATGGAGGCCACGTTCACCGGTGGATCCGATGTACATACCCGGACGTTTGCGCACCGCCTCGAGTCCTTCGAGGATGCTGATCGACTCGGCGCCGTATTCGGACGGCTTCTTCCGAGGCTTCTTCGATCCCGAACCATCGGTCTTGTCACTGTTGTCGGCCACGAGGTGCGTCCGCTCCTGTTCTGCTCTCGACGATCCCGACGGTGGTGAGGAAATCAGCACAAAGCGCCCGCACGGTCCTCTGTGGTGGATGAACTCCACATGTCACCGGTGCCGTCGCGGGCGGCTGATCCCCCTTGCCGGGACTACTGGCTCCAGTGTACTGCCTCAGTCGCATAGAACACGACATCTGGAGCCGCTGATTTGCACACAGGCCGATTATTTCCGACATCTGCCGGTCCGGTTGTGGTCCGGGGAGGAAATCTGGCTCTGAGTCGAGCTGACGGGAAGTTGTCGTGGCCCCACCGCGCCGGACCGCAGAGCGGCTAGCGTGCTCAGCCGTAGGTGTCGCGCGGCCCCCGACCACGGACGTGACGCTCACCCTTGCGCCACGAGGGTCCTTTCGGCCCGGTGATCCGCAACGACGTCACCACCCCGTCACCGACGGCAGCCGCGATCTTCGCGATGATCTGCGACTGGACGTACCGCAGTTGGGTGGCCCATGCGGTCGACTCGGCCTGCACGTACAACACGTTGTCGCGCAACTCATTCGGCGTCGCGTGCGAGGAGATGTCGGAGCCGACGATCTGCTCCCACATCCCGAACAGCGTGCCCTCGGCGATACGCGGTTGCCACCCGCGCTCGCGGGCCACGCCACCCACGAGCCGGCCGAAAGGCTGTGGATCGCGGGCGTCCGGGCCGGACCCCGACCAGCGCCGACGGCCGCCGGAGCGAATCGGGGAGCGGCGACGCGGCGGTGAAGCGCGGCCCTGACCCACCGACTTGCCTGCGGCGCGCGCCGTCGCCCGCGCCTCCTCGAGAGCCTGGCGGGCTCGCTCATAGCCGGTCTGCCCGCCGGGCTGGGCCGGGCGGGCCGGATCTGGCGTCGGGTCCGGTTCTCCGGTCATGGTGTGATTCTGTCCGATGGGTCCGACAAGTCAGACGTGTCGGCGCTCTCGCCCGGATCGTCCGGGGTATCGGTGCGCAGCACCGAGCGCCGAACTCCGTCCTCGTCGAGCATGACGACCCCGATCCGGCAACCGCCGATGCCCTCCGGAATATCATCGGCGACGGCCGCGGTGATGAGCAGCTGCTCGGCGCCCGCCGTGAACTCGGCGAGCTTGCGCCGACGTGCGGCGTCGAGTTCGGCGAACACGTCGTCGAGCATGATGACCGGCTCGACGCCCTCCGCGCGCGCCAACTCGACGGTCCCCAGGCGCAGGGCTAGTGCCAGCGACCATGATTCGCCATGGCTGGCAAAGCCTTTCGCGATGTCATCGCCGAGCACCAGGTCGACGTCGTCGCGGTGTGGGCCCACCAGGGACAGTCCGCGTTCGATCTCCTTGGTGCGGATCTCGCCGAGCCGGGACAGCAGTGTGGTGGCGATGGCCTCGACATTCGCGGTCTCACCGGCCGGCGGGAGGATCTCGTCGCCGACACTGGCCCGATAGCGCAGGGTTGCCGGACGCGAATGCGGTGCAATCGCCGAATACGAGGCGGCGAAATGCGGCTGGAGTTCTGCCAATACGTCAATTCGCGCGGCGGTGACCTGGCCCCCGAGATCGGCGAGCTGGGAATCCCACACGTCGAGCGTGCTGATCACCGAGTCGGCGTCGGAGCCACCGCGGCGCAACGCCGCACCCGCCGTCTTCAGCAGCGCCGAGCGTTGACGCAGTACCTTGTCATAGTCTGACCGGGCGGCGGCCAACCGCGGACCACGTTGTGCGACAAGCTCATCGACGAACCGCCGACGATCGCCGGGATCCCCTCGGACGAGCAGCAGATCCTCCGGAGCGAACAACACGGTCCGCAGGACGCCGAGCAGATCACGAGGCCGGCGCTGCGGCGCGGTGTTGAGCCATGCCTTGTTGGCGCCCTCGGCATTGATCTGCAACGCAGCGGTCAATTCCCGGCCCGCATTCTCGACCGTCACGGTCACCATTGCCGAGGACCTCGACGACCGGACCAGCGGAGCATCCGAGGAGACGCGGTGCGACCGCATGGTGGACAGGTAGAACAGTGCCTCGAGCAGATTGGTCTTCCCGAAACCGTTTCTGCCGGTGATGATCACCGGCCCCGGCGCGAGTTCGAGATCCACCTGGGTCCACGAGCGGAAATCGCGCAGATGAAGTTCGCGGACGAACACGGTTACCCGGCGGTCGGCGGCGAGCCGGTCTCGCCGACCGCGCGGCCTGCGGTGTCGTGGACGGCGTGCCCGCCGAACTGATTACGCAGTGCCGAAACGGCTTTCAATGCCGGTGAGTCATCCTGACGCGACGCGAAGCGGGCGAACAGCGCGGCCGAGATCACATTGGCCGGAACCGAATGGCGGATGGCCTCCTCGACCGTCCACCGGCCTTCACCGGAGTCGGTTGTGTAATCGGAGATCTCGGCCAGACCCGGATCCTCTTGCAGTGCCCGGACTAGCAGATCGAGCAGCCAGGACCGGATGACGGTGCCGTGGGTCCAGGCGCGCAGCGTGCCCTCGACGTCGGTGATCAGCGGCTCGGCCGACAGGAGTTCATATCCTTCGCCGTAGGCATGCATCAGCCCGTACTCGATGCCGTTGTGCACCATCTTCGCGTAGTGACCGGCACCGACCGGACCGGCATGCACGAATCCGTCGGCACGCTCACCTTCGGGGCGCAGCGCATCAAAGACCGGCAGAAGGCGCTCGATGTCGACGTTTGCCCCACCGGCCATCAGGCCGTAACCGTTGTCCAGGCCCCAGACGCCACCCGACACACCACAATCGATATACCCGATCCCATTGGCCTGCAACACTTTTGCGTGTTCAAGATCGTCGGTGTAGCGAGAATTGCCACCGTCGATGACGATGTCGCCGGGGGCGAGTAGCTTGCCGAGCGAGGCAATCGTGGTCCGTGTGGGATCCCCGGACGGAACCATCACCCAGATCGCGCGCGGCGCCTCGAGAGCGTCGACCAGATCGGCGAGTGAGCCGACGTCGGAGACGTCGGGACGCGGATCGTAACCGATCACCTCATGGCCCGCTCCGACGATACGGGTGGCCATGTTGGCACCCATCTTTCCCAGACCAACGAGTCCCAGCTGCATTCGAGATCCTTCCGAGGTTGTGGTCGGTACCCGGGCTTCGGTCCTGCGGAGGCCGGTTCAGCCAGGCAGGCGCACCGGCATCAGCAGATAGCTGAAGGCGCTGTCGGGGGCGACGAACGCACCCGACTCGTCGGCGACCGGCTCATCACCGGTCGATATCCGCAACACGGCGGGACGGCTCGGCGTGGTGAACCCGAAGTCGACCGATTTGGCGTTGATCGCCGAGAGGCCATCTTGCAGATAGCCGGGATTGAATGCGATCGTCAGCGGCTCGCCACGGAACTCGACCGGAAGTTCTTCCTCTGCCTTACCTGCCTCATCGCCACCGGCGGTGAGCAGCACGGATCCCTCGGTGAACTCCATCCGGACCTGGGCACCGCGCTCGGCGACGAGGGCGACCCGCTTGATCGCCTCGATCAACGGCGCACTCTCGACCGTCGCGACCGCGGTGTGCGCCGCGGGCAGCAGCTGGCGGAACTTGGGGAACTCGGCGTCGAGCAGACGCGTGGTGTTCTGTTTGGCCTCACCGAGAATGCCCATGATGCCCTCGGCGCCGACGCCGTCACCCGCACCGAACGCCAGACGCACCGATCCGGTGCCCTCGGCGCCGGCGGTCTTCGCGCTTTCCGACAGCGTCTTGGCCGGCACGAGAACCGCACCACTGACGTCGGGCTGATTGGGCTGCCACTCGAGTTCACGCACCGCGAGCCGGAAGCGGTCGGTGGCTGCCAGTACGACGGTGTTGCCCTCGATCTCGACCCGGACACCGGTGAGCATCGGCAGTGTGTCGTCGCGGCCGGCGGCCACCGCGACCTGCGACACCGCCTCGGCGAACAAGCCCGCCGGGATCGACCCGGTGACGGTGGGTACATCGGGTAGCTGTGGGTAGTCCTCGACGGGCATCGTCGGCAGGGAGAACTTTGCGCTACCGCAGGTGATCGTGACCCGGGAGCCATCCAGCGTCACATCGACCGGCTTGTTGGGCAGGGCCCGGGTGATATCGGCGAGGAGCCGGCCCGAGACCAGCACCTTGCCGGGCTCGGCGATCTCGGCCGCGATCGATTCCTGGGCCGACACCTCGTAGTCGAAACCCGAGATCGTCAGCCCGGCGTTGGCGTCACCGGAGCCCGCCTCATCGGGAGCGTCGAGGACGACACAGCCGAGTACCGGGACCGGCGGACGGGACGGCAGGCTTCGGGCAACCCAGGCGACGGAATCGGCGAACTGGTCGCGCGCGACACGAAACTTCATGACTTAGGGTGCGCCCTTCTCTCATCTGCCTTGGTCGTTCTGGGCTCGTACCGATTCGCGGGCCGACACAGTCGAAGACGCGACCGACCAGAATCGGGAGTTCCCACTCTAGAACGACGAAGCGTGTAGGTGGGTGGTTGGGGTCAAGTCGCCACGCCGCGACGAGGCGATGTCGGCGAGTGCGGCCGGTGTGGGTGTGTACACACATCCTTCTTCAAAACAGATCTCTTGAAAGAGAAATCAACAATAGTCATAGGTCCTGTGGATCCTGTGGAGATCCTGGTGTTCGCCGAGCGTACGTGCCGGATCCGGATGTGGAGTGTCGGTGGATGAGTCGTGGGGTGTTGGGGGTGCCGATGTGGATGAAGGTTGTTGTTCGTCTCCCGTCCACCATCCATGCACAGATCCGGGCCGTCGATCCCAAGGTGTATCCACAGGCTCGGCAGTGGGGATTCGGCGCCGAATCCCGCCGATCCGAAGGCACGACGACGACCGTCGCCCGCGCGAAACGCTCGGGCGCACCTCGAGGGTTTGCGGTTGTGCGGACCCGCAGGGCGCGGAAACTGTGGACGCGGAAACCGCGGGGCAGTATGAGGCGCGGGCGGTACCAGGCGCCGCGTAGGGCGGCACCGGCAGAGCGGGGACGGTGCAGAGCGGGGACGGCAGCCCGGAGGGTCAGCGGTCGGCGCGTTGTTTGATTCGAGCGGTGAGTTCCTGGACGTGGTCGTAGACCTTGCGTCGCTCGGCCATCTCCTTGCGGATCTTGCGCTCGGCATACATCACCGTGGTGTGGTCGCGGTCGAAGGTTTCACCGATCTTCGGCAGCGACAGGTCGGTGAGCTCGCGGCACAGATACATCGAGATCTGCCGCGCCTGGGCGATCGCCCTGGTCTTGCCCGGCCCACGGAGTTCGTCGACGGAGATGTCGAAGTACTCGGCAGTGATCGCCAGAATGCCCGCGGCACTGATCTCGAGGGTTCCCGAGTTGGGGAGCAAGGCCTGCAGGACGACGTCGGCGAGCGATTTGTCGAGCTCGGTGTTGTTCAGCGAGGCAAAGGCGGTGACGCGGATCAGCGCACCCTCGAGCTCGCGGATGTTGCGTTCGATCTTGGAGGCGATCAGCTCGAGCACGTCGTCGGGCACGGCGATGTTGTCCATCTGCGCTTTCTTGCGCAAGATGGCGATACGCGTTTCCAGATCCGGCGGCTGGACGTCGGTGATGAGCCCCCATTCGAACCGGGTTCGGAGCCGATCCTCAAGCGTCGCAAGCTGTTTGGGCGGTCGATCGGACGAGATGACGATCTGTTTGCTGGTGTTGTGGAGGGTGTTGAAGGTGTGGAAGAACTCTTCCTGGATGCCTTCTTTGCCGATCAGGAACTGGATGTCGTCGACGAGAAGGATATCGACGTCGCGGTAGCGCCGTTTGAAAGCGACGCGGCGATCATCACGCAGCGAGTTGATGAAGTCGTTGGTGAATTCTTCGGTGGAGACGTACTTGACCCGCATCCCGGGGAAGAGGCGTTGCGCGTAGTGACCGGCCGCGTGAAGGAGGTGGGTCTTGCCCAGACCGGACTCGCCCCAGATGAACAGGGGGTTGTACGCGCGCGCCGGGGCCTCGGCCACGGCGACCGCGGAGGCGTGGGCAAAACGGTTGGAGGCGCCGATGACGAAGGTGTCGAAGGTGTACTTCGGGTTGAGACTCACCGGTGAGCTCGACGACCCCGCCGAGCCGGTCGGGCGCTCGGCGAAGTACGACGACCACTGGGCCCCGGGTGACGGGCCGGTACCGCGATCCGATGTCTCCGCCGTCCCCCCGTTGTGTGCGGGCGACGGAAAGGTGTCGGGCAACGACCCGGTGGCGCCGGTCTTGCCGAAGGGATCGGCGGGTGCGGCGCCGTCGATGCCGGGATCGTGTGGGAGGACGCGGGTGGCCTCGTCGAACACCGTCGGCGCCGGGGTCCCGAGATCTGCGGCGGCCTCGACGACCGGGGCCGGGGTGGCGGTGCGCACACCCAGGTCGACCGGTTGGCCGAGGTGGCGACTCAAGGTGGCACGGATCGTGTCGCGCAGATTGCGTTCGATCTGTTCCTGCACGAGCGGGGTCGGCACGGCCAGCAGTGCGAAGCCCTCAGCCAGGTTGAGTGGCTGAACAAGGGACAACCACGCCTTTTGCTGCCGGCTGAGCGGTTCGTGGTTGGCGGCGTCGTTGTTGAGTTCGGCGACGACCTGGGCCCAGACCTCGCCGAAGGAGTCGCGATCTGATGTCACAGTGAACCTCCTGCTCGACGTCTGGTGTGAACGCCGGTGAGGTCACCGGGCACGTTCCGCGCTGGTCACCGGGCACGTACCGTGCATGCGACGCCAGTCCTCGATGTGGCGTACGTTCCGGCTTCCGCCACGATGAAACTACCAGTATCGGTGCGGACGGATACCACCTTGACCCTGTGTAACGGACTTGTCCACACAGTTATCCACAGCTGTGAATAAAAGGGGAACGGCGGACAGGCCAGGCGGGTTCGTCGACACCGCTCGCCGCGAGTGCAGCTTGCCTTCGAGAACGGTAACAGACCCTGTCGTGCCCCGACAACGAAATCCGCGTCGTAATCCGTCGAACGGGTGAACCGGCGGCAGTCGATCAGGTACAGACGGCGTTGGCCTGCGGCAAAACCCCGCGTTTGATTTGGTCGGGTCGACTCCCGTACTCTCGACTGGTCATCCAGGTTGCGGATTTGCGGTGGATCACGTCGTTACCAGTGCTGTCGAGGTTCGCCGGCAATGGGAGCGGCGCCACCAACCGGCATGAGTCCGGCACCGAATCAGGATAAGCAGAGACCACCACAGGATGTGGGAACGCGCACAAGGCGGCGCGCCCATGTCACCGAGCACAAGGAGTCACCGTGGCCAAGGGAAAGCGGACTTTCCAGCCCAACAATCGTCGTCGCGCACGCGTGCACGGCTTCCGGTTGCGTATGCGCACCCGTGCGGGTCGTGCCATCGTCAACAGCCGTCGTACCAAGGGCCGCACGAAGCTCACGGCCTGATCTCGATCTACGCTGCCGGTCGCGACCTGGTGTCCGACCGGCTTCGTGTTGCTCGATGATGACGGCCCAACATCGGATCACTCGCGGGTCCGACTTCTCCCGCACGCTGAAACGCGGCGTGCGGTCTTCGACGCGTGATCTGGTGGTCAGCGTCGCGGTGGTACCGGGCGCGTGGCCGGATCCGTCGGGACGCCGTAACCGGCTCGCGATGGCCGGTGGCCCCTGGCTCGGTTTGATCGTCAGTAAGTCTGTGGGACCGGCGGTGATCCGTCACCGTGTGGCCCGTCGACTTCGGGCGGCGTTCCGCGAGGTGTCTGCTGCGGTGCCGGCCCCCGAATCGTTCGTCGTCGTCCGGGCCCTGCCCGGGGCGGCTGAACGCACCAGCGACGAACTGGCCGTCCAGTTGCGAGAAGTTTTGGCGCGCAAGCGGGTTCGTGAATTGACGACAACGATCACCGACTTCGGTGGCCCGGTATGACCGCGGAAGTGCGAGAGTCCGGTCCGCGGTCGTCGGATGATGCCGGTAGAGGTGTGCGACGGTGGCTGTATCTGTTCCCGCGCAACGCGATGATCTTTCTCATCGAGCTGTACCGAACGTGGGTGTCGCCGTTGCGGCTGCCGACGTGCCGGTTCGAACCGACCTGCTCGGCGTATGCGGTGGAGGCGCTCACCACCCGCGGCTTCGTCCACGGCGGAGCATTATCGATCCTGCGGCTGCTCAAATGTGGGCCGTGGCACAAACCTGGTTATGACCCGGTGCCCGAACGTGGGTTCCGGCATCGTGCGCCGGTGACGGACCCAGTCGGACCGAACGCAGCTGGTCCGAATACTGCGGCGGAAACGTCGTATCGCATCGCCGATTGCGGCGTTCGCGCATCTATGGAAGTGAGGGATAGCTGACCCGTGCTGAACTTCATCTATTGGCCGGTATCCGCGATCATGTGGTTCTGGCACTGGCTGTTCGACTTCATCACGCCCAACTCCCCCGGCGGTGACGGCGTCGCGTGGGCACTGTCGGTCGTGTTCCTTGTGTTCACCCTGCGCGCCATCCTCTACAAGCCCTTCGTGAAGCAGATCCGCACCACGAAGAAGATGCAGGAGATCAATCCGCAGCTGCAGGCGATCCGGAAGAAGTACGCCAAGGATCGCGTCAAGATGACCGAGGAGATGCAGAAACTGCAGAAGGAGCACGGGTTCAATCCCCTGCTCGGCTGCTTGCCGATGCTCCTGCAGGTTCCCGTGTTCATCGGTTTGTTCCACGTGTTGCGGTCGTTCAACCGCACCGCGACGGGCATGGGCCAACTCGGAATGACGCCGGAGCAGACCAGAGCGTCCGGCAACTACATCTTCAACGTCGACCAGGTGCAGAACTTCCTCGACGCTCGACTCTTCGGGGTTCCGCTCTCCTCGTTCATCACCGAGCCCAAGACCGAATGGACCGCATTCGTCCAGCCCGGACATCCGATCGACTTCACCCGGGTCGACATCGCGATCGTCGTCATCCCGATGATGATCATCGCCTCGATCGCCACGCACATGAACTCACGGGCGTCCGTCGCACGTCAGCCGGAGGCTGCGCTGGAGAATCCGCAGACCCGCATGATGAATCTGTTGGCGCTCTACGTCTTCCCGCTCGGCATCCTCGTGACCGGTGCGTTCTTCCCCGTCGCCATCCTTCTGTACTGGATGAGTAACAACGTCTGGACCTATGGTCAGCAACATCTCGTGTTCGGCCGGATCGCGCGCGAAGAGGAAGAAGCGCGCGTCGCCAAGCAAGAGAAGTTGAAAGCCAATGCGCCCAAGCCGGGGGTGAAGCCCGATCGGTCGAAGAAGCCGGACGACGCCCAGGATGGGGGCTCGAGCAGCGGGTCCGGTTCGGGTAGTGGTGTCGAATTGACGAAGGGTTCGGACGCCACCGCCACCGCCGGCACACCGAACAGCGAGTCATTGAAGGACCGGCTCACCAAGGGCTTTCTGTCCCGGGGTGGATCGGAGCCCGCAGTGACGGCGACGGATGGAGCAGCCGCGGATACCGACGGCACCGCGAGCGCCGCACGCTCCGACCCGGCCGGAACCGGCAAGAGTGATTCTGATGGCGGTGGTGCCACGGTGAACGGTGCCGTCCCCGATACCAAGCCCAGACCGGGCCAGAAACCGGCAGCGCGGGGCGCCGGCGGGTCCGCCCCGAAGTCCAAGAACCAGACATCGAAGAAGGGTGGAAAGCGAAGCGGCCGCAAGGGCGGCCGGCGCTGATCCATTCGGCTCCGTGGGCCGGCATCACGCCGGGGACCGCGATAGACATTGCAGTTACGAACAAGAAGGTGGGACCGAGAGATGACAGCTGAGACCACGACGCACGGAGAGCCAGGCGCGACCGAGTCGGATGCTCAGGACGTCGACCCCCAGAACGCTGAGCAGAACGTAGCCGTCGAAGCCGACTCCCCCATTGTCGAGAGCGATGCGACCGAGAGCTATGCCGGCGCTGCTGATGCCGACGCTGCTGACGCGGACGACGAAGAGGCGGACGACGGTGACCGGCTGTTCGAAGAAGGCGAAATCGCCGGGGACTATCTGGAACAGCTGCTCGATGTCCTGGACTTCGACGGCGACATCGATCTCGATGTCGACGGCGACCGCGCGATCGTCAGCATCGATGGTGGCGACGATCTCGCGAAGCTGGTCGGGCGCAACGGAGAGATCCTGGACGCGCTGCAGGAATTGACGCGGCTGGCCGTGCAGCAGGTGACCGGAGATCGCAGCCGGCTGATGCTTGACATTGCGCGGTGGCGGGCGGATCGACGTGAGCGCCTCGCACGAATCGGCACCGACGTGGCCGAGCGCGTCCGCGACAATGGTGGTCGCGAGGCGATGGATCCGATGACCCCGTTCGAGCGCAAGATCGTCCACGACGCGGTTGCCGCGGTCGACGGTGTGATGAGTGAGAGCGAGGGCGTCGAGCCCAAGCGTCGGGTCGTGGTTATCAAGATCGAGTGACACCAGCTAGACGATCAGTGAAGATGAAGTCCCGGCCTCGGCCGGGACTTTGTCGTTTGTGGGTCCATGAATCACATACATGTCATTCGGTGTTTCACGTGAAACGGTCGTGCGGATCGCCGAGGACGATAGGAGTGGGTTTCACGTGAAACAAGAGTCCGCGGGCGAAGACAGTCGTCCTGGCGAGCCGGGTCAGGATGAATCGGATGCGGTCGACGCCGACCACTCCCCTCCCCCATCGGCACAGGATGTCTTCGGCGACCGGTTGGGAATGGCCGAGTTCTATCGCGAGCGACTCGCCGGCGACGGAATCGCCCGCGGGCTGATCGGCCCGCGTGAGGTCCCGCGGCTGTGGGATCGGCATCTCGTCAACTGCGCGGTGCTCGGCGAAGCGATCGGCCAGGGCCAGTCCGTCATCGATATCGGGAGTGGCGCCGGACTGCCGGGCATCCCATTGGCCTTGGCGCGCCCCGATCTCCGGATCACGTTGGTCGAGCCACTGCTGCGCCGAACGACCTTTTTGGCGGAGGTTGTGGAGTCGCTCGGACTGGACGTGGCCATCGTGCGGGGTCGCGCGGAAGATGGTTCGGTGCGATCCGCGCTTGATCTGGCGGACGTGGTGACGTCCCGTGCAGTTGCTCCGATGGATCGCCTCGTTGCGTGGTCGGCTCCGTTGATACGTCCGGGCGGGCGTCTGATCGCGATCAAGGGGTCGTCCGCGAGCGAGGAGATCATGACGCATCGCGCAGCCGTTGAGCGGCTCGGCATCGAGGACCTGACGGTTCGGCAGTGCGGTGTGGGCATCATCGACCCGCCGACTACGGTTGTCGTAGGCATCCGAAATGATCGGGTCAGCAGATCGCAACCATCGAAAACGAAGCGGGCGGATCGGCAGCGTCGGTCAGGTGCTCGTCGGGCAGGGAGGTAATTGGTGCGGATCGGTCGCAGGGCGCAGAATAGAAGGGCGTCAACGAACACCTCGGATATCCCCGGTGACGCGTCATTTGTCGGGCAAAGGAGTCCCAGCGTGGTCGAGCAAGACCCGAACGTTTCACGTGAAACCGTCCCCTCGAACACGAACCGCGCATCGGCGAACTCGCTCGCCGATACACCGATCGCCGCCGCGGCGGCACGCGCGAGCCAGGTACTGACACCGGGAGCGTCCGGGCAACTGCCCCGCCCGGGAGCGACCCGCGTGCTCACGGTCGCAAATCAAAAGGGTGGGGTCGGTAAGACGACCACCGCGGTGAACCTGGCGGCAGGTCTGGCCGTCCATGGTTTGCGGGTCCTCGTCGTAGACCTCGATCCTCAAGGAAATGCGAGCACGGCCCTTGGCATCGATCATCGGGCGCCCGACATCGCGTCTGTCTACGAACTGCTCCTCGGTGAGGTCGGCGTCCGCGAAGCCATCAAGCAGAGTCCGAGCTACCCGAATCTTTTCTGCATTCCTGCGACGCTAGATCTGGCCGGAGCCGAGATCGAGTTGGTGTCGCTGGTCGCACGCGAGAATCGCCTTCGTAATGCACTGAGCGACGAGGCGATCAAGGAATACGGCTTCGACTACATCTTCATCGATTGCCCGCCATCGCTGGGTCTACTGACCGTCAACGCGATGGTCGCGGCGCGTGAGGTGCTCATCCCGATCCAGTGTGAGTACTACGCGCTCGAAGGCGTCGGACAGCTGCTTCGAAACATCGAGCTCGTTCAAGCGCATCTCAACAAGGATCTCCACGTGTCGACGATTGTGCTGACGATGTATGACGGCCGCACCAAGCTTGCCGACCAGGTGGCTGAGGAAGTACGTCGGCACTTCGGCGACAAGGTGCTGTCGACGATCATTCCGCGCAGCGTGAAGGTCTCCGAGGCGCCCGGCTACGGCATGACGATCATCGAATACGACCCGGGTTCACGTGGATCAATGAGCTATCTCGATGCCGCACGCGAAGTCGCGATGCGTGCCTCGACGATCGCGCCGCGTACGTCCTGAACGCTGTACTACCGAAGATGACGTACCTCCAGCACCAGCCTCTCGGAGAGGAATGAAGTGAGTCAGAAAGAGACCGTACAGCGGCGTGGTGGCCTCGGCCGTGGATTGGCGGCGTTGATCCCGACCGGCCCGACCGATGATGATCCGACCGCACCCAAGCTGGGCTCCGCGGCTGCCGATGTCGTGCTGGGCACCGGCACCACCGGCGCAACCGCACCGAGCAATGCCCCAGCCTCGAACCCCGCAGCGGGCGCCGGTTCCGGAAGCTCGGCTCCTACTCCCCCGACGCCGGCCGGCACACCCGATGAGGTCGGGGCGGTGTACCGAGAACTTCCGCCGCAGATCATCCAGCCGAACCCGCATCAGCCGCGCACCGTCTTCGACGAGGACGCCCTCAACGAATTGATCCACTCGATTCGCGAGTTCGGGCTCATGCAGCCCATCGTGGTCCGCAAACTGTCGAAGCCGACCGCAGGCGGCGTCGAGTATCAGATCGTCATGGGCGAGCGCCGGTGGCGTGCGAGTCAGGAGGCCGGACTCGACGCCATCCCGGCGATCGTGCGCGAGACGCCGGACAGCGAAATGTTGCGCGACGCGCTGTTGGAGAACATCCACCGCGCTCAGTTGAATCCCCTCGAAGAAGCGGCGGCCTACCAGCAGCTGCTCGAGGAGTTCGACGTGACACATGAAGAACTGGCGGCGCGGCTGGGCCGTTCCCGGCCGGTCATCACCAACATGATCCGGCTGCTGAAGCTCCCGATCCCGGTGCAACGGCGAGTCGCTGCCGGTGTGCTTTCGGCCGGCCATGCCCGGGCACTCCTCTCCCTCGAGACCGGCAGTGACGCGCAGGAGGTGTTGGCCGCTCGAATCGTTGCCGAAGGCCTGTCCGTGCGTGCGACCGAGGAAGCGGTGACGCTGGCGAATCGCGATGGCGATTCGTCAGCGCCGAGTTCGACTGCGAAACGCAAGCCGATGCAGATGCCGGGGTTGCAGGATCTCGCGGAACGTCTCTCGGACCAGTTGGATACACGCGTGACCGTGAGTCTGGGCAAGCGTAAGGGCAAGATCGTGGTCGAGTTCGGGTCGGTGGATGACCTACAGCGGATCATCGGCGTGATCGATCCGAGGAAGTGATTTTGACGACGAGTTTTCACGACCAAGGACTCCCGGGAGTAACGTCACAGTGACGCATCTGATTGTTCGAACGCCGACCGGACCCGAAAGTATTTGGGGCACATCAGGTCTCGACGTAGATCCAGATTTGGGACGGATGATCTGACATGGAACCCGTGGTGTCGCGGCTGAGTTTGGAGTCATTCGACTCGTTGCCGCCGCATGCCCGTCGATGTGTCTTCTGGGAGGTCGATCCGGGTACCCGGGACCCACTGACCCGCTTCTCGACCGACCATGGTGCGTTCGAGAGCGAGTTCGACAAGGAAGCGTGGATATCCGCGGCGCTACTGGAGTGGGGCGCGTGCGGTCAGATTGCCACCGACCCGGCGACCGGTGTGATCGTCGGCGCTGCGTTCTATGCCCCGCCGGGGCGTGTTCCGCGTTCGCAACTGTTCCCCACCTCACCGGTGAGTGCCGACGCCGTCCTTCTCTCCGCGATTCACGTGGAGCCGGGCTATGAGGAAGTCGCCACTCCCCTCCTGGATGCGGTCGTCGTCGACTTGATGCGACGCGGTGTGCGCGCGGTGGAGGCATTCGGACTTGTTCGCGGCGGCGGCGGCAGTCAGGCCGTCGGCGCCGAAGGTGATGAGCGTGCCGAGACGCGACCTGGTCCCGACAGCGATGCGGCGCCGGGGATGCGCGACATCAGCGAATGGTCCGATGAAGAGATCGTCAGCGTCGCACGTGAAATTCTGGACAGTCCGCAAACAGATCTCTGTCTGCGATGCCTGCTCGACGCCGGTTTCCTCAAGGACTCCGGGTTTGACGTGGTCGCTTCACATGCTCGGTTCCCGCGTCTACGACTGGAACTCGACGAAGGACTCGGCTGGAAGTCAGAGGTCGAGGGGGCGTTGGAGAAGCTCATCGTGATGGCGGCCATCGACGTCACCGGCAAGGAACGGACCTTCGCGCCAGTGGGTCGACGCAATTGAGTCGACGTAGCTGAGCTGTCAGTAGATGCGATTTGCACCGAAATACGGTGCACTACAGGGTCTTTCGCAGTTGCGTCAGGAAATCTCTTCGGCGGCAAGAAGATCGGCAAAGGTGTAAGTGCCGGTGGGCCGGTCGTCATCACCGAGGAGATAAAGTCGCTTGACGGCGACGAGGATTGCCTCGGCGATCACGTTGCGGTAGTCGGGGTCGTCGAGGACGCCGGCGTCGTCGGGGTTGGTGATATATCCGACGTCGAGCATGGCGACGGGCATTCTGGTGAGGCGCAACACTTCCCACGTGCGTTCGTGGGTCCGGCAGTCGGTCAACGGAGTGCGCGCGGCGATCTCGCGCTGGATGAATCCGGCGAGATTGCGGCCGATCGTCGAAAATGAGCCGTGGCTGTTGCCGAAGTAGAAGGCGGCCACTCCGTTCGCGGTCGCGCTCGGATAGTGGCCGACACGCAACGAGATCATCACGTCGGCGTCGATCATGTTGGCGACGCGGGCGCGTTCTTCGTCGGTGGGGCGGCCCCGGCCGTCGTGCGACAGAAACGTTTCCATGCCGGCGGCAGCCATCCGGCCCTCGAGGCGTGCGGCGAGATCCCAGAGCAGCCGACTTTCGTCATCGGCAAGTGCGCCGGACGAGAGATCGTGGAGGCCACCGGATCCCGGGTCGATGACGATTCGTTTGCCCGACAGTCGGGGCCCGGACCGACGGACGTGCTCTTCTTCTCGAATGGCCAGCGGCGAACCACCGGTCACCCGGGTGCCGAGACGTTCGAGTGATCGCAGGGTCGCGGGTCCGCAGATACCGTCGGCGAAGAGTCCGTATTCGCTCTGGTACAGGCAGACCGCATTGTGGGTCGTCTCGCCGAAGGTGCCGTCGACGAGGGCGGTGTAGTAGCCGAGATTCTGTAGGCGGCTCTGCAGGGTTGCCACGTCGTCGCCGACCATCGGTGCCGAGAAGCGGAACGCCAACACGCGGGCACCGAGCTGATAGGAGGCTTCGCGGAGGGCGCGGTACGTCGCCGGACCGACGATGCCGTCGACGATCAGTCCGCGCCGCTGCTGGAAGGCCCGAACCGCCTGGTCGGTGTCGGAATCGAAGAGATCACTGGTCCCCTCGTCAGCGGCGTGCCGACCGATCGAGGTGGGGAGGAGACCTTGTCCGGCGAGGATGGAACGGACCTCGACAACCGCCGATCCCTGATCACCCAGTCGGAATAGTGGCATCTGAAGACTCCTTGGTCGCGCTGGACGGCCGTTGTCCGCGCGGATTGCGATTCGACGCCGGTGCTTGACGCTGATCGCATTCGGCAGAACCACGAGCATTCTTTCAGTTCGGCCCACATGGGCCAAACCGAATGAGGTCACAATACCGCGACGGGCGCTGTCACCTGCGCAGATGCTGGTGACAGCGCCCGTCCTATGTCACACGATGTCAGGCGTTGCTGCCGACGACCGAATCCAATTCGCGCAGTAGGGCGGCCTTGCCCTTGGCGCCGACGATCGTCTTCGTGGGCTTGCCGTTCTCGAACAGGATCATGGTCGGGATCGACATGATCTGGAAGTCACGCGCTGTCGCAGGATTGGCGTCGACGTCGAGCTTGGCGACGGTCAGCTTCTCGCTGTGCGCATCGGCGATCTCCTCGAGTACCGGCGCAACCATGCGGCACGGGCCGCACCAGGTGGCCCAGAAGTCGACGAGCACCGGTTTGTCCGAGTCGAGGACGGCATCCTTGAATGTGGCGTCGGTGACGGGGACGGTATTTGCTCCCATGAGTGATTCCTCCTGTGTGGATTGGCGTCTGTGGTGGATGGTGACGAGTCCGGCCGGTCAGCTGCGGGCGTCGACGACGACCACATCACCCTCGATGGGTGTCGGCTCGATATCGCCCTGATCGGCGAGCCAGCGCTCGGCGTCGATGGCGGCCGAACATCCGCTGCCCGCCGCGGTGACCGCCTGGCGGTAGGTGTGGTCGACGAGGTCGCCGGCGGCGAAGACGCCAGGTATCGAGGTGTAGGTGGTGCGGCCTGCGACCTGCACGTATCCGTCGGAATCGAGGTCGACCTGGTCGCGAACGAGTGCGCTGCGCGGGTCGTGGCCGATCGCGACGAACATGCCGGTCACGTCGATGGTCCGGGTGTCACCGGTGCGGGTGTCGATGAGTTCGAGACCGATGACCGATCCATCGCCGACGACCGACTTGACCGCAGAGTTGGTGACAAAGCGGATCTTGTCGTTGTTCCGGGCGCGCTCGAGCATGATCCGCGACGCCCGGAATTCGTCACGCCGATGGATCAGGGTGACGGTACGTGCGAACTTGGTGAGGAAGGTTGCCTCCTCCATAGCCGAGTCGCCGCCGCCGATCACCGCGATGTCCTGGTCCTTGAAGAAGAAGCCGTCACACGTGGCACATGACGAAACCCCACGGCCGAGGAGTTGCTGTTCGCCCTCGATGCCGAGGTAGCGGGCGGCCGCGCCCATCGCCAGGATCACTGCCCGGGCGCGGTAGGTCTCGCCGCCGGCGACGACCTCCTTGACCTCGCCGTGCAGGTGCAGTTCGTCGACATCCTCCATGCGCAGGTCGGCACCGAAGCGGATGGCCTGTTCGCGCATCTCGTCCATCAGTTCCGGACCCTGGATACCGTTCTGGAAGCCGGGGAAGTTCTCGACTTCGGTGGTGGTCATCAGTGCGCCGCCGAACTGGGTCCCCTCGAAGACGATCGGGGCAAGCTCGGCACGCGCCGCATAGATTGCCGCGGTGTAACCGGCAGGCCCGGATCCGACGATGATCAACTCGTGGACCTGCTGGGTATCTGACTGGGTCAATTCGTCCTCCGTGTCGTGACGCGGGGCCCCTTCGGGCTCGCGTACCTGCGTTTCAACACAAGGGTAAGCGGAGATGTTCCCCTCGACGACGGCACCGTCACGGGCGGCGTGGTGGTGTCGGTGAACGGTATACCCAGGTCACGGGCCAGATGGGTCATGGGCAGATGTTCAGCCGCCGATCACGGTCCGGGAGATGGTGGCCGGATTGCCCGTGTCGCAGGTGGGGTCGACGACGAGTGCGAGGAAGCGTCCGGCGACCCCGGTACCCAGCAGGATCACCGCGCGCGGGGTGCCGTCGATGACGACCGGGCCGGACCCGAATACGGGAGTCGACGAGGGCACCGCGTTGGCGGCGGTGCAGCGCAGCAAGGCGGCCCGCGACGCGAACGGTGCTGAATCGGTGTGTCCGAGGACCGACAGCGCGGCTGCGGCGCCCGAAGCCGCCGGGGTACTCGTGCGGTCCGGCTGCGCGTGGAGGGGACCACTGCCCGCATCGGTGGGCCGGGCCAGCAATATCACCCCGACGACGACGGCCACGAGGATGGCGGCCGCCAGCGACAACAGACCCACGGCCTGCGGTGATGATGGAATCGATCGTCGGCGACGTAGCGGCCGCACGTCGGTGGCCGCGGCGGCAGGATTGCCGGGGGGTGGCCGGCCCGACACCTCATCCCGGATCGCGGCCAGCGTTTGCTGGGTTCGTGCGTCTACCCAGCCCGGGACCGGGTGGGTCGAGACCGGCAGCGAGCGCAATTCGCCACGCAGGCGTACGAGCACGGCGAGCGTCTCCTGCGCCGCCGGGTCGTCGGCGATCCGGGAGCGGATATACGCAGCGAGGTATGGGTCGAGGACCCCGGCATCGAGATCGGCGAGGAGCTCGGCCGAAAACGGCGGTTCGGGGAAGGGGGAATCGGCGTCGGTCATCCTCGCTCCCCTGTTTCCGTCGAGTCATCTTCCGTGAGGCCTGGGCGTGTCGCATCCCTCGTGCTGGAATCCATCGAGCTATTGGACGCAGCACGGCCTTCGCCGGTTCCATCGAATCGTCGACAATACTTCACGGCCGCATCACTCCGGCTCATCGAGCAGGGACTCGTTGCGGAGGTGACCGAGGAGCGCAGCCAACCGCAGTCGCCCACGGGAGCTGCGGCTCTTGATGGTTCCCTCGGGGACGCCGAGCAGCTCCGCGGCTTCCGAGACCGAGTACCCCTCGATGTCGAGGGCGATGACCGCCGCCCGCTGCCCGGCCGGCAGTACGTCGAGTGCGCGACGGATCGACTCCGTCAGATCGACGCGCTGGAACTCGTCGGTCCGGTCGGCGAGAACTGCGGTATCAAAATCGGGAAGCGGCACTGTGTGCCGAGCCGCATTGCGGCGCAAGCGGTCCAGTGATGCATTCACCACTATTCGATGCAGCCAGCTGGAGACGCGGGCCTCCTCCCGGAAGGTGTGGGCGGTGCGATGGGCCGACAGTAATGCTTCTTGGAGGGCGTCGGCGGCGTCGTCGGGGTCTTTGGTGGTGCGTACGGCGACGTTCCAGAGATGGCTGTGGTGGCGGGAGATCAGGGTGGAGAAGGCTGCCGGGTCGCCGCGTGTGTGATCGGCGAGCAGTTGCTCGTCGGTGCGTGTGTCGCCGTCTGGCGTGTGGGTCCCCCCGGACATGCGGTTGAGCGTAACGGGCGCAGCGCAATGGTGGGGGCTGTAGCGGGTGACTGTGGACAACGACGGTGCCGGCCTCGCATGTCAGTGTGCGGGTGGCCAACCCGTGGGTCTCGTCCTGCCGGAAGTGTGCGGTGGTGGCGCCGCGGGGCGCGGCAGGAATTCCGTACGGTCCGACGAGCCGGGAGTGCCCGCGGGAACGGGGCTACCCGTCCCCGCCGCACCGGTGGGAGCAGCAGGCGTCGATGGACTCGGCGACGGCGACGGCGACGGCGTGGTCGGCCGGGCGGGGTGGTGGCATGCCTGACGCTGCCGACTGCGCCGCGCGCGGGTGCCGCCGGCACCGTCTGGGTGCAGCGATCAGCTGGGCACTGGGCACTGGAGACCCCGGTAAGAACCTACAAGCACCGGCCGCACCGTGGGCTCCAAGAACACCGGGTGCAAACCGGCACCGGAGTTGCCCAACCCCACCGGCAACCAGTTCGAAGTCCACGTTCCCGCACCCACCGCGTCCGCGGCTGGGCTACCGGGTACCAATGTCGACTACGTCGTCAACGCTCGAGGTGACGTCAACGTGTCCGGCCAGATCGCCGGCCAACAGGTGTCAGTCGGCTGGACCGGCGAACAAGCCCAAGCGCCGATCAAGGTGCTCGGACCCGCGGCACCCGCTGCCGCGCAAGCCATCAACAACGGAACCCGGGCCATCGGCGAACAGATCCAGAAGGCCGTGCCCGGGGTGAACGTGCAGTGGCCGCAACTGCACACCCCAGCCGGCGCGCACGGACACTAAACCCGGCTCGGTGGGACACGGCGCCACGATGGATCGGCTACCCGAATGGGGTGACGACCGAGAAATCGTGGCGTCGTGTCAGTGTCAGATGCTAAGACAAACGCCAACCGACAACCTTTCCCAGACCCGACCTGAACGAATGCAGAAGGTGCACCATGAGTAACGCCAACCTTGCCGCCATCATGATCGGCGGATTCCTCGCGTTCGGTGCACTCGGCGCCGTCCTAACCCTGCTCATCGGGATTACCCGTGACCCACCCAGACCGGCCCGCTGGGTGCCCAACCCGTACCCTGCCCGATCGGCCTGCTGGGACCCCGGACGTTCCTGGTCCGACCTCATCGGTCGGGCCATCCCTATCGGCCTCGCCACCGCATGCTTCATCATCCCTGGACTACTCCTGCTGAG
Source organism: Gordonia sp. DT219 (assembly GCF_049847065.1). Classification (NCBI taxonomy): domain Bacteria; kingdom Bacillati; phylum Actinomycetota; class Actinomycetes; order Mycobacteriales; family Gordoniaceae; genus Gordonia; species Gordonia sp. DT219. The sequence goes on along the minus strand of NZ_JBNCNR010000002.1, from coordinate 380,472 downwards.
CCTCGGGGGAACCGCCGCCGTAGGCCGACCACGGCGTCGCTGAGGGAGGAGTCCGCTCCACTTACGCCGAAAGGTTCGGGTGGTGGCGTCATCGTTTGGCATGGATCGTATGCCCGAGATCGTTACGGCGTGGGCCCTCGATTTCGCCGGGATGAGGGATTCTGGTTGGGCTGAGGTGGCCGGCAATACGGCCGCTGTCCAGTCGTCGCCGTTCGGTGGGCGTGTGGGCGTGAGGTGGTGGGGCCGAGGGATAGTGGACCTACCGCGGCGGCCTGGGTGGCGTTCGTTGCCGGGGGCGTGTGGGTGGTGATGATGCGGGTGAAGACGGGAATAAGTAAGTCGGGGACGGGTTCGAATGTGCCGCGATCGGGCATGGTCAACGCTGAGCTATTGTTCCACTGCTGGGGTGTTATCTTGCCGAAGTCGAGGTCGTGCCCGTGGTCTCGAAGCAGTTGGCGCATAAATAGTTTGGAGCTTCTGCCGTTGCCTTCACGCCATGGGTGTGCGGTATTGAGGTAGGCGTAGGTGGTGGCTGCTTCGACCGCGATTCCGCCGTGGTCGAGGCGGTCCCAGTCGGTGTCGGCGATGTGAGGTTGGCGGCGGCGTCGAGGTAGGCGGGAATTTGGCGTGGTTCGGCGAACGGGATGCCGTCTTTGGACATGGGGTAGGTGCGGGTGACGCCGGCCCAATCGTAGATATTGTTGAACAGTGCGGCGTGGAGGGCCCGGAGGTGGTCTGTGTCGTAGGTGTGGGCGATGGGCACGCGTCCGTCGAAGATCTCGCTTTCAATAGCGGCGGTCAGGATGTACTCACGCTGCGTGAGCGCGTCACGGTCGGTGAGGCCGAGTTTGTTGGCCAGCACGTCGGTGCCGGGGATGAAGGTGGCGTCCCAATCGGAGGGTGAGGTCATGGCGCGAGATGGTGCCTGTCTACGTCGCGAATGGTGTGGTGAGACGGCGACGCCACCACTGCGGTGAGTACCGGTGTGGTGGCGTCGCGGGCTGCGAGGGTCTCGCTCTTCTTCAGATGTGTGCGGTGGTGGCCTCGCGGAGTGACATGCTGACCAGCTGTTCGCGGGTGAGCTCGCCGCGTGCTTCGCGCAGGAGATCGTCTCGGGTGATGTCGCCGCGGGCGTGGGCGGTGAGGATGGCGATATCGTCCCGGGTGGGTTCCCAGCCTTCGAGGACATTGTTGTCGATCGCGGCGCTCACGTTACCGGCTTGGTCGTTGGTGAGGCCGGCGAACAGGTCGGGGTAGGTGCGGGTCCAGGTGGTGGGCATGGGGCGCTCCTTTCGGTTGCGATGGGGTTCATTCTACGGGGGACGCAGGGTTAGAACAGGCTGATTTGGTTGCGGGCGCATCGTTCGGCGGCGCGATGATCGGCCGCGGCTGCGTACTTTTTGGCGGAGGCTGTGGTGATGCCGAGGTCGTCGGCGATCTCGGCCCAGCTGCGGCCGCGGTCGCGGAGGTCAGCGGCGTGATCTTCGTCGGCGTGCTGTTGGTCGTCGGTGCCGGGGAGGGTCATGGTGTTGGGCCTAGAGGCTAGCGAGTGTGTCGCGAACGCTGAGCCAGCGACGTTCGGCAGTGATGGCGTGGTCGGTGAGCGCGGCCCAGTGGCCGGCGAGGGTGGCGGTGGGTTCAGTGGTGGTGGCGTGAGTCATGCGGGCCAGCAGTGCTGTGTAGCCACGGCGGTACCAAGCATCTGCGACGGCAGCTGCGAGGTGGGGGGTGTCGGAGCCGCCGGGGATGGGTTTGACGCCGCGAGGGGCGGCGAGTTCCGGCAGGATTGCGGCGACTTCGCGTTGGTGTCCGGTGTCGCGTAGGCGGGCTAGCAGCAGCGTGGGGGTGATGGCATGCCTTCGTCGACCATGGCAACGAGCGTGTGGAACAGGATGCGTGTCCGGTGGACAGGAACAGAGTGTGGGACAGAGGGATCGCCGTGTCGGGCTGACCATTGGCCTCGCTGCGGGTGGCGGCGTCGCCAACGAGTCCGGTGATGACGTCGCGAGTCAAGTCGTCTGGGGCCCAGACCAGCGCGGCGAGAAGCTCGAATTCGAGGATGAGGGTGTCGTTGATCTCGGTGAGGTCATCACCGAAGACGGCAATGCCCTCGAGGTCGCCGTGATTGGGAGCCACTTCGTACCCGGAGAGCCACGGTGTGTGCCGCCAGCAGCATCACTGCTCCGAGTACCACGAAGAAGAGAAAGAACGGCACACTGATGGCATTGAATCCGCCTCCGCTTCCGAAGAGAACGGGAAGGACCAGGGTCACGAAACCCAAAATGATGGACAGTGTGCCCCACATGATCGCTCGCGATGACGCGGTATTTCCGGCTGCCACGTCCGAAATTGCGTGGAGAGGAACGGAATTGCAATAACCCCCATGGGGGAAGATCGCGAACAGTGTGTGTGGCTCGGAAATGTGTACTCGCTCGTCGGTGAGTGTGACGGTCACCTTGAGATGTTTGAGGATCAATCTTGGTGAGAACTTCGTCTGGTAGATGACACGTTCGCCGGGCAATGGAGCAAAAGTCGGCTCGGACATCGAAGCGCTCCATGGGTGTGAGTTCAGGTGCCTCGGCGAGAGGCTCGCATTTGAACGCTATCCGCGATTCAATACCCTGACCAGCGAATTCACCCGAACGGGCGACATATTTCGGGCGAATAGGACACGGCGAGACGATGAGAAGGAGTTCTGATGGTAGCGGACCGTCTGCGCGACGGCGCGCTACTCCGGCGGGTCGGTCACAAACCGGACCAGCAGGCGTTTCAGGTGGGCGCGGTCCTCGCTGTCGAAACCCACGAGTAGGTCGTCGGCGACGGCTCCGGCGATCGTTTCGGCCCGGTGGAACGCATCTTTGCCCGCCGCGGTCAGTGTGATGACGGCTGCGCGACGATCATCGGGAGAGGCGGCTCGTTCCACGTAACCACGGGACTGTAGATCGTCGACCATGCGGACCACCGCAGACTTGTCGGCCCCGGTATGCGCTGCGAGCCGTACTTGACTCATGGGGCCGAATCGGCTGAGCGCGAACAACACTCCGAAATGCCGGCCCTGGATATCCAGTGTGGTGAGGGCAGAGTTGAACGCTTCCGCGGCGCGCCGATGGGCTCGTAGGAGCAGTGGGCCGATCGCATAGTCCGGCAGGCCATCCGAGGTGGTCATGGTGGGAGATTACCTTCGGCACCCGGATAGGCAGCAAATGAGATAGTCTCGAATGAGACGATCTATCGGCTGTCGCCTACCTGCCCTGGAGGAACCAATGTCCGACACCACTCATCTCACACCGACGCCTTCGAAAACCACACCTGTCAACGGCCGTGCCCAGGCCGGACGGGCACTCCTCGTGATCGTTGGCGTGGCCACGATCGTCATTCCCGTCCTGCTCGACGGGGTGATCATGCGAGGGGCCCACATGGACAACCCCGCCTGGCTCCCGCACGCCAAATTGCATCTGGCCATCGGGTTCTTCGCCGGAATGGCGTTGGGCATCGGCGCATTGATCTGCCTGCTCGTGCGTCCGGTGACCGACCGGTTCACCATGCTGGTCGGCGCATACCTCGCCGGTGCCTTCTGGATCTCGGTCCTCGCCGCCGGATGCTGGCCCGGCACCTCGTACTACTTCGTCGATGACCCCGTCTTCAGTCATCCGCTGCACAAACCACAGACGCTCGGTATGCCCAACAACGTCGCCACCGCGGTGCTCATGCTCGTGCTCGTCGCCGCGGGATCGGTTCTTGTCCTGCGCCCGCAGAAGACATCGGGGAACTCCTCGGGCAACTGATCTCGGTCGTCGCAGTATTACCTGATCCGACGCCTACGGCCAGAACGACAAGAAAGAGGAAAAGATCGCCATGGACAAGGCGCTCAAACGCATGCCCGCCACCCTCGTCGAGCTGCTCGCCACGGACGAAGGTGCGGACATCGAGTTCGAGCTCGAGCGTCTCGGGCTGACTGCGCGCGCGCCCGAGTAGGGTGGGAAGTGTGGGACATCGCTACCAACACATAGCATTTGGTCCATCGGCAGTGGACCGTCAGATGTCGGTGGGCAGCTTCCCCGCCTACGGTGGCGGGTTGGAGTCGCCCGACGAAGGCCCACAAGAACTGACCGGCCGCGAGATCGGGATGATCACCAGGTCTTTCCAATGTCATCTGGCGACGGTGACCCCGTCGGGTTGGCCCTATGTGCAATATCGCAGTGGGCCGCCCGGGTTTCTGCATCACCTGGGCGGCAGTCGGATCGGCTTTCCGGACTTCCGGGGCAATCGGCAGTTCGTCTCGGCGGGAAATATCGATGACGACGCGAGAGTGTCGCTGTTCCTGGCTGACTATCCGCGCAAGCAGCGGCTGAAGCTGTTCGGCCGCGCGAGCGTGATCGAGGCGCATGATGACGAGGCGTTGATGTCACGGCTGCGGTGGGTCGCCGACGGTGAGATCGCCTCACCGAGTGAGCGCGCCGTCGTCATCGAGGTGGAAGCCTTCGATTGGAATTGTTCGCGCAGCCTGGTGCCGCAATACACCGCTGAGCAGGTTTGCGAACGTGTCCAGCCCTATATCGATCAGATCGGTGACTTGCAGCGCGAGATCGAGAAACTCAAAGGGCAGCTCTTACAGTGAAGGGCCGGGCCGAAGAGAGCAACGAAACCCGGCGCGCGAATTTCACGTGATCGCCGGGTTCCGTCTTACGACGCCGAGTCAGTTGGCGTCGTCGTATGCCTCGAGAATTTCCTTGGGAAGCCGACCACGCTGCGGTACCTCATACCCGGCTTCCTGTGCCCACTCGCGAATCACCTTGGTGGATGGCCGCGCGGAGTTGGTGGAGGAGTCAGAAGAGGAACTGGTCGCAGACACCTTGGGGGCGGTCGACTGCCGGCGTCCGCCGACGCGAGCCGAAACCTCGAGGAGTTTCGCGACGGGAACCCGACCGTTCTCGATCTTGTCGAGATTTGCCGCGGAGACGTCGAGCTGATAATCCACGCCGGACCATGACCAGGAAATGGTATGGGCGTCGTCGATATCGAGTTCACGGCCGTCTAGGTCGTCGATGAACGACACAACTTGTCTTTTTGCCACGGCACGAGAGTAACGCACGGACGGGCGCGTGTGTCGAATACATGGCTTACCACCCGTGATCTGTCGCCAGAACTCGCCCGGCACAGTGCGGGGTAGCTCACCTGCCGAAGCGGCATCGAAGGTCGCCGAACGGCCGTACCGCACATAGTGAACACCGAAGGGATGTACGAAAGACATTGCACCGCAAACGAGTAGAAAACATCATCGGAAGTTCACCGCCAATGCGAGGCGCTGGTGTGGCCGAAATGGACCGGGCCCGGGCGTCGCGGTCGGCCGATATCGAGAAACTCTGGGCTCTGCGCGTGTCGCACGGAACAGACCCGTCGCCCGGGCTCGATCGACGTGAGTTCAGGTGGCCGCAGGCTCAGTCAGCGATGTCGAATACGGCATTGACTTTGGTGGGAGTCACCCGCACCAGCAATTCGCCGGGCACGGCGTTGCGCCGGCCGTATTCATCGGCGTGATCTCGACCCATATATCGGGCGGCGATCCGGGTCGCGGCGTCCAGCAGATCGTCGGGATCCTCGCTGACCTGCGCGTTGCCCTGGACCTGCACAAACGAGAATGGCGGATTCTCGTCGTCGACGAGCAACGTGATGCGGGGATCGCGGGTAAGGGCACGTCCCTTTGCGGTGTCGGCACCGGTGTTGAAGACGAGCTTTCCGTCGTCGACGATGAACCAGATCGGCGCCACGAGTGCTCTACCTGATGCCGAGACATAACCCACTTTGCCGGTGCGGGTGCCTGCGGACAGGAATGCGATGACGCGGTCGTCGAGTGTGTCGTGAGTCATCACCCCATGATGCCGGAGACCGAGCATCCCGACCCGAGAAAGTGTCAGCGCATCAGCCGATCGTAGGTGGCGCCGAACATCTCGACACAGACGTCGAGCACGGTGTCGAGATCGGTCGGTGCGCTTGTCCCGATATCAACCGGCTCGGGCGAGACATTCGTGAAGTACCAGTCGACGAGTAATTGTGTGACCGCTCCGACCAGGCCCACGGCCGCGACGTGCTGCGCGGGCGAGACGGGCCGCTCCCCCATGGCCAGCGCGAGGATGAGACCAGCCCAGCCGTGGATTGCGCGCAGCCGGGTGGACTCCACGACCGGGTCGACCCCGACGACCTCGACGAGCATTACGCGGGCCCGACGAGGATCGCCGGTCAAGGTGTGCAGAAAGGCCCCGAGAGTGGCACGGGCGGCTGCCGGGACCGCATCGGGTGCCACGCCCGACGGGCTCTGCGGATATGGCGTGGCCGCGTCCACGGTGGCCTGTCGGGTGACGTCGACGCAACGTTCGTACACTGCGACGAGCAACGCCGAACGATCGGCGAAGGACTCATAGAAGTAGCGCTGGGTGAGTCCGGCCTGCTCGCACAAGCGCTTGACCGTGACCGCCGGATAGCCGAGTTCACCGAACAGCTCCAGACCCGCGCGGATGAACTCGTCGCGGCGACGTGCCCGGCGCTGTCCGGCATCGGCACCGCCGTACCGGCGGCCCGAGGCCGGTGTCGCGTGGTCCTGGTCGGACACCTCACTCCTCTGATCGGAAACGATGGACATACCGCCATCTGACACGCTATCGTGTCACAAAGAACATCTGACACGAAGCCATGTCAGATGGCGTGAGCGCCGAATCGGGAGAAGACATCATGCTGGACCTGCTACCCGACCCGATGCATGAGCCGACCCTGATCGCGATCCCGTTCTTTCTCGCGTTGCTGGTCGCCGAGTGGCTGGCCGCGTGGAAACTCGAGGACCACGACGAGGACGGGCCGGACTCCGGCCGGTCCCGGCCGCCGCGTGGTGCCTACGAGAAGCGGGACGCCCGTGCCAGCATCACGATGGGATTGGTGTCGATCGCGACCAGCACAGCCTGGAAGGTGCTGGGTCTGCTGGTCTACACGGCCATCTTCGTCTATCTCGCTCCGTGGCAGTTGCCGATTACGGCGTGGTACACGTGGGTGATCGGCTTCGTGGCCGTCGACGTTCTCTACTACTGGAATCACCGCATCTCCCATCGCGTCCGACTCGTCTGGGCGACGCATCAGGCACATCATTCCAGCGAGTACTTCAACTTCGCGACCGCGCTGCGGCAGAAGTGGAATATCAGTGCGGCACTGGTGATGTGGCTGCCACTCCCCTTCCTGGGTGTGCCGCCGGCGGTGGTCTTCGCCGCTTATGGGGTCAATCTGGTGTACCAGTTCTGGATTCACACCGAACGCATCGACCGGCTGTGGGCCCCGATCGAATTCGTCCTGAACACCCCGTCGCACCATCGGGTCCACCACGGCAGTGATCCCGAGTATCTCGACCGCAATTACGCGGGCGTGTTCATCCTGTGGGACCGGCTGTTCGGCTCGTTCCGGGCCGAGACGCATCGGCCTCGCTACGGACTGACGTCGCCGGTCGACACGTACAACATCTGGAAGCTGCAGACCCGCGAGTATGTGGCGATCGCACGAGACGTCCGCTCTGCCAAGGGGTTGCGCGCCCGAATCGGCTACATCGTCGGGCCGCCCGGCTGGGCTCCTTCGCCAGCGCCGAGCGCGAAGCGAGCGGGCCGAATGGATCCGCCACGAGAGGTCAGCGAATCTGCGGCGGCTGTCAACTCTCGTTGAGACGCGCGAGCAGCTCGGCCAGCAACGACTCGGCGCGGGCGGGCGGAATGATGCCCAGTAACGCCATCACCGGGGCCAGCTGATCCGGGAGAGCCGTCCCGCCCTCTCCCCCACCGCCGAGCCCGAGTGATTCCAAGATCTGGTGGGCGGCCGCTGAATCCAGTGGTTGATCCACGAGCAGCTCCGGCATCGCATCACCCACGTCCGACAGATCGATCGGTGGCGTGCCCCGCACCGCGTCGGCCGCCCGGACCAGGGCCTCGCACAGTGGCCCGACCACGTCGGCCGTCACCGGCGTGACCGTGAGGTGTGTGGTGTGCGGCATGGCCGGCCCGAGACCCGGCTGCGGCTGTAACACCCAGCCGAGGGTGCGGACCTGATCGGACCACAGATGCGGATCGACCCGGCGGTCGGCGGCGACGGTGGTGTCGGCGCACACGGCGAACAGTGAGGCCGCCGGCTCGCCGACCACGCGCAGGCCGGTGATGCCGTCGACGCACTCGATCAACGAGCGCGTCGCGTGGCGGGTGCGGGCCGACAGTGCGCGAAAACCATTGTCGCCCAGATAGCGGATCACGGCCCAGGCGGCCGCCAGCGAGGTTGCCGAGCGGCTGCCGAGCATCGTCGGGTTCACCACTGGGTAGCCGGGCCAGCGGGTCGTGACGAAGCCGGCGGCGCGTTTGGCGTCGCGATCGGCGAAGAGCAGTACCGAGGCACCTTTCGGTGCGTAACCGTATTTGTGCGCGTCCATCGACAGACTGGTCACACCGGCGACGCGAAAATCCCAGTCCGGCAGTGGCTTGGCGCGGTGCGGCTCGTCGGAGGCCCAGAACGGCAACACCCAGCCGCCGATGCACGCATCCACATGGCAGGCGATGCCGCGCGCGGCGGCGGCGGGCGCGACCTCGGCGACCGGATCCAGCAGGCCGTAGGGATAATTCGGTGCCGACACGACGACGAGCGCGGTTCGGCCGGTCATCCGGTCGACGAGGTCGGCGGCCGACACCGTGAGGTCGGCTCCGACGGGCACGAGATCGAGCTCGAGATCGAAATAGTGTGCAGCCTTGTGGAAGGCCGCATGCGCGGTGATCGGCGCCAGCACGACGGGCACCTCGGTGCTTGCGGGATTCCGGTCGCGCCAGCGGTCGCGCGCCGATTTGACTGCCAGCAGACAACTTTCGGTGCCACCGCTGGTCACCAGACCGACGACGTCGGCCGTAGCCTCTCGCCCGGTCCCGTGGGCGAGGCCGGCGGCGAAGGCGATGACGTCTCGTTCCATCGCGGCGACCGACGGGAAGGTGGTGGGGTCGAGGCCGTTGATACTCGCAACCGATGCGGCGGCGCGCCGGGCGAGATCGTCGAGTTCGGCCAGCCCGGAATCGTAGACGTAGGACAGGACTCGCCCGCCGTGGGTCGGGGCATCGTGTTCCCGCAGGGCGGTCAGATCGTCGAGAATCGCCTCGAGGTGCCGGTCAACCGAGTCGGTCACGGTATGTCACTCCCGTCGCGCTCGATATCGTTGCGCCGCAGGGGGTATCGCATGATGAACAGTAGGCTGAGCAGCGCGAGGGCGGCGGGAATGATGCTGAATCCGATGACCATCGCGGTGATGGCCGACGCCGGCTGGGTGACGTGGTCGGTGGTGTCGGAGGAGAGGTAGCCGCCGAGGGCGAGGACGGCGGTGAAGACGACGGCGCCGAGTGCCATGCCGGTGGTCTCCCCCGCGGTCCAGACGCCGCCGATGATCCCGGCGGTCCCCTGCCGGTGTGATGTCTCGTCGTGGGTGATGACGTCGGGAAGCATCGCCATGGGCAGTGACTGCATACCGGCGTACGCGGCGCCGGCCACACCGATCACCGGGTACACCCACCAGCCGGGCGCCCAGGCGAGGCCGATCAGCGAGAGCGCCGCGGCCGTGAAAAGAACTGTGGCGGCGGCGAATCCGATCTCCTTGCCGATCCGACGGGCGAGGATGCCCCAGAGAGGTGCGCAGATGAGTGCGGGCGCGATCAGCGCGGCGAAGAGCCCGGAGATGGCGGCCTCCGAATCGAGAACCCAGGTGGCGATGTATTGGGCACCGGCGAGCATCAGCCCGGTTGCCAGTCCCTGGAGCAGGAAGGCGCCGAGCAGGGTGCGCAGGGGCAGGCTGCGGCGGAGGACGGCGGCACCCAGTACATAGCCGGCGCCGGGAGCGAAGCGAGCGGGCCGTTCTGGCCCCAGAGCCGCAGGGGGTTTCGGTGGCCGGGCGGCGGTTGCGGCGCGGGCGGAGATGAGCATGGCGGCGCCGATGACGATGGCGGAGACGAGGGCCATGAGCAGATATCCGAGCGCCGGCGGTCCGCCGAGCTCGCGTAATGCGGGGCCGCCGGCCCCGAATGCGAGGATGGCCACGGCGAGTACCACGACGCGCACGGTGAGGAGGCGGGTGCGTTCGTCGTAGCTGTCGGTGAGTTCGGCCGGCAAGGCGATGTAGGGGACCTGGAACAGGCTGAATGCGGTGGCCGACAACAGGAATGCGATGGTGACCCAGACTGCGGCCACCGGGGTCGAGGCAGCGGTCGGGACGGCGAAGGTGAGTACGAAGAAGATCGGCAGAGTCAGCGCGCCCAGCGTCATGAAGCGGCGACGATTGCCGTGGCGGAGGGCGAGATGATCGGAGAGCGCGCCGATGCCCGGGTCGATCAGTACATCCCAGATCTTGGCGATGGCCACGATGGCGCCGGCGGCGGCAGCGGCGACGCCGAGCGTGTCGGTGAGGTAGTAGACGAGGACCAGTCCGGGCAAGGTGGCGAATCCGCCGGTGCCCAGGGAGCCGACGCCATAACGCACAACCGTGCTACGGGCGAGGCGGCCCGAAACGTGTTGCACCGGTCGGGAACTCGATAGCGGCATGGTGGGGTTCGAGTTCCTCGTCGGGTCCGGGCGAAAAATGCTCAGCGGGTCATGGCGATCTTGGAGACCTGTACCTGATAGTTGCCTGCACTACCGGGCAGGGAGGTGATCCACACGAGAAGATACCGGGACGGCTGCGGGTTCGGGATGGTTAGTGTCGTGGTGGGTTGATTCACGGTGCCGCTGGTCAGTTCGGTGGTCTGGGCCAGGGTGGCGTCCGGACTCGATGCCGAACGCAAGGAGACCCCGAATCCCGGTGTGGTGGTGGTGATCGTGACCGTTTTGGCCGCCTGCGCCGAGCCGAGGTCGACCATGAGCCCCAGTCCCTGTTTGAGATTGCCGAAGGCAGCGGTGCGGTAATTGTCGCTACGCCACCCGGGCCCGGCGCCGTTGATCACGCTGCGGGCCTGATCGGGGCTGTCCCCGGATTGCCCCGAGTAGTCGACGAGGGCCGCCGACTGCAGCGCGATGGGTCCGCCGGCGGCGGGTGCCGGCGCGGGCGCCGATGCGGGTGCCGGCCGAGCGGGAGCCGAGGTGCTGGTGGACAGGAATTGGTTGATGTCGGTGTTCTCGTCTCCGCCGCCGAAGATGCCGGTCAGCCATACGACGAGCGCCACCACCACGAGCAGCACGAGCAATGCGGCGCCGACGAGGAGCGCGATGGTGCGGTTGCTGCGGTCCGGTTCGTCCGAGCCGATCCGGCCCGATGGTGCGGTGATGGAGACCGGCGGTTCGTCCGAATCGCCGAGGGCGGGGATCATGTCGGTCTTGAGGTCGACGACCGTGGCCTGGTCGAGAACGTGCTGAACCGTTGCCGCAGTGCGGATTCCGCGGGTTCCCGACAATGCGCGGGCGGCAACGGCAGAGATCTCGAAGGGAATTTCCGGGTCGACCTCGCGTGGTTCGATGGGGCCGTCCCCGTCGGCGGCCGGCGCGGCGATGGCCAATCCACCGACCGGGGTGCGGGTGGTCGCGGTGGTGACCAGTGCCGAACCGTTCGCGCCGTCGAGGGGCCAACGCTGCAACAGCAGCGCGTAGAGCACCGCGCCGAGCCCGCGAACGTCGGACGCGGCGTCGTCGCCCGCGAGGGTGCCGGGGAAGGCGAGTACCGCGTTGCCCTCGGAACTGATGCGAATCCGGTCGGGGTGGTCGATCGACAACGCCCCGCCGGACCGGTGCGCGGCCTCGGCGGCCGCGGCCAGTGCCCGGACGGCCCGGGCCGCCCCGATCGGCGACGGATGGGTGGCGGCGACGTCGGCCAGCGAGGAGCCCTGCACCCATTCGGCGACCACGATGCCGCCCGACGAACCGCGTACGACGTCGAGGACGCGGGCCACGCCGGAAGAACTGATCTGGCCCAGGCGCAAGGTGCGGGTGAGTACGGCTTGCGGACCCGAATCGCCGGCCTTGGTCGGCACGTCCTTGTCGGGCAGTGGTGCGAGTTGCTCGGAGTCGACGAAGGTCAAGCCGACCTCGCGGTCGAGATTGACGTCCTGCGCCTTCCAGAACTGCAGTCCGCGGGTGCCGCCGTGGTGTTCGAGGAGACGGTACCGGCCGCCGGCGACGGCGGCACCGGGCACCAGCCGCGGTCCGCGACGTCGCGGCGGGCGGATCGGGTCTGCGCGATCCGGGTCTGGGCGATCGGGGTCTGGGCGTTCGGGGTCTGGGCGTTCGGGGTCTGGGCGATCGGGGTCTGGGCGTTCCGAGTCTGGGAGGTTGGGATCGGCGTGGGTGTCCGCCGCCGCTTCGGTGGACGGCGAGTTCGTCGGATCAGGTTGCGGCGCTGAGGATTCGGTCATGTCGACCGCCTGCGTCGGGGCGTCGGCGGCTCCGGGACGTCCGCCGTCGGCGGAGTGGGGTGTGGACGTCGCGGGCGTGGTCGTCGGCTCCGGGCTGGCGTCGACTCCGGTCTCGTTCACGCGGCGAACTCCTCTCCTCCGATAACGGATGTCAGGTGGCCGGCTGGGCGGCGACCAGGGTGCGACGCCGGTGCCGCCCGCGGCCCCACCGGTGTGTACCGCATAGGACTGCCACGTCGCGGATCCGCGGTCGAAGCGCCGGACGACCTGTACCTGACCAGAATACGGCAGGGATTCGTCGCTGATGACCCGCGGAAACTGAACCGTGATCGTCGGCGACGGTTGTTTGTCCGGTTCGCCGCGCGGTGCCAGCGCCGGGACGAACCGGCCCGCCACGCGGCGCAGTGTCGTCATGAGGGACACGACGTCGGGAAGGCCCGCAGCGGCGAGACCCGCATAGGTCACGCCGAGTACCACGACCGCGGTGAGCACCAGGTAGGCGATCGAGCCGAACTTGCCGTGCTGGGTGGCCAGGTGCAGTCCGGAGACCTCCGCGACCAACCACACCGCGAAGGTGACGGCGATCGAGACCGCGAGCGTCACCACCGTCGTGAACGTCACGTTGGTCAACCGCGGAGCCTGATGACCGGGGGTGTCTGCGCGCAGTCTGCTGCGCAGCAGGTAGTGGCCGACGATCGCACCGACGAGATAGCCGAAGCCATTGGACATCGCCAGCCAGCGCACCACGAGATCGGGGTCGGAGAAGAGCACCGGACCCAGGTAAGACGTCACGATCTTGACCGCGGTGATGCCGAGGACCATCAGGGTCGGGGTCCACGCGTCCTCTCGGGCGTAGAAGACGCGCAGCTGCACGAGTGTCATCGCGTAGGGGATGAGCGTGAACGCACCCCACGCGAGCGTCGATCCCAGCTGGGAGGCGACGTGGGCGTCGAATCGCCCGAAGTTGAACACCGCCACCCCGATCGCGGTGCCGAAGAAGGTCATGTAGGCGACCACCGGGACGAGCGCCACCATGGACAGACGGGTGGCCAGCGACAGGTCGTCGACGACGGCCTTGGTGTCGCCGGCGGCCGCGTTGCGCGACAGCCGGGGCATGATCGCGGTGAGGATGGTGACGCCGAGAACGCCGTACGGCAGCTGCAGCAGCTGCCAATGGGTGACGTAGACGCTGATTCCCGCGTCGGACGCGGCCGAGGCGATCCGATAGGTGATGACGAGGCCGACCTGCAGGATCGCGACGTAGGACACGATCGCCAGCGCCATGTTGCCGAACCTGCGCAGCCGGGCATCCAGACCCCACTCGAGGCGCAGCCGGATTCCGGCGCGCCGCAGGTAGGGCAGCAGGATGGCCGCCTGCAGGACCACCCCGAGCGCACACCCGATGCCCAGGACCAGCAGTTGCGGATCGCTCATCGAGAACGGGTTGAGCGTGAGCTGCCCCGGCATCGCCCAGTAGGCGAGCAGGGCGCCGATCTGGACGACGTTGTTGAGCACCGGGGCCCAGGCCCCGGGTTTGAAATAGCCGCGCAGATTCAGGATCGCGGTGAACAGAGCCGTCAGACCGTAGAAGAGGATCTCGATGAGCAGGAAGTAGGCGAGTCCGGTCGCCACCGGCCGCAGCGACGCGTTGTCGATGTTGAGCTGCGTCAGAAGCGGCGCCGCCGCGATCGCGGCTATCGTGCCGATACCCAGGACCACCACGGTCAGCGTGAAGATCTTGTTGATGAACGACGTGCCGCCGTCGGGATCCTCCGCTTCGGCGCGTGCGAGCAGCGGGATGACGATGGCGGTCAACACCGCACCCAGAAGGATCTCGGCGATCATGTTGGGCAGCACGTCGGCGGCCTGGAACGCAGATGCTACCGACGCGCCGAGCAGCGCGAGGATCAGCACCGTACGGACGAAGCCGGTGATGCGGCTGATCAGGGTCGCCAGCGCGATGGACCCGCTGGTGCGCATGATGCTCGAGTCGGAGTCGCGCGCGAGTCCGTCGGCGGCCGTGTCGGCGTCGCCGAACTCTTCGGCGTTCCGATCCATGGTCGAGGTTCCGGGCAGCCTCGTATCCGCGGCGACGCGCTCGTGGGCGCCTCGTGGTTCCGGGCGCGGCGGTTGCGGCCGCGGACCGCCGGCAGCGGGGCCGGGCGTCTGCGGCCGGGGTCGGGGACGGGCACCGGCGCTGCGCGGCGCACCCGCGAGGGGCGGTGCCTCGCCAAGTGGACCGGCAAGTGGGGCCGGGCCGGGGCGGGGCCCGCGCTGCGGGTTCGGCGCAGCCGGCCGCCCGGGCTGGGTATTCGGGTTCGCGTTGTGGTTCTGGGCGTTCCTGTTTCGGGAAGCCGGACTCGCGGGGTTCGCCGGGTTCGGTCGGTGCGCCGGATTCGGAGGGTTCGGCGGAATGCGGCGGGGCGCGGCACGACGTGGTGGGTCGCCCGGTCCTCGATCGCTCATTCGGCTGCCTTGTCCCTCACGTCGTCGGTGGTGTCGTGCTCTTCTGGGCCCCCGGTTCGGTGATCTCCGGTTCGGTGATCTCCGGTTCGGGGACGCCCGGTTGCGCGTCTTCGGCATCCGGTGGCCGCGTCTCGGGCGATTCGTCCGATCCCGTGCCGGGCAGGCCTGGCGGCGGCCAGAAATAGCCCTCGTCACCGGACTGCGGTTCGGAACGAACTTCCTCGATGTGCAGGGTACGTCGTCGCTGTTGATAGGTTGCCGCGGCGAGGAGACGCTCCTGCTCACCGGCTTCGGGGCGATCGGCATCGGCGGGATCGGGCTCGCCGCGGAACCGATGCCACAGGCGGCGCGCGGTGAGCAGGATCAACGCCGCACCGGCGATGATCGTGACGATGAACAGCGCCTTGCCGTAGGCGTTGGAATGCACCGCGAGCCGGATGTCGGAGCCCAGCGGCAGGCCGGTGACCGTCGCGATCGAGATGGTGACGGTGATCGCTTCGGAGGTCTGCGCGTGCGTCGGCAACTGCAGTTGCCGGGTGCCGCGGGCGGGGATCTCGATCGTGCCGACATCGCCGATGTCGAGGTCGCGGGGTGCCGACGTCTTGATGTTCACCCGGATGGGCAAGGAGAGGTCGTTTTTGACCACCAACAGCAGCGGACTGCGTTCGGACGCCAGGGTGTACCGGCCGCCGGGGTCGAGGATGGTCACCGCCGATCTCATGCGATTCAGGGTCGAGCCGACGGCCTCGATCGTCTGGCTGCGCGTGGTGGCCAGCCGGGCTCGAGCATCCGGCCCGTATTGCGCGGGAGCGGTGATCGAACGGAGCAGGTCCTCACGCAGCGGCGCGAGATAGTGCTCGGGCGAGGTCTCGACGTCGGCGGAACTCACCAGCGCACCCTGCAGCTGGTAGCTGGCGTCGGCCTCGTCCCGCATCCGTTTCGCGGTCTGCTCGGGTAGGGGCACCGACACCGACGCGACGGTACCCACCCCGGGCAGCGGTGACAGACGCGCGGTGCCGCGCGCCGCGGCAGTGGTGTCGGCGACGTCACTCAGCGGGGTCGCGGCGGCCACTCGCGAACCGAGCAGCACCTCGGCGGTGGAGATGAGTGCGTTGGCGTCGTCGGGGGTGGGTGACCAATACAGCGACGGCAGCACGACCTGCGATCGACCGGTTGTCGGGAGATCGGCGGGCACCTCCGAACCTGCGCCGGGTGCCGCCCGCTCGTCGTCGGGCGTATTGATCGCCGCAAACGCCAACGCCCCGATGCCCGCCTGCCTGCGGCTCAAGGACGACTCCGCGCCGAGGTCGACGCGCTGATCGGCCGGCGTGATCGGCGGCGTCGCGGGATGGGTACCGAGCGCACCGAGCGCGGCGGTCACCGGCTCGTCGTAGGACTGCGCGGCAAGGTTGCCGACGCGGTAGGCGCCCCCGGGCTCGGTCTGGGTGGTCGTCAGATTGCCCGCAGAAGTGAGGATGGTGGTGTGGTGCGTGCGGTCCAGCAGTTGAGCACCGGCCTGGTTGATCGCTCCTAGCGGCGGAATCGTCAGTCCCCGAACACTTTTCACTCCGAGGATGGAGTCCACGACGTCGGCGGGGGAGTCGAGGGCGGCGGCCGTGAGACCGGAGTTGTCGATCGAGGCAAGTGCACCGAGGTCGGCCGAGGCGAACGGCAACGCGACCACGCACATGCGCGAGGCGATGTCATGTAGTTCGTTGAGCCAATCGCTCGCCGCGTCCCGTCCGGTACCCGGCACGGTCGACGACGTCGGGTCGCCCGGGTCGGTCGACACGACGTACCCGAGCGACATCGCACGAACGGTGACGAGCAGATTCGGGTCGACCGCCGCGCACATCCCGCGCGCCAGATCCGCACCCTGCGGTGAACGGCCCGGGTCCGGCGTGGCCGTCGACGGTGCCGAGTTCGGATCGGCCGGCGGGGTCGCGTCGGCGACCGCACGCAGCGGCGTGAGCACCGAGTTCAGGCGGCCGCCCGGCGCCAGCGACCGGGCCATGTCCTCGCTGATCAGACGCACCGGCTCGGTGCTGCCGCCGAGGATGCCGGGGGACAACTGAGGGGGCGCGGCTATCGGCCACAGAAACGTGAATCGGGACGGATCGGAAACGTCGGCAGAGACCGAACCGTCGGCCCCGAGTCCGGGGGGCGCCGATGGTGTGTCACTGCTGCTGCCCGGATCCTCATACGCGCCCGCGCGGGTCGCGTCCGGCGGCAACGACAGCACCGGCAGCAACGTGCGCGACCCGGCCACCTGGGCGACGCCACCATAGTCGGGCAGCCCGTTCACATTGAGTTGCAAGGGATAGACACCGCGCTGCGAGATCTGCAGACCATGATCACCCGACAACGGCACCGACAACGAGAACGTGGCCCGGGCGCCGGGCGCGAGGCTGTCGGCGGACAGGCCGGTGAAGTCGGTGGCCGCCGCAATCGCCGGATGCTCGGTGGCCAGCGCCGACCGCAACTCGCCCGCACTGCGCAGCGCATCGCCGCGCTCGAGACGGATACCGAGGTCATGCAGGGTTCGGCTGCTGGTGTTCAGCACATGCCCGGAGATCTTCACCGTCGGGCCGGAACTGCTGGTGACCATCGACGGGGTCATCGCGTCGATGACGATCTGCGCGAACCGATCGGGGCGGCTGCCCGCATCCCCGTCGGGAGCCGCGGCCGCCGGCGCCGCCGACAGCAATCCGAGCACGGCCACCGCGACAAGTGTGAGCAACCGCGTCCACGGGGCGCGGATCACCGCCGGCGAGCGGGACGCGGATCGAGCCGGACGCGACGAGAACTCAGCCATCACCGGCCGCGGGGCGGCGGGGACGCCTCCGGCGCCGACGCGACGGTGCCGGAGTCGGCGTCTCGTTTCGGCGCTCGTTTCGGGCGGCTGCGGCTCTCTCATATGCGTTGGGTTCTGTGCGACTGCTCTCGGCCTCGGACCGGGCCAGCCGCTGGGGGTCGGCGGCCAGATCGGCGATGACTCCACGGGCCATGCGGGCCAGTCGTCGTTCGTCAGAGTACGTCAGCCGACGGGGTAGCTCGTGCAACGGCACCCAGGCCACCGCGCTGACCTCGTAGTCCGCGTCGGAGAGTTCACCGCCGACGCTGCGAAGCAGATAGTGATGGACCGTCTTGTGGATCCGTCGGCCCTCACTGACAAACCAGTAGTCGATCTTGCCCAGCGGTGCCACCACCAGACCATCGATGCCGGTCTCCTCGGCGACCTCGCGCACCGCCGTCTGCTCCGCGGTCTCGCCGGTCTCGATATGTCCCTTCGGCAGCGACCACATCATTCGTCCACGCCGGTCGATGCGCCCGATCAGCGCGGCCGACAGCTCGTCGATGGGCAGGTCCAGGTCGGAGATCACCAGTCCACCCGCCGAGGTCTCGCGCACCGTGCGCAGCCGCTCGGGACGTTCCGGGCGACTGCCGTGCCGCCGCCGACCGGCCGCCGGCGCGACCGTCGACGACGCCGAATCGTGGCTGAGCCCGGTCTTGGTGATCTTGGCCGTCATCACGGCCATGTCGGAAGGTTTCGGGCCACTCACCCGTGCGGCACCCTTGCCGGTGGGTGTCGCGGCAACCGGAGCGCCCGGCAGGCCCGGCAACGCGTGCCGCTGACCACCACCTCGGGTTCCGTTCACCGGACCCGGATGGTTGCCGCCGGACGAGGCGGTGCCGTTCTTGCCGCCGTTCTTGCGGCTTCCGCCGCCCTTCCCGGGATTCTGCGGACCGCCCTTCTTGGTCCTGTTCTTACCGCTCGCGCGATCCGCCAGATCGGCCGGAGACGGCCGCTTGGGATGCGGTGCGGGGCAGTCGGCGCCGGTCAGCGGCGGATCTGCGCGGGGACGAGTCTCGCCGTCAGGTCGCGATTCGGGATTGCCGCGGCGCCGTCGACGTCCCCGACGCGACCGCCGACGACCCTGCCCACCACCGCCGCGCACATCACCGCCGGCCGACTCCTCACCGTGGTGCCCACCCCGGCGGACGTCGTCGGAGACGTCTGAAGGGTCGGTTGACGGGTCGGTGGACACGCCTTCGATGCTAGCGGCTGGTCACCTGCTGTTTGCCCACACGGTGCTGGCAGCGGTACGGACAGGTGACAGCGCGGCGTCAGATACGGCCCGCTCGCTTCGCTCCCGGCGCCGGGTACATGCGGCCCGCTCGCTTCGCTCCCGGCGCCGGGTACATGCGGCCCGCTCGCTTCGCTCCCGGCGCCGGGCAGATACGGCCCGCTCGCTTCGCTCCCGGCGCCGGTAGGCTGACGTGCCGTGACAGACCATGCCGACGACCCCACCGCGACCACCGAGCGCCGCACCCGGCTGCTCGCGTCGGCGGCGGTCACCCTGCGCGATCTGTCCGACATCACCGAACCGCTCGGCACCCTGTTCGCCGACGCCGGCCACGAGCTCTACCTCGTCGGCGGGTCGGTGCGCGACGCGGTCCTCGGACGCCTGGGCACCGACCTCGACTTCACCACCGACGCCCGCCCCGCACAGGTCCAGCAGTTGCTGGCCGGATGGGCCGACGCCATCTGGGACACCGGCATCGAATTCGGCACCATCAGCGCCCGGCGCAAGGATCTCATCCTGGAGATCACCACCTACCGGGCCGAGAAATACGATCGCGTCGGCCGCAACCCCGAGGTCACCTTCGGCGACTCCATCGACGACGACCTCGTGCGCCGTGACTTCACGATCAACGCGATGGCCGTGCGCATCGGCCGTGGCGGTGCCGAAGAATTCCACGACCCGCTCGACGGTCTGTCCGCGGCACTGGCCGGCGTCATCGACACCCCGGCCACCCCGCAGGAGTCCTTCGGCGACGACCCGCTGCGCATGCTGCGCGCCGTGCGCTTCGTCTCGCAACTGGGGTTCCGGGTGGCCCCGCGCGTGGCCGAGGTGATCACCGGGATGGCCGAAGAGATCGACCGCATCACCGCCGAGCGTGTCCGCGTCGAGCTCGACAAGATGATCGCCGGTGAATATCCCATCGAGGCAATCGAATTGATGGTCGACACCGGACTCGCCGAACGCATCCTGCCGGAGCTGCCCGGTATGCGCCTGACCATCGACGAACATCATCAGCACAAGGACGTCTATCAGCACTCGCTGACGGTGCTGCGTCAGGCCATCGACCTCGAAGACGGTGGTCCCGACCTCGTGCTGCGCTGGGCGGCGCTGCTGCACGACATCGGCAAGCCCGCGACCCGGCGGCACGAACCCAACGGCGGCGTCAGTTTCCACCACCATGAGGTCGTCGGCGCGAAGATGGTCCGCAAACGCATGCGGGCGTTGAAATACCCGAAGGCCGTCGTCGAGGACGTCGCGTCATTGGTGTTCTTGCACTTGCGCTTCCACGGCTACGGCGACGGGGCATGGACGGATTCGGCGGTCCGCCGCTACATCACCGACGCCGGGCAGCTCCTGGAGCGGCTGAACAAGTTGGTGCGGGCCGACTGCACGACCCGCAACAAACGGCGTGCGCGGCGCCTGCAGCAGAACTACGACGATCTCGAGCACCGCATCGCCGACCTGCGGGCGGCCGAGGACCTCGCGCGCGTGCGCCCCGATCTCGACGGCAACGCGATCATGGAATTGCTCGGCATGCCGCCGGGCCCCCTCGTCGGCGAGGCGTGGCGATATCTCAAGGAACTGCGGCTGGACCGGGGGCCGCTGCCGCGCGAGGACGCCGAAGAGGCACTGCGGCAGTGGTGGGCCGGGCGTGCCGACACCGCGAAGTAACCCGTCTGTCAGTAATCCCGTCTGTCAGTAATCCCGGCTCTCAGTAACCCCGGCTCTCAGTAACCCCGGCTCTCAGTAACCCATCGTGCGCAGGGCATCGGCCAGTCGGTCGAGATCTTCGCGCCGCAGGTCCAGATGGGGGCTGATCCGCAACACCGCCTGCTCGCCGGCCAGCGGGGCGCGCCACGATTCGGCGGCGGTGACGAGGATGCCGAGCTCGTCGAACAGCCGGTCGCGGGCGGTGCGCAGGTCGGAGTCCTGCCAGCCCGGTGGGGGTGCAAGGGTGACCAGCGCCGACGGTTCGTCGATGGGTTCGACGATCGCCCAGCTGCCGATGCCGTCGAGTCGTTCCCGGGTGGCCCGTCCGACTGCGGCCAGTTCGCGGAAAACCCGCTGCTGGCCGATCTGCTGTAGTTCGGCGACCGCCACGCCGAGCCCGAGCCGGCCCGCCAGGAACGCCTCGGAACTCTCGATCTCCACCGTGCGCAGCGAGTCACGCCGGACCGCCAGAAAGCCGACGCCGCGCGGGCCGGTGAGCCATTTGCGGCTGGTGCCGTAGACGACGTCGGCGCCGGTGACGGTGGGGACGTGGCCGACCGACTGCGCCATGTCGACGACGACGGGAACCTGGGCGGCATGCGCGATCTCGACGATTCGGGTGACCGGTTGCACCACACCCGACATCGACCCGATGTGGCAGATGTGGATGAAATCGGGCTGCTCGAACTGCAGCATGTTCTCCAGCGCATCGAGATCGATGTGCCCGTAGACGTCGCCGTCGGGCAGCGGCCGCACCGCGTACCCGCGCCGCTCGAATTCGACGAGGTTGGGCCCGAATTCGTTCTTGGCCACCCACACCGTCGTCGACACCGGCAGGCTCCAGCCGTTGAGCAGTGCCCGCAGCGCTGCCCGCGCGCTCTCCCGGAACGTCAGCTCTTCGGCGGTGTGGCCGACCAGGGATGCGAGATCGCGTGTGTCGCGGGCGAACTCGTCGGCACGATCGTCGGCGGCCACGTATGAGCCGCGCTCGGCCTCCCGCCACAGATGCGCCGAGATCGTCCCGATGACGGCGTTGGACGAGCGTCCCGCCGACGCCGAGTCGAGGTGGGTGATCGCCGGCGACAGCCGCGCTCGGTGGAACTGCTCGCCGAGAACGCTGACGTACATAGCCGTTGAACCTACCGTGTGCCCATCGGGCTGCGATACCACACCGGCAGCGATCCGCCGTCGAAGTACGGGAACCGATCCGCCTGCGGATGCGTCCAACACCGTATGGATCCGGTCCTGGAGTACGTGTTCGGCACCGGCGAGGGTGAGCCGACGCACTGGCACAGCGTCGCCGACACCGATGCCGATGGTGACGGTGTGCTCGATGCGGTATCGCTGGACTTCGACGGCGATGGCCGCGCCGACGACCTGCTCTGGGATATCGATGGTGACGGCATCGCCGATGTGGCGGCGCTCGACCTCGACGACGACGGCACCCCCGATCACCACTTCCGTGATGCCGGTGACGGGGTCTGGGCCATCGCCGTGGCCAGGCCGGACACGTCCGCCCCGGGTCCACCGGAGCCGAGATCGCCGGCCGCGCCCCCCGCGCCGCCGCCGGCCCCGACCGCACCGCCCGAGTCCGGGGCCCGGGTGGAGTCGCGGGACCTCGACGGCGACGGCAGCCCGGACCTCGAGGTGCACGTCGAGAACGGCGCGGTGCGCCGGGTCTACGTCGACTCCGACGGCGACGGCACCTTCGATCACGTGCTCGTCGACTCCGACGGTGACGGGGTAGCCGACCAGACCTATGCGGAAGGGGCGCCCGGTTTCGGCAGGTGATCCTCGGCGAACGGGCCGGGTTGCCGATCGCGGCCGGGCGGATGCACGGCGCGCACCACCACGATGCCGACCAGATAGAACCCGCATCCGATCAGCACGAGCGTCACCGACCGGCCTTGCGGCCCGATGACCAGCGCGGTGAGGACCATCGCCAGCACGTAGGCCACGTTGAACAACGCGTCTTGGGCGGAGAACACCTGTCCGCGCACGGTGTCGTCGATGTCGACCTGCATCGCGACGTCGCCGCACAGCTTGGTGGTCTGGCCGACCAGCCCGAGTCCGATGGCGGCGGTACAGAAGCCCTGGATGGTGAATGTCAGCAGCAGCAGTTGCGCGAGGGCCCCGAGTGCGAGCATCGCGACGAGGGTGGCGCGTCTGCCGAAGCGGGCGACGAGAATCGGGGTCGTGAACGCCGCGACGAATGCACCGGCGGCCACACAGCCGAGGACCAGACTGATCCGGGACAGTCCGTCGCCGCCCCCGTCGACGTGGCGTGCGAACACGAAGAGCGTCAGCGTGTTGACGCCGAAGATGAATCGGTGCACGCCGATGGCCGAGAGCGCCGCAGCCGCGGGGCGGCAGCGGATGATGGCCCGGGCACCGTGCACGAAGCCGACCGCGACCGCATGTGCGGCGGAATGCCCGGGGTCGTCGGCCCGGTCCGGGCCCAGTTGGAGTACCGGGAAGCCATGTGCGACGAGCCCGGCGACCAGTGCCAGCACGACGCCGATGAGGATCGTCTCGGCACTGCCGACGTTGTCATTGCCGACCAGTGCGCGCACCCCGAGCGTGAGACCCGCGCCGACCGACAACATCGCGCCGCCCAACGTCGTGAACAGCGCGTTCGTTGCGACGATCACCTCACGGTGGGCGACGTGCGGCAATGCCGCCGACAAGCCCGATGCCACGAACCGGCTGGCACCGGTCACGGTGAGCGCGCTGATGAGCACCAGTGTGTCGGAGCCGCCGGTGGCCATCGCGACGGCCACCAGACCGATCAGCACCGCACGCAGCACGTTGGCCCACAGCAGGACGTTGCGCCGATCCCACCGGTCCAGCAACGCCCCGGCAAAAGGGCCGATGACCGAATACGGAAGCAGCAGCACCGCGAACCCGAGGGCCGCGGCGAGCGGATCGGCGTGCCGTTCGGGATTGAACAGCACGCCACCGATGAGCGCGGCCTGGAAGACACCGTCGGTGAGTTGACTGGTCAAACGCACGGCGAGGAGCCGGCCGAGACCCGGCGAATGGTTCAGGGAATGGATGAAAATCTTCCACGACGACGCACCTTCGGTCACCGCGGAATTCACGTGCCTACATTACCGACCGGGCGGGCCGGTCATGCGATGATGGATCCCGTGGACGGCGGTGACAGCGCAGACGATCTCGGCCGTGACCGGCCCGACGGCGGTCGCGGTGACGGCGAGCACGCCGCGGAGTCGGCGCGAGACATCGAGTCGGCGAACAGCATTCGGTCCGGCTCACTGCTGATCTCCTCGACTGATCTGCTCGAGTCCACCTTCGCGCGGACGGTGATCTATGTCATCGAGCACAATGACTCGGGCAGTCTCGGAGTGGTGCTGAACCGGGTCAGTCAGACCGCGGTGCACACCGTCGTCCCGGCGTGGACGGATCTGGCCGCGCAGCCGCGTGCGCTGTTCATCGGCGGACCGGTCAACCAGGATTCGGCGCTCTGCCTCGGCGTCGTGCGCGCCGGCGCCGACATCAGTGATCAGGAGCAGATCCGGCCGGTCGGCGGCCGGGTCGTACTCGTCGACCTCGACGCCGACCCGGAACTGATCGCCCCGGTGCTCGAGGGCGTGCGCATCTTCGCCGGTTACGCCGGCTGGGGGATCGGTCAGCTCGAGGCGGAGATGGCCCAGGACAGCTGGATGCCCGCGTCGGCGTTGCCGCGCGACATCCTCGCGCCCCCGGGCGCCGACGTCTGGGCCGAGGTGCTCCGGCGACAGCCGTGGCCGGCGCCTCTGCTGGCCACCCATCCCGTCGACGTCACCGGGAACTGAGGGCGTCGCCCAGGTGGGCGCTGACCAGCACAAAGCAGGTGTCTCCCGGGCGAGCACTATTCTCGCCTGGTGGATGCGATCGCCGACTGGCTCATCGGCATCATCGAGTCGGTGCCATCCTGGGCGGTTTATCTGATCGCGGCGGGCATGGTCTACCTGGAGACCGCATTCCTGCTGGCGGGACTGATCATGCCCAGCGAAGCGGTGCTGCTCGCCGCCGGGGTGGCCGCGGCGATCGGGCCGACCAACATCGGCTGGCTGGTGGTGGTGGTCGCGCTGTGCGCGGTCGCCGGGGACGCGACCGGATACTGGATCGGCCGCCACGGCGGGCAGCGACTCAAGGACTCCGCACTGGGCCGCCGATTCGGTGAGCAGCGCTGGGACAGCGCCGGCTACCGTCTCGAGCACTCCGGCTTGCTTGTCGTGGGAACCGGCCGGTGGATCGGATACGTGCGGACCATCGTGCCGCGGATGGCCGGGATCACCCGGATGAACTTCGCCCGATTCGGGGTCGCCGACGCGGTCGGCGCATTGTCCTGGGCCGCGGCAGTGCTCTTGGTCGGCTACTTCGCCGGCGCGGTGCTCGGCGCAACCATCTTGCTCTACGCGGTGATCGCCATGGTCGCGGCGGTGGTGGTCTTCTACATCGTCACCTGGCTGTTGCGTCGTCGGCGGCGCGGGGACGTCGGCTAGGAGCCGGCCCCGCCCGGCTCACTTTCGATATCGGCCTGTGCCGCCGTTCGCCCGTAGCGGCCCGCCAACCACGAGCAGATGATCAGCTGTACCTGATGAAAGATCATCAACGGCAGCACGATGAGTCCCACGACAGATCCGCTGAACAGAACCGTCGCCATCGGCAGGCCGGTCGCCAGACTCTTCTTGGTGCCACAGAACTGGATGGCGATCTGGTCCTCGCGGCTGAACCCGAGGCGCCGCGGCAGCCACCCGGTGAACCACAGCATCGCGATGACCAGCGCGATCGAGATGACTGCCATCGCGATCACCTGCCACGGGCTGACCATGGACCAGATCCCGTTGCGCACGCCTTCACCGAAGGCGGCATAGACGACGAGCACGATCGACCCACGATCGACGTACTTGGTCGGCTCGGCGAAGCGCGTGAGGATGGGCGTGACCAGCGGCCGGCACAGTTGCCCGAGAACGAACGGCACCAGGATCTCCAGCAGGATCTCCAGGATCTGCGACCCGGTGATGTGCACGCCGCTCGTCCCCGACATCAACAGGACCACCAGCACCGGGGTCAGGACCACACCGAGCAGGTTCGACGCGGACGCGCTCACGATGGCACCGGCGACGTTGCCGCGCGCCATCGAGGTGAAGGCGATCGACGACTGCACCGTCGAGGGCACCAGACACAGGTACAGGACCCCCGAGGCCAGGTCGCCGCCGATGAGTGGGCGCAGCGCCGGCTGCAGCGCCAGCCCGATGAGCGGGAACAACACGAATGTGAACGACAGGATGATCAGGTGCAGTCGCCAGTGCGTGAGCCCTTCGAGCGCCTGGCGTGGATGTAGGCGGGCGCCGTACAAGAAGAAGAGGAAGCCGATGGCGACCACGACCACCCAGTCGAGCGCGTCGGCGAAGTCGCCCCGGGCGGGGAAGAACGCCGCGACCACGACCGCGGCCAGGATCGCCAGGACGAAGCCGTCGATGGGCGATCGGCTCAGCAGCGAGCGCATGCGGGCTCAGGCCTGGGCGGCGTCGCGTGTGCCCGGTGACCCAGCGCCATCGGCGGCGCAGACCCCGCGCAGGGTGCACGACGCACAGCTCGACTCGCCGCAGTCGGCGGCCGCGGCCGGTCCCGGATCCGCCGCCGGTCCCGAGTCGGGCGCCGAGTCGTGGGAATGCGCACCCGAGCAGCAGCCGCAGCCTGCGTCGGAATCCGCGTCGGTGGCCCACCGGGACGCGCGCACCCCGTAACCACTGACGACGCCGACGACCACCAGCGCCGCGATCAGGGCGCCGAGGCCGAACAGGAATCGCCAGGTGCCCTCGACGCCCAAGGTCAGTAGTCCGCCGGCCACCAGGATGACCGCGGCACCGAGAGTGCCCGGTGCGGCGACCCGATTGGCCAGCCGAAAGGCCTCCTCTGAGGCAAGCGTTTCCGTGGAGCGGACGCCGAGCCAGCGGTTGCGCCGCAAGGTGCCGCGCAGGCCCGCGACGCCCACCGCCGCCCAGACGAGGGCGAGGACGAACACGCAGACGGCGACCACGAGGGACACAACACTCACGCGACCACCATACGAGTCCGCACGGATCCCCGCGAAACCGACCGGCGCCCACCCAGCGGATGCGCATGCCCCGGCCGGTGCAGCTCCGCTCGGGCCACCATTTACGCTGGTTGGGTGACTTCAGCGGATACTTCGCCCAGCAGCGGTGCCATGTCGAATGCAGCAGGAGTGACCGGCCCGGGCGCCCATCGCTACACGGCCGAGCTGGCCGGGCAGATCGAGCGACGCTGGCAGCGCAACTGGTCGGATCGGCATGCCTACGAGGCACCCAATCCCGTCGGCCCACTCGCGGGTGATCTGAGCGCGTTCGGCGGTGGCGGTCGCGACGCCCCCGACAAGGTCTTCGTTCAGGACATGTTCCCCTACCCCTCGGGTACGGGGCTGCACGTCGGGCATCCGCTGGGCTTCATCGCCAGCGACGTCTTCGCGCGGTTTGCCCGGATGACCGGCAAGAACGTCTTGCACACGATGGGCTTCGACGCCTTCGGCCTGCCGGCCGAGCAGTACGCGGTGCAGACCGGAACGCATCCGCGGACCACCACCGAGGCCAACATCGAGCGCTACCTCGCGCAGATCCGGCGGCTGGGGCTCGGCCACGACGAGCGTCGCCGGATCGCCACCACCGACGTGGAGTTCTACCGCTGGACGCAGTGGATCTTCCTGCAGATCTACAACGCCTTCTACGACACCGATCAGCGCAAGGCCCGCCCCATCTCGGAGCTGATCGACGAATTCGATTCGGGGGCACGCACTCTCGACGGTCACGAGAAGTTCGACGGGCGCGGCTGGGCCGACCTGTCGGCCGCCGAACGCAACGCGGTGATCGACTCGTATCGGCTGGTGTACCAGAGTGATTCGCTGGTCAACTGGTGTCCGGGTCTGGGCACGGTGCTGGCCAACGAGGAGGTCACCGCCGACGGCCGTAGTGATCGCGGGAACTTCCCAGTGTTCCGTAAGCATCTGCGGCAGTGGATGATGCGGATCACCGCCTACTCCGACCGGCTGCTCGACGACCTCGACGACCTGGACTGGCCGGAGAAGGTCAAGACGATGCAGCGCAACTGGATCGGACGGTCCCGCGGCGCCCAGGTCCGGTTCACGGTTGCCGACGGTGCAGCCGCCGGCACCGACATCGAGGTGTTCACCACCCGCCCCGACACGCTGTTCGGCGCGACCTACGTGGTGCTGAGTCCGGAGCATCCGCTCGTCGATGGACTCACCGCCGACCACTGGCCGGCCGACACCGACGAGCGGTGGACCGGGGGCGCATCGGGTCCGCGCGAGGCGATCGCGGACTATCGTGCGGCCATCGTGGCCAAATCCGATCTGGAACGGCAGGAGAACAAGGAGAAGACCGGCGTCTTCACCGGCACCTTCGCGACGAATCCCGTTGACGGGCAGCAGGTACCGGTCTTCATCGCCGACTACGTGCTGATGGGTTACGGTACGGGCGCGATCATGGCGGTGCCCGCCCACGACACCCGTGACCACGAGTTCGCGACGACTTTCCGACTGCCGATCATCGAGGTCATCGGTTCCGATCAGGGCGTCGAGGCCGAGGCGTATGTCGGTGACGGCCCGCTGGTCAACTCCGGATTTCTCGACGGCCTGCGGGTCGAGGAGGCCAAGGCCGCGGTCGTCGACCGGCTCGAAGAACTCGGTGCAGGCGAGGGGACCGTGCAATACCGGTTGCGCGACTGGCTCTTCGCCCGTCAGCGCTACTGGGGTGAGCCGTTCCCGATCGTCTACGACGCGCAGGGACAGGCGCATGCATTGCCGGAATCGATGCTGCCGGTGGAACTCCCGGAGGTCGACGACTACGCACCGGTGTCCTTCGACCCGGAGAGCCCGGATTCGGAGCCGTCACCACCGCTGGCCAAGGCGACCGATTGGGTGACGGTCGAACTCGACCTCGGCGACGGTCCGGCGACCTACACCCGCGACACCAACGTGATGCCGCAGTGGGCGGGCAGCTCCTGGTATCAGCTGCGCTACATCGATCCCACCAACGCGGAAACCTTGTGCGCCAAGGAGAACGAGGCGTACTGGATGGGACCGCGACCGCAGTTGCACGGGCCGAACGACCCCGGCGGTCTCGACCTCTATATCGGTGGTGTCGAGCACGCCGTCCTGCATCTGCTGTACTCCCGGTTCTGGCACAAGGTCCTCTACGACCTCGGTTACGTCTCCAGTCGGGAGCCGTACCGAAAGCTGTTCAACCAGGGCATGATCCAGGCGTACGCCTACAAGGATGCGCGCGGTATCCATGTGCCCGCCGACGAGGTGACCGAGCGTGAGGGCACCTTCTTCCACAACGGCGAGAAGGTCACCCAGGAGTACGGCAAGATGGGTAAGTCACTGAAGAACGCGGTGACCCCCGACGACATCGCCGACGACTACGGCGCCGACACCCTGCGGCTCTATGAGATGTACATGGGTCCGCTGGACCAGTCCCGCCCGTGGGCGACCAAAGACGTTGTGGGACTTCAGCGGTTCCTGCAGCGCGTCTGGCGACTGGTCGTCGACGAGGAGTCCGGCGCGGTGCACGTGGCCGACACCGAATCCGATGAGGCAACAAAGCGGTTGCTGCACAAGACGATCGCCGAGGTTCGCGGGGAGTTCGCGGAGCTGCGCAATAACATCGCCCTCGCCGCGTTGATCAAGCTCACCAATCATCTGACCAAGAATTTCGAGACATCCGGGGAGAAGTCCGGCGCACCGCGTGGGGCCGTCGAGCCGCTGGTGATGATGCTGGCCCCGCTGGCCCCGCACGTCGCCGAGGAGCTGTGGCATCGCCTCGGACACGACGAGCTGCTGGTGCATGCTCCGTTCCCGGTCGCCGACGAGCGGTGGCTGGTCGACGAGTCCGTCGAGATCGCGGTGCAGGTGAAGGGAAAGGTCAGAAGCCGCATCACCGTTCCCGCCGACGCCGACGAGGCCACGCTGCGCGCGGCCGCGCTCGCCGACGAGAAGATCGTCGAGCTGCTCGACGGCGAGCCCCGCAAGGTGATCGTGGTTCCCGGCCGGCTGGTCAACATCGTCCCCTGACGGTCGGGGCACCGCGATCGCCGTGGGGGGATTGGAAAGAAACTTACTTTTGAGTAAGATCACGCGCATGGCGATCAACCTGGAGCTTCCGACGAAGTTCGACACTGCCGTCGAGCAGGCCCACCTGGCGGCCGAGCACATCTTCCGACCCATCTCCCGCACCTACGACGCGGCCGAACACGAGTACCCCAAGGAGCTCGACGACTTCGCCAAACTCGCCCGGGAGGCGCGCACGAAGGCCAAGGAGTCCGACAAGGGCGCCGATTCGGGTGACGCCGCCGACACGGTCAACGGCGCAAACATCCGCGGCGTGCTGCAGGGCGTCGAGATGAGCTGGGGCGACGTCGCCCTGATGCTCTCGATCCCGTACCAGGGACTGGGCAACGCCGCGATCGCCGCCGTCGCCAATCCGGAGCAGCTCGAGAAGTTCTCCGACGTCTGGGCATCGATGGCGATCACCGAACCCAGCTTCGGCTCCGACTCGGCCGCGGTGTCGACGACGGCCACCCGCGACGGCGAGGACTACGTCATCAACGGGGAGAAGATCTTTGTGACGGCGGGTTCGCGCGCCGATCACGTCGTCGTGTGGGCCACCGTGGACAAGAGCGCCGGCCGCGCCGCCATCAAGAGCTTCGTCGTCCCGATGGACACCGACGGCGTGAGTGTGGCCCGGCTCGAGCACAAGCTCGGGATCAAGGCCTCCGACACCGCGGTCCTGCGCTTCGAGAACGCCCGGGTGCCTGCCGAAAATCTTCTCGGCTCACCGGAAGTGGAGACCAAGAAGGCCTTCGCCGGAGTGATGGCGACCTTCGACAACACCCGCCCGGTGGTCGCCGCGATGGCCGTGGGCGTGGGTCGGGCCGCGCTCGAGGAACTGCGCCGTCTGCTCGAGGAGGCCGGCCACACCATCGACTACGATGCGCCCGCCGCCGCCCAGCACGCCGCCGTCGCCGAGTTCATCCGACTCGAATCCGATTGGGAGGCTTCGTGGTTGCTCGCGCTGCGCGCCGCCTGGATGGCCGACAACAAGGTGCCCAACTCGGCCGAGGCGTCGATGTCGAAGGCCAAGGCCGGCCGGACGGTCACCGACATCACCAACAAGGCGGTGGAAATCGGTGCGACAGCTGCCTTCTCGGAGACGATGTTGCTGGAGAAGTGGGCGCGTGACGCCAAGATCCTCGACATCTTCGAGGGCACTCAGCAGATCCAGCAGCTGATCATCGCGCGCCGCGTGCTCGGCAAGTCCAGCGCCGACCTCAAGTAGCCGACCTCAAGTAGCCGCCGGGACCACAAGCGTGTGCAGGCCCTCGCGGCCGGCCGCGGTGACCCGGATGCTGCGGGGCACCCGGCCACGCCGTATCCAGCCGAGATCGAGCAGCCGGGCCGTGACGGCCGTTCCGAGCGGGCCCCCGAGATGGTGGGCCTGCTCGGTCCAGTCGACGCAGTAGCGCAAGGGCTGCCCGGTGGCCAGCAGCCGAGACGGGATCTGCCACGACGCCAACGCGTCGGCACCCCGTGAGGTGAGCGAGTAGTCGACGGCCCTGCCCGGTGCAGACAATCGGTCGTCGGTACCGGGGTGGTGCAGACCGTCACCGCCGGTGATCCATCCCGCGCCGAGGAACCGTCGGAACAGTTCGGTGCCGGCCTGCCCGGCGAGATGGTGATAGCAGGTACGTGCGGTGCGCAGCGCCGCGGCACGAGTGTGCTCCCGCAGCGAGGTGACGGGAGTCTGCGGGGCCAGGGCGGCGAGAGCGCTCAGGACGCGCTCGACCTCGCCGTTGGCCAACCGGTAATAGCGGTGGCGCCCTTGCTGTTCGACGGTGACGAGCTCATGTGCCAGCAGTACCGACAGATGGTTGCTGACCGTCGACGCCGCGACTCCGGCCTCCTGCGCGAGACGTCCGGCCGGAAGGGCGCGCCCGTCCGCCAGCGCCACCAGCACGCGCACGCGGCGCGGGTCGGCGAAGGCCGATGCGAGCCCGGCGATGTCGGGCTGACCCTGGTGTCGGTCGCATGCGGAAGGCATGTCCCGATGCTACGAGCGAAATGTTTCGACGCCGAGTGAAACATTCACCGGTGATCATCGGATGCATGGCTCTGGATCGTCCACCGTGGTCGCTGGTACTCGCTCTGTGCCTGGGCTACTTCTTGATTCTGCTCGACGTGACGGTCGTCAATGTTGCGCTGCCACAGATCAACTCCGATCTGCGAGCCGGTGCGTCGGGGCTGGCGTGGATCGTGGACGGCTACTCGGTCCCCCTGGCCGCACTGCTGCTCGCCGCGGGTGCGGTGGGGGATCGGCTGGGACATCGGCGCATCGTCGTCCTCGGCATGATCGTGTTCGGGGCGGCCTCGGTGGCATGTGCCCTGGCGCCGACGATGGGGGTGCTCATCGCCGCGCGGGCCGGGCAGGGTGCCGGCGCGGCACTCATGCTGCCGGGCACGCTGGCGATGCTCGTCGAGCGCACGCCGGATGCCGCGGCCCGTACCCGACTCGTGGGCATCTGGGCCGCGATCGGCGGGGCGGCGCTGCCTGCCGGACCGGTGGTCGGCGGCGTGCTGGTCCAAACGCTCGGGTGGCGTGCGGTGTTCTGGCTCGCGGTGCCGTTCATCGTGCTCGCGCTGGTCCCCGTTCTCCGCGCGCCGCGCGGAACCTCGGGGAGCGTCTCAGGCCGGGTCGATGTGGCGGGTGCCGTGCTGCTGGTGGCTGCGCTCGCCGGGGTGGTGAGCGCGATCATCACGGCGCCGGACGACGTCGGTGTCGCCGGTGGGCTCGCGGTGGCGGCGGTGGTGGCGGGCACGGCATTCGTGGTCGTCGAACGCCGCGCGCGGTATCCGCTGATCAGCGTCTCGCGCCAGGCGCGCAGCGTACTGGCACAGGCGTGCGGTGTGGCCGCCCTGATGAACCTCGCGACGCTCGGCGGGCTGTTCCTGCTGACCCAGGTCTTCCAGGATGTGCATCACCGCAGCCCGCTCGTGGCAGGGCTGGCGATGCTCCCGGCAATGGCGCCGCTGCCGCTGCTCGGGGCACCGGCGGGCCGGCTCTCGGCCCGCATCGGTGCCTGGCGCACCAGCAGTCTGGGATTGCTCGTCGGCGCGGTCGGATTCGGTGGGATGGCCATCGGCATCGTCGGCGACGACCTGTGGGTTCTCGTCGTGTCGCTCGCGGTGTGGGGTGCGGGATTGGGCATTCTCACCCCGGCGATCGTCGCCGCGGCGCTGCAGGCCGTCCCCGGCTCTCCCGGCACGGCCTCGGGCGCGAGCAACACCAGCCGCCAGACCGGCGGCGCGCTGGGGGTCGCGATCTTTGCGACCGTCGCCGGCCCCGCCGGTGCGGCACAGTTCGTCTCCCATTCCGCGGGCTTGTTCCTCGGAGCGGGACTTGCTTTCGCCCTCACCGGTGGCTGGTGTCTGGCGCTGCACCGTCGGGTCTGATGTGCACCGTCGGGTCTGATGTGCACCGTCGGGTCTGATGTGCACCGTCGGGCCGAACACTCAGCGCAACAGTCGTTCCCGCAGCCGTTCGTCGCGTGCCAGCCGCTCGCCGTCGCGGGCGCGACGCTGTGCCATCACCGCCGCGAGGATGTCCTCGGCCGGCGCGCCGGCCGGAGGAGCGGGCGCCACATACGGGGCGATCGCGAAGGTCAGCCGCTGCGCCAGCGCGGCGCGGGCGGGCGGGGTGTAGCCGTCTCGTCGAATCAGGAACTGGCGCACCGAGATCGCGACCGGAGCGGGGAGCGGGGCGATGTCGGCGGTGGCGGTCCACGATGCGAGGTGTGGGGGCATCGGTACCGGCTCGGGCAGGGTGAGCGTGAAGCGCTCACGGATGACGTAGGTGCCCGCCACCAGATCGCCGACACGCTTGTTGCGCCGGTTGATGGCCGCGCAGATCATCGCGGGCACGCCGAAGAAGGTGTAGATCTCGACGACCCCGATCATCGCCCGGGTCAGCGCATGCCGGAACCGGATCGGTCCCGCGTCCTCGCGCACGGTTCGAAGCCCCAGCACCCAGTGCCCGACGGTCTTGCCGCGGGTGGTGGTCTCCGACGTCGTCGGCAATGCGGCGAGCGCGAGAACCGACGACAGTGTGACGCACGCGCCGAGCAGGGCGGCATCGACGTTGTGGGCGAGCTTGTAGGACAGGTACAGGAGAAAGATCAGCAGCAGATAACCGAGGACCAGATCGATCAGTCCGGAGACGACCCGCAGCCCGAACGACGCCGCCGGCAGATCCAGTGCCACCGCCTCGCCCGATACCTGGTCGTCACGTCCGACGCCGACGGTGGCGCTCGCACCCTGTCCCCAGGCCACCGGCGGGCCACCCACCTGCTGCGGATACATGCGCCACACTCTAGCGGCGCGCGGCCGGGCCCGGCCGCGTCATGTCATTCACGGGTCGGCGGACCGCGAGCTCAGGTGGTGTGTGAGGACGAGCTCAGCGGCGCCGCCAGTTTCTCGAGGCCCCTGCCCTCGGCCGCGACACCCAGGACCAACTCGGTGAGCCCGCCGACGACCATCACCGCCGCGCCGATCACGAATGCCAGCGCGGTCTGTCCCGAGTCACCGTTGCCGGTCAGCTCGGCGAAGACCAGCGGTCCCGCGATGCCGCCGGCCGCGGTGCCGATCGCGTAGAAGAACGCGATGGCCATCGCGCGCGTCTCCATCGGGAAGATCTCGCTCACGGTCAGATATGCCGAACTCGCACCGCAGGACGCGACGAAGAGGACCACCGTCCAGCATGCGGTCAGGGTCAGCGCGGTCAGATTTCCGCCGGCCATCAGCCAGGCGGTGACCGCCAGCAGCACCCCGGAACCGAGATATGAGCCGGAGATCATCGGTTTGCGGCCGACGGTGTCGAAGAACCGGCCGAGCAGGAGAGGTCCGAAGAAGCTGCCCAGACACATCACGGCGTAGTAGTAGCCGGTGTGATCGGATGCGACGCCGTACATCTTGTTGAGGATCACCGCGAAGTTGAAGGTCACGGCGTTGTACAGGAACGCCTGGCCGATGAACAGTGCGAGCCCGAGTGTGCTGCGGCGCGGGTACTTTCGGGCCATCACCGAGGCGATCTCGCCGAATCCGGTGGACTGTCGTTGCGTCACCTCGATCGTGTCGTCGACCTCGGACAGGTGTGTGCCGGTGTCGCGCTCCACCGTTTTCTCGACGTCGGCGACCAGTCGCTCCGCATCGGCGTCGCGGCCGTGGATGAACATCCAGCGGGGACTCTCGGGGACGTGGCGTCGTACCACCAGGACGAGGAGGCCGAAGATCACGCCGATGCCGAACATCAGCCGCCAGCCGAGGTTTGCCGGCAGGAGCGCGGTGTTCAGTGCGGCCACCGAGAGCAGCGCGCCGCCGGAGGCGCCGAGCCAGTAGGTGCCGTTGATGATCAGATCGATGCGGCCGCGGTACTTGCTGGGGATCAACTCGTCGATCGCGGAGTTGATCGCGGCGTACTCGCCACCGATACCCATTCCGGTGAAGAACCGGCAGAGGATGAACCACCACACCGAGAAGGAGAATGCGGTCAGTCCGGTGGCGACCAGGTACAGGACCAGCGTGATGATGAACAGCTTCTTGCGTCCGAAACGATCGGTGAGCCAACCGAAGAACAGGGCACCGCCGCAGGCACCCGCCACATACATCGCGGCCGCGAGGCCCGACACCTGCGACGTGGAGATGGGCAGACCGCTGCCGGCCTCCGACAGCCGGGAGGCGACGCTGCCGACCACGGTGACCTCGAACCCGTCGATGATCCACACCGACCCAAGGCCGACGACGATCATCCAATGCCAGCGCGACCACGGAAGCCGATCGAGGCGAGCCGGGATCTGGGTGCGCACGGTGGCCATGAGGGTGTGCGTTACCCGCGGTGAGCCCCGGTAAACCTGCGTCGGCGGATCCGGATGGATGACACCACCGCGTCCGCCCGGGCGGCGCCGATAGGCTGTCGGAGTGGATCTCGATGCCTACGTGAGCGTGAAGCGGCCGACGTGGGAACGGCTCGATGCGCTCACCCGGCGCCGCCGGCTCTCCGGTGCCGAGGCCGACGAGCTCATCGACACCTATCAGCGAGTGGCCACCCATCTGTCGGTGATCCGGTCCACGGCGCCCGATGCCTCACTCGTCGGATACCTTTCGTCGCTGTTGGCCAAGGCGCGCACGCGCGCCGCCGGCACCACGGAGAGCCGCTGGTCGATCGTGGGGCGCTACTTCGGGAGGACGTTCCCGGCTGCGTTGTACGCAACGCGCTGGTGGTGGCTGAGTGCGCTGATCGTGTCCTTTGTCGGGATGGCGGCGATGACGTGGTGGTTCCTCGACCACCCCAGCACCGAAACTGCTTTCGGGAGTCCGGCCGACATCCAGAAACTCGTCGACAACGACTTCGCGAACTACTACTCCGAGAACGCCGCGACCTCCTTTGCGCTGCGGGTATGGACCAACAACTTCTGGCTGGCCGCAACATGTATCGCCTTCGGAGTCTTCGGTTTTCCGGTGATCTGGGTGCTGTGGGGCAATATCACCAATGTCGCGGTGACGGCGTCGATCATGATTCGCCACGGCCGCGCCGACGTGTTCTTCGGGCTGATCACCCCGCACGGGTTGCTGGAGATGACGTGTCTGTTCGTCTCCGCCGGAGTGGGTCTGCGCGTCTTCTGGTCGTGGGTGGTCCCGGGCGGTAAGTCGCGGATGCAGTCACTGGCGGAGCAGGGCCGCACGGCGATCGGCATCGCCCTGGGATTGGTTGTGCTGCTGCTGATCACCGGCCTCATCGAGGCGTTCGTGACCCCCTCGGGACTACCCACCTTTGCCCGGGTCGGGATCGGCGTGTTCGTCTGGGTCGGCTTCTTCGGCTACGTCTTCACCCTCGGGCGCTGGGCCTACAACGACGGCGAGCGCGGAGACGTCGCCACCGATGACCGGGACTTCGTCGCCCCGACCGCGTGAGACGGCTGCCGGAGACGACCGGATGAGGCGATCAGAGCAAGCCGCGTGATTTGAGCAGCAGGTAGTGATCGGCGAGCGCGGCAGGCAACTGCTCCGGGTCGGCATCGACGACGTCCACGCCGAGTCGCGACACCGCCGATTCGGTCCGCTGCCGTAGCGCGATCGTCCGGGCCGCGGCGGCGGCACCGTAGATGGCGGCGGCATCCTCACGGCGCTCGGTCATCTCCAGCAGTTGCGGGTCGCGCACCGACCCGATTATCACCTTGTGTCGTTGTGCCAGTACGGACAACGGTGCCAGCATCGACTCCTCGACGGACGCCGGTTCGAGCGGCGTCAACAGGACCACGAGCGCCCGTTGCCGGGTGAGTGTGCCGATCTCGGCCGCCAGCAGCGGCCAATCGGCCTCGAGCAGAGCAGGTTCGAGCGGGACCATCGCGGTGACGAGAGCGCCGAGGAGGGTGCTGCGTGGCGCGCCGACGACCCGGCGATGAATCATGCGGTCGCCCGCGATCAGGTCGATGCGGTCGCCGGCGTGCGCAGCGAGTGCCGCCAGCAGCAGTGCCGCGTCCATCGCGGCATCGAGGCGGGGCTCGTCACCGACCCGGCCCGCCGACGTGCGCGAGGTGTCCAGGACGACGATGATGTGGCGATCCTTCTCCGGTTGCCAGGTGCGCACCACCGTCGACCGGCGCCGCGCGGTTGCGCGCCAGTCGATGCTGCGGACGTCGTCGCCCTCGACATAGTCACGCAGCGAGTCGAATTCGGTACCCTGCCCGCGGATCCGGACCGCCGAACGGCCGTCGAGCTGCCGCAGCCGAGCCAGCCGGGACGGCAGCAGCTTGCGCGAATGAAACGGTGGCAGAGCGCGAATGGAGCCGGGCACCACAAAGCCCGATTGCCGCCCGGCCAGCCCGAGCAGGCCGCGCCGGCGCACCGTCACCCGGTGTGCCGGCCGATCGCCGCGGCGGGTGGGTAGCAGGGACGTCGAGACCGACTGCCGTTCACCCGGTGGCAGGGACACGTCGTGGATGTTGCCGGATGCGCCGGCCGATGGCTGCCAGCCGTCCTTGAGTTGTGCGCGGAAGCGGCGGCCGGTCGGGTTGTGCACCACCAGGACCGAGTTGCCCGGCTCGCCGAGACGTACCGGCGCCGACGGAAGTCGGTAGAGCCGTAGCACTCTCGTCGATCCGGCGGCGATCAGGTCGATGCCCATCAGCACGACACATGCCAGCACCCACAGCAGCACCACCCAATACCGCGGGTATCCGATCACGGGGATCGCCCCCGCCACGACGAGGAGAAAAAACCGGCCGGTGAGAAACATCAGCGCGGCACAGGTACCGACGCGATCGCGGCATCGAGTACCGCAGCGACCGACACACCCTCGAGCTCTGCCTCCGGGCGAAGTGAAAGCCGATGTGCGAGAGTCGATTGCGCGAGGGCCTTGACGTCGTCGGGGGTGACGAAGTCACGGCCGGCCAACCAGGCCCACGCCCGGCTGGTCGACAACAGGGCGGTCGCACCACGGGGGCTGACGCCCAGCGCCAACGACGGCGACATCCGGGTGGCACGCGCGATGTCGACGATGTATGCCACCACCTGCGGGGCGACGGCGACGTGGCGGATCGCGTCGGCGGCCGCGATGATGTCGGCGGCACTCGCCACCGGTCGCAATCCGGCCGCTGCCAACTCCTGCGGATCGAACCCGGCCGCATGGCGCGCCAGCACGGTGATCTCGTCGTTGCGCGGCGGCACCGGCAGGGTCACCTTCAGCAGGAATCGATCGAGCTGCGCCTCCGGAAGTGGGTAGGTGCCCTCGTACTCGACGGGGTTCTGGGTGGCGGCCACCAGAAACGGGTCGGGCAGTGGCCGCGGCACCCCGTCGACCGAGACCTGATGTTCTTCCATCGCCTCGAGCAACGACGCCTGCGTCTTCGGTGGGGTGCGGTTGATCTCGTCGGCCAGAAGAAGATTGGTGAAAACCGGACCACCCCGAAAGGTGAACTCGGAGGTCGCATTGTCGAAGATCAGCGAGCCGGTCACATCGCCGGGCATGAGGTCGGGGGTGAACTGCACGCGTTTGGTGTCCACCGCCAGGGCTGCGGCCACCGACCGCACCAACAACGTCTTCGCCACGCCCGGAACACCTTCGAGCAGGATGTGCCCACGGCAGAGCAAGGCGATCAGGATGCCGGCGACGGCCGGGTCCTGGCCGACGACGGCCTTGGCCACCTCGCTGCGGACTGCGCCGAGCGCGGCACGCAGATCGGCGACCGGCTTCTCCGGCACTGGTTTCTGGGGCATCGGCTTCTCGGGATTCATGGTGCGCGGCGAACTTCCTTGTCGAGGGTGGTCAGGGCGTCGGTGAAGCGGACGAGATCGTCGTCGGTGCGCGGCAACGGTCCGTCGAGCAGGGCCATCAGCGCGGTCCGGTCGCGCCCGGTGGCTGTCGCGATTGCCGAGATGACCGTGGCGAGTACCGGATCCGGGGTCGACGGGTGCCCGTCGTCGAGAGCCGCCAGGGCGCGACCGGGGTCATACGGCACACCGAGGTAGGCGGCCAGCCGCGCAATGGTGCGTACGCGCAGCACCGCGGCCGCACGATCGGCGGCGGCGCGGCGATACATGCGTCCGCGGGATTGCGTTGTCTCGATGGCCTTCACGACCGCGGGCAGTGGCTCGGTCGACAGCGGTCCCACCCGTCGGCCACGCCACACCACGAGCGCGAGCACCGCAAAGAATGCGAGCAGGAACATCGGGCCCACGGCCCGAGGGAACACCGACTGTTCGGTGCCCTGGTGCGAGGCCGGCTCATCGATCCGGTCACCGGGTAGGGGGACGTACCAGAGGACATGGTCGGAGGTGGCGATGGTGCGCACGCTGACGCCGGCGTTGTCGTACCGGCCGAGGTTCTTGTTGAGGGTCATCGTGCCGGTCATCGCGACGACCGGCGGCCCCGCGGGCGTGGGTGCGCTGATCACCATGTCGTAGCCGCCGTCGTGCCCGCGGCCGAAGCAGCCGGTGGTCGACGGGTCCACGTCCGTCTCGCGCAGCAGGCGCAACGATGGATCGGCGGAGACGACGTCACCGGGAGAGACACCGGGCACCGCACATTCGGCTGTACTCGTCGGCGTGGGAGTGTTGTTGTAGGACACCGTGATCCCGGGCGCCAACACCGACAGCGCCGACTGCGACGGGTCGATCGCCACGACTCGATGCGCGTCACGAATCCGGTCGCCGACGACGCCGGCCACCGGGGCGGACATGCTTGCTGCGCCGCTGATCACCACGGTCGTGTCGGCACCGGGCCGCTCGGTGGCGCGCAGCGCGTCGAGTCCGCGCACCGTCGCCACGTCCACCCCGTGGCCGGTGAGGATCGATGCCAGCGCGCTGGTGCCGGCCTCGCCGTGGTCGGCCGGGTCGAGGGGGGCGGAGCTCGTGGGATGGGCGTTGTTCGCCGCGGATGCGATGGTCAACAGCAGCAGGATCACCACGACCGCGACGACGACTCCGCCGATCACCCACCAGATCCAGCGTCGCGGCCGGCGGG
The DNA here is from genome assembly GCF_049847065.1 of Gordonia sp. DT219. Classification (NCBI taxonomy): domain Bacteria; kingdom Bacillati; phylum Actinomycetota; class Actinomycetes; order Mycobacteriales; family Gordoniaceae; genus Gordonia; species Gordonia sp. DT219. The sequence continues at coordinate 340,209 of NZ_JBNCNR010000002.1, read as the reverse complement.
GCGGTGTGCCGTGCGGCGGTGCGCTCGAGGTGCGCACAGCGCTCGTGGTGCTCATCGCGGCACCGCGTAGGCCGTGGCCGCGTCGCCGACGGTGCCGGACGGGCGCGCGGACTTCAGGTCGGCGTCGAGCGTCAGGACCGACCGCGCTTGTTCGGCGGTCGCGGTCGCGTGGCCGTACACGACCCGGTCGAAGAGGCCGGCGGCTTCGGTCAGGCTGATGGCGAATTCCCCGAACGCCGGCTGCAGCCGGACGGCGACCTCATGTGCGGTCAGTGACGGCGTGTCGTCGAGGAGCGATCGTTCGATGCTGCGGCGGGTGAGTGCGCGCATCGCCTCCCGGATACAGCCGGCGTTGTCGCCGGCGGCCAACAACTCCTCGGCGCGTGCGCGATGGGCGGCCGCCGACGTCGGATCGTCGGTCAGTACCCGGTGGTGTCCGTCGGTGACGGCGCTACGCGGGGTGCGCCGCACGAACCGGAGCGCGTAGATGATCAATGCCACCAGCAGCACGACGACGACGATCGCGATGATCCCCGGGATGGTCTTGCCGATGCCTGCCACGTCGGCGAACCGTTGGTAGATCCAGCTTCCGATGTCGTCGCTCAGCCGGTCGAGGGCGCTCGGCTGGGGGCTGGTCCACGCGTCACGGGCCCAGTCGCGCGCTTGGCCGTTGTCGGGTGACAGCCCGTCGGCGAGGACCGTCAGCGAGACACCCATGGTGGCCCCTCTCTGTCGGCCACGAGCTGTGTCAGCGCAATGTCCAAGCCTTCCTTGCGGATTCGCGAGTCGGTGTGCACCACCGACGAGGCCACCGCGAACATCGGCGCCAGGATGACCGTGACGAGCACCGCGGTGACGAGGCCGACGACGTCACCGGCGGTGCTCCCGACGACGTCGGTGATCAGACCCACGAGCCCCGAGAGCACGGTGTCGACGACGGTCGCGAGGATGCCCAGGATGACGAACACGGTGAAGTAACGGGCGAACAGGCCGCGGGTCAACGTAAACGACCGGGCGATGGCGGCCGGCGGCGAGAGGTTGTCGATCGTGACCGCCGGCATGGCCACCGACAGGCGGACGGCCAGCCACACCACCGGAATGATCAGGAGTACCGACGCCACGGCCACCGCGAGCAGGACGTCGAGATCGGGAGAGCCGATGCCGACGAGCAGCAGCGCGATGGCCGGTGCCGCGACGAGGACGAGGCCGACCGCCAGCAGCAGCACGGTACCGATGAGCCGACCGACGAACGGACGCCCGAACCGCCACGATTCGCGCAGGCCGGCACGCACACCGATCACGTCACGGGCAACGGGATAGGCCACGACGCCGGCGAGGAGCCAGCCGGCCACCGACCCGGCGTCGGTGGCGACACCGGACGCCGACGTGAGGGCCGCACGCGGATTCGGGAGACCGTCCCCGCCGATGACTCCCACCGCGACACCGATCACGAGATCGATGACGAGAGCCACGATGACCGTGGCCACGGTGACGACGGCCGACATCCCGAAGTAGACGCGCGGATTGCCGAAGACCGCGGCGAACGTCGCGCCGACGATGTCGCCGGGGCCGAGCGGACGCAACGGGATCACTCCCGGCTTGTGGGCGGGCACCGGTGGCGGCCACGGTGGCGGTACCGCCGACCGGTCGGGTCCCCGGCTCGATCGCGGGTCGCCGGTGGCCGAACCCCATTCCGGTTCCGGGAAGCCGTGTCCCGGGGACTCGGTCATGGTGGCTCCTCGGCAGGACGGTCGGCGCGCCGGCGTGGTCGCCGGGACATTCGAGCGCGAACCTATCAAACCGGCGATGTCCGCTGCCCTGTGGACGCCGGCCCGATCGGCTATCTGGATGACGGGCGGGGCGTGCGTTTGCGCGCGTACGATACGGCGATGTCGTCGCCGGTGAGGAGATCGCCCGATGCCGATCGCACCTCGACCCGGACCGGTGATCCGTCCTCGGCCCGCAGGCGCAGCGGAGCGCCGTCGGATTGCAGATGCCGGTCACCCCACTGCATGAGTCCGAGCACCACCGGCAGAAGTTCACGGCCCGCATCGGTCAACTGGTATTCGTACCTCGCGCGCTGACCCGGTTCGCGGTAGGGGACCTTGACGAAGATCCCGGCATCGGTGAGCTCACGCAGGCGCGCGGAGGCCACCGCCTCGGAAATGCCCACCCGGCGCACGAATTCGTCGAAACGGGTGGCGCCGTAGAACGCCTCGCGCAGGATCAGTAACGCCGAACGGGTGCCGACGACGCCGACGGCCTTGTCGATCGAGCATTCGGTGGCACGCCAACTGTCACGGTCGGACAACGTTCCGGTCAGCTTCACGTCCCCATCCTACGTGGCTTGGATCGACCGAAGTCAGCTGACGGAGATCCCGGCGTGAGCCCCTATGTCGAGGCCGCCCCTGCTATCGTCAAACGAGAACACGTTCTAATTCTGAGCAGAGGGGAAACTCGATGACTGTCGAGCAGGACAATGCCGCCGGAGCCGATCTCGCGGACCGGATCACCGCGGTCGTCGATGCCTACATCGACTTGCTGACCAACGGGACCGCCGAGCAGATCGCCGATCTCTACGCCTCCGACGCCACGGTCGAGGACCCGATCGGCACCGACGTCCGCAACACCCGCGAGCAGCTCGTCGAGTTCTACTCCGTCATCACCAACATGGACGAGCGCACCGCCACGCTGAAGTGGAAGAAGGTGGCCGGCGACACCGCGGTCTTCGAGTTCACCCTCGTCACCGGCACCTCCGGGATGCGCTTCGAGATCACCCCGGTCGACGTCATGGTCTTCGACGAGGCGGGCAAGGTCTCCTCGATGCGAGCGGTCTGGCAGGCGAGCGACCTCGTACAGCTCTGACGACGCCGCTAACGTCCGGTCGGCCGCAGCACGATCTCGGTCGGATGGGCGTCGGCCGGCGTGCCGACGGCATGGACGACGGCCGCCGCGACGGTGTCCGGTCGCAGGAACGCGTCCGGGTCGTAGTCCTTGCCCTCGATCGCGATCAGATCCCGTTGCATGTCGGTGTCGATGCGGCCCGGGAACACCGAGGTCACCCGCAGGTCCGGTTCTTCGGCGCGTAGGGCGTCGGCCAACGCTCGTAGCCCGAATTTGCTTGCGGCATAAGGAGCCCACCGCGGATTCGCGCGCTTTCCTGCACCCGAATTGATGAAGACGACGTGACCGCCGGCCGAGCGTAGCGCAGGCAACAGCACTCGCGTGAGCTCGGCGGCGGAGATCAGGTTCACCTCGAGCATCTGTCGCCACTCCTCGACGGACGTCTGCGCGACCGGTGACAGGGTGCTCCCGGCACCTGCGCTGTGGACGAGCACGTCGAGCGACGAGATCGATGCCGCCGCGGCCGCGACCGCCTCGTGATCGGTCAGATCGACGGCAAAGGTGGCCGCACGCAGTTCGCCGGCCAGGGCGTCGAGTCCGGCCGACGGGCGCCCCCCGATCAGGAGATCGTGGGTGGGGGCGAGTCGGCGGGCGATGGCTGCGCCGAGGCCGCGGCTCGCCCCGGTGATCAGTGCGGTGGGCATGACCCAAGCGTAGAGACCGCCCGGCCCGGCGCCGTCGTGCCGTGCCCGCCGGCACTCGTCGGGCAACCCATGCCGCCGCGGGGCAGAATCGCCGCATGGCGCGCAATGGATTCACGCCGACGCAGCTCGCGGCCCGTGCCGCCTACCTGCTGCGCGGCAACGACCTCGGCACGATGACCAGTGCCGCACCCAGGCTCTATCCGCACATGTGGAGCTGGGATGCGGCATTCGTCACCGTGGGGCTGGCGCCGTTGTCGGTGGAGCGAGCCGTCATCGAGATGGACACGTTGCTCTCGGCGCAATGGTCCAACGGGATGATCCCGCACATCGTGTTCGCCAACGGCCGCGACGGGTACTTTCCCGGTCCGCGCCGCTGGGAATGCGCTCGACTGGCAGAGTGCGCCCCCGACTACCCCGACACCTCCGGCATCACGCAGCCGCCGGTGCATGCGATCGCCGTGCAGCGCATCCTCGACCATTCCCGCCGCCACGGGCGCACCACCCGGTCGATGGCCAACGAGTTCATCGACCGCCGCTGGGGAGCGTTGGTGCGCTGGCATCGGTGGCTGGCGCACGCCCGCGACCCGGACGGGCACGGCCGCATCACCATCTACCACGGGTGGGAGTCGGGCATGGACAACTCGCCGCGCTGGGACAAGCCATACGCCGGCGTCATCCCGGGCGATGATCTGCCGCCCTATCAGCGCGCCGATCTCCACCATGTCTCCGATCTGTCGATGCGGCCCAGCGACCTCGAGTACGACCGCTACATCTGGCTGGTCGAGGAGATGAAACGCGCCGGCTACGACGACGCGCTGCTCCCGAAGGTGATGAGCTTCGAGGTCGAGGACGTCTTCGTCAGCGCCATCTTTGCGCTCGCCTGCGACGTGCTCGCGACGATCGGTGAGGATTACTCCAAACCGCGCTCCGACGTCCGCGATCTGCGCGCGTGGGCCGACCGATTCCGAACCGGCGTCGCGGCGGCATCCAACGAACGTAACGGCGCGGCAAGGGATTTCGACCTGCGGGCCAACAAGTGGATCACCACCGAGACGATCGCGCAGTTCGCCCCGCTGCTGTGCGGTGGCCTGTCCCGCGATCAGGAGCGGGCTCTGCTGCGCCTGTTCGACGGTCCGCGGTTCTGCGGTCATCCCGACCTGCGGTACGCGGTGCCGCCCTCGACGTCGCCGATCTCGCAGGACTTCCGCCCGCGCGAGTACTGGCGCGGCCCGGTCTGGCCGGTGATGACGTGGCTGTTCAGCTGGGCCTTCGCCCGCCGCGGCTGGCCCGAGCGTTCGGCGCGCCTGCGTGATGAAGGCCTGCGGCAGGCGACCGACGGCGCCTTTGCCGAGTACTACGAGCCCTTCACCGGCGAACCACTCGGCAGCATGCAGCAGAGCTGGACGGCGGCGTCGGTGCTGGATTGGCTGGACTGAGGCAATTGTGAATCGCCGATCACCATCAGCGCTCCGAGCAACCCGGCGAGTCCAGGAATTCGACCTCGGTGATAAAGGGCGTCGGTGATGCAGTGCGCCGGTGATGCAGTGCGCCGGTGATGCAGCGCGTCAGCGGGATAGGGCGACTGGGAGTGCCACGGCCAGGGTCACCGGCGGGCGGCCGATCAGGCGATGCAGGTCGCCGGAGTCGGTGAACATCTCGCCGCGGCTCATGGCCCGGTCGGCATCGGCGAGGACCTCCGCCAGCTCGCCGGGCAGGCCTGCGGCGGTCAGGACCTGAGCGAGTTCGGACACCGGCAGGTCGGCATAGGTGACCTGCTGTCCGGCCGCGGCGGAGATCGCGCCGGAGAGCTCGGTCAGGGTAAACGATTCGTCGCCCCCGAGCTCGTACACGGCACCGATGTGACCTTCGGTGGTGAGGACCACCGCTGCGGCCTCGGCGTAGTCGGCGCGGGTCGCGCCGCTGATCCGTCCCTCGCCTGCGGCGCCGACGACGACGCCGTTGCCCAGGATCTGCGGCAGATGCGCGGTGTAATTCTCCAGGTACCAGCTGTTGCGCAGCATCACGCTGGGGATTCCGCGGTCCCGGAGATATTTCTCGGTCTCACGGTGTGTGTTCCCGAGGACGCTGCCGGCCGTGTCCGCGTGCGTCGTGCTCGTGTACACCACCAGCGACACGCCCGCCGACGCCGCGGCGTCGATCACGCGCCGGTGGTTGGCGACCCGCTCGCCCACGGGAACCGAAGCCGAGATCAGTAGCAGCTCGTCCGCCCCCTCGAATGCCTCGGCCAAGCTGTCGGGATCGGCGAAGTCGGCGCGGCGCACCGTGATACCGCGGTCGGCCAGGTCCTTGATCCTGGTGATGTCCCGGCCGGTGGCGATGATGTCCCCGGCCGGGATTCCGCGGCGCAACAGGGCCTCGACGGTGAGCCTGCCCAGCTGGCCGGTGGCTCCGGTGACGACGATCGACATGATGATCCCTTCTCCAGTTCGTTCCGCAACGTGCCTCGCACGCGTGCCGCGGCCGGTCCGCGGGGCGGATGAACCCACCATGAGCTGAACACTCTCTGTTGGGAAGTAGCCACTCGTTGGTAGGGTACTTACCGAAGCGAAAGGATGGAGGTGAGGCGGGTGACTGCTATCGAGAACGTGACCGAGCGCATACCGTCATTCGATCCGTACGAGCGCGGGTGCCCGTCGCGGGACCTGCTCGACCAGATCGGCAGCAAGTGGGCAGTCCTCGTGCTGGGCGAACTCGGCCGAAACGGGATCTCCCGGTTCGGCCGGCTCCGGCAGGCGCTGGCGGGCGTGAGCGAGAAGATGCTCACCCAGACGCTGCGAACCCTCGAACGCGATGGACTGGTCAGTCGGACCGTCTACCCCGAGGTGCCGCCACATGTGGAGTACGAGCTGACCGCGCTCGGCCAGACGTTGCGAGAACCGCTGAGGGCGCTCACGGAGTGGTCCGTGCTGCACATCGAAGAGGTCATCACCGCGCGCGAAAGGTACGACGGGCGCACCCGGTGACAGCGGGCGCAGCGACACGAAGCGCGCCACCCGGCTGCATGCAACCGGGTGGCGCGTCCCCCGACATCCGTGTGGTCCCAGTGGTTCTCAGAACTCTGTGTTCATCTGGGCTCAGTACTCTTCGGCACCCACCAGCACGGCTTCTTCTTCGACGTCGTGTTCCTCCGCGGAGCGGATCTTGACGAAGCTCACCGCGATGACCGCGACGACGCAGTAGCCGGCGGCGAACCACCAGGGGGCGGCGGTCGACGAGAACCACTCGGCGAGGTGGGCGACGAGCACCGCAGCCACGGCGGCACCGGCCCAGCGCAGGAACGAGTATCCCGCACTCGAGACCGACCGAGGTGTGTGGCCGTCGCCGGAACCCATTGCGAGGCCGGTGAACAGCGTGTTGAGCACGCCCGAGGGGATACCGGAGAGGACGACGGCCAGGCCGATCAGCCACACCTGTCCCTCGAAGGTCCCGACGCCGGCCAATGCCATCACGATCGCGTAGCCGGCAATCGCAGTCATCACACCTCCGCGCTGCCCGATCCACCCGGCCAGGCGCGGCGCGATGAAGACGCCGGCCAGCGCGGTGAGCAGGCCCCATCCGAAGAAGATCAGGCCGGCCCAGATCGGCTTGAGCCCCATCGCGATCGGCGCCCAGGCGATGACGGTGAACAGCGCGCCGGTGTAGAACGCCGAACCGATCGACGTGATCAACAGAGTGCGGTCACGCAACGCCTTCAGGGGGTCGACGATCCGCACCGGCTGTCGGTCGGTGCGCGGTCCGTCGGCAGGCAGCATCACCGCACAGAGGATCGCACCGATCAGCATGAGGATGGCGGTACCGGCGAAGGGTGCACGCCAGGTCCAGGAGCCGAGCACGGCTCCCAGTAGCGGCCCGACGGCGAGACCGACGCCGAGCGCGGCCTCATACAGCATGATGGCGCCGTGCTGGCCACCCTTGGCGGAGCTGACGATGAACGCCAGCGCGGTGGCGATGAACAGCGCGTTGCCCAGGCCCCAGATCACGCGGTAGGCGATCAGCTGGTCGATGCCACTGGCGAAGGCGGAGATGCCCGCTGCGATGACGATGAGCGAAAGCCCAACTGTCAGTGTGCGTTTCGGTCCAAATCGGTAGGCCGTCCAGCCGGTGATCAGCATGGCGACGCACTGCACGCCGACGTATACGCCGAACAACAGGGTCAGCTTGTCCGGCGGCGCGTGGAGCGCCTCGGCGATGCTGTTGAGAATCGGATCGACGAGCCCGATGCCCATGAATGCGATGACCGCGGCGAAGGCGGTCACCCATACGGTCCGTGGTTGCTGGGCGAAGGTGCGCAGCAGGGACTGCTGCTGCTCGTGTGCACCGTCATGTGCGGTGGTCGTTGGTGTGCTCATTTCTACCTCGTGGATGGTTGGCGTGGTGTGGTCGGCTGCCGGCCCTCGAGCACCTCCTGCAGTGCTTTCAGGGCCGGTGCGGCGGCGGCCAGCGCGGCGCGGTCGTCGTCGGCGAGTTCGGCGATGGCATGGGCCAAAACGTCATCGCGTTGCGTGCTGACCCGTTGCAACACCGAGCGGCCGTGGTCGGTCAGCGAGACCAGCACCGCGCGGCGATCGGAGGGATCGGGGTCGCGGCGGGCCAGTCCGTTGCGGATGAGTCCGTCGACGAGGCTGGTGGCGGTGGGCATGCGGATCGACTCGCGGGCGGCGAAGTCACCCATGCGCATCGCACCGTGATCCAGCAGGGTCGCCAGGCCGGACGCCTGGGCTGCCGAGTATTCGGGGATCGGTGTGTGACGCCGCAGGATCAGGTACAGGCGGGTCACCGCCGGGCGGATGGCCCGGGCGATGTCGGTGGAGTCCTCTACTGGTGCGCTCACAGTTAGTCAGTCTAATACTTAGAGCTACGAAGTAAAAGGGCCGATAGTGTGACACACGTGACTCGACGTAAGAAGAAGTTCTCCGAACTGTCGAAGCGCTCCCGCGTGGTGATACGGATCGGCGCCGCCGGCCAGCTCGTCGTGCAGGCGGCGGCGTTGTGGGATCTGTCGCGCCGCCCGGCCGATCAGGTCCGGGGCGCCAAGAAGGCGTGGGTCGTCGCGTCCTTCGTGAACTACCTCGGGCCGATCGCCTATTTCGTGTGGGGCCGCGACGTCAGGCGTTGACGCCGATCGACCCACCGCCGTCGCGCCACACCGCGACGACCGCAGGGCGCGGCTGCGACGAGCCGCCGTCGGGCCAGTGCGACATCGGGTTGTCGGCGGAGTGATCGTCGTCCTCACCGGGGTGCTGGACGCAGACCACGACACGTTCGGCGTCGACGATGGGTCCACAGGTCTCACCGCCCTTGGGCACGGTGAGGAATTGCTTGGTCTCGCCCCGCCGGGCGCCGTCGAGGGCCACCGAGAACAGGCCGTCGTTGCTGTCGAGCGCATTGCCGTCGGTGGAGATCCACAGATTGCCATGCGGATCGAAGGCCACGTTGTCGGGGCAGGAGATCGGGCTGACCTTGGTCTTGTCGAAGCCCGCATAGTAGGTGTCGGCCTCGGCCGGATCGCCACACACCAGCAGCAGGTCCCAATGGAACTCGGTACCGGCGTGGTCGTCGTCGATCTCGATGATCTGACCGTTCTTGTTCTCGTTGCGCGGGTTGGCGGTGTCGGCGGCCGCCTTGCCCTCGGTCCCGCGCTTGGTGTTGTTGGTCAGCGCGCAGTAGACCTTGCCGGTCTGCGGGTGCGGCTCGATGTCCTCGGGACGATCCATCTTGGTGGCGCCCGCCTTGTCGGCGGCGGCCCGGGTGAACACCGAGACCTGCTCGGGTGTCATGCCGTCGACATGTGAATGCGCAGTGCCGTTTTCGTCGACGGTCAGCAGCGGGTGCCAGCGACCGGAGCCGGTGAAGCCGCCGCTCGCCGGGAGACTACCGCTGCCGTCGATCTGCTCGGGGTGATCCCCGGTGAAGCTCGCCACGTACAGCGTGCCTTCGTCGAGGATGCGCAGGTTGGCCTCGCGTGCTTGCCTCGACCGAGGCGGGGTGACCTTGCGGCTGGAGACGAACTTGTAGATGTACTCGAAGCGTTCGTCGTCGCCGCTGTAGGCGACGACGGTCCCCGCCGCCGAACCGCCTTGGACCACGTGGATGGTCGCCGACTCGTGTTTGAGCCGCCCGAGTGCACTGTGCTTGATCGGCGTCGACGTCGGGTCGGTCGGGTCGACCTCGACGACATATCCGAACCGGTTGGCCTCGTTGGGTTCTCGCGCAAGATCGAAGCGCGGATCAAAGCGTCCCCATTGGTGGTAGTCGGCGTCGTCGGCAAAGGAGTACCGCTCGAGATTGCCGGTGACCGCGGCGTCGGTGACGCGGCTCGCGTTGCCGAAGTAGTTGTTGAAGTTCTCCTCACCCGAGAGCATCGTGCCCCACGGCGTGATGCCACCGGAGCAGTTGCCGATCGTGCCGAGCACGGTGGTCCCGGCCGGGTCGGCGGTGGTTCGCACGTACGCACTGCCGGCCGCCGGCCCGGTCAGCCGGAACGGGGTGGCGGCGGTGATCCTTCGATTACGCTCGCCCACAACGGGACTCAGTGCACCCGAACGTGGCACCGCGGCGACCTCGACGACGGTGATGCCGTGCGCGGCCATCGAGATCCGCGCCTGTTGTTCGGTCGGCTCCTTGGTGCGGTACCCGCGGAACATGAATTCCTCGGTGGTGTATTCCTGATTGACCACGAGATAGTGGTGGTCGGGGACCCCGTCGATCGGGATCAGGCCGGCGAAGTCGTTGTTGAAGCCGAACTGCCCGGCCTGCGCCTCGGGCGTCTGATTGTCGAAGTCGAACGCGGGAGCCCCGGGCAGCACCGGATCACCCCAGCGGATGACGACCTGCTGCCGGTAGCCATCCGGTATCACCACCGCGTCGGTGGTATTCGGTGCCACCGGACTGAAATCCATACCGGCACGCGGTGATTCGGATGCGGCGGTGGAAGTGTCGTCACCGCACGCGGTGAGCAACGATGCGGCACCGATGCCGCCCGCTGCCACCGCCGTCGACTTGAGGAAGCCGCGACGGGACAGCCCGGCGCGCACGACATCCCGGAAGTAGACGTTGTCGCTGGTGTTCCCCGGCTCCTGCCGGCACGCGTCGCCGCACTTGTAGCGGCAGGTGATGCGTGCGCGGGCGGAGCGCCCCAGCCGATCGTTGCACGAGTGAGCCGACCGCTCGCCAGTTGTGAACAGCTGCAAAGGAATACGCACGAAATAGCCTCCCGACGGCAGTGCTGGACAAGGAATCTCCGCAGGGCTGTTTGCGAAGCTTGTCCGACCCTAGCCTGGATTTTTCGTGCGGAAGCACGGAAAATGGTGTGCTGATAAGCGAAAGTGCCTTCCCTGCAAGGCATAATGGGACTTCTCTAGGGCTCCATCACGCAGGCAGAAAGGCACTTCGCAGGTGAAGAATATCGCAACGGCTTCGCGAGTGAAAGTATCGGCCGACGGACACGGGGTCCTCTCGCACGCCGGTGTTGGAATGGTGCGCGAAGTCGCGGACCTGACTGGCCTATCTGAGCAGGTCACAGCAGTGTTGGCCGACACCTACCGCGGGCCGTGGTCGCATGCACCGGGCGCGGTATTTGCTGATCTGGTTGCCGCGGTCGCCGACGGCGCCGACTGCGTTGACATCGCCGCGCAAGCAACCCGGAGCCGTAGCGCAGTGTTCGGCCCGGCCGCCTCGACCACCACGATGTGGCGGTTGATCGATGAACGGATCGATGCTGATCATCTGCCACAGATTCGTACTGCACGCGCCCGAGCCCGGGCGGCGGCCTGGGCCGCCGGCGCGGCACCGGCGACCGAGTGGCTCTACATCGATGTTGATGCCACCATCACCATCGATCACTCCGAAGGCAAAGAGAACGCGGCCGCGACCTGGAAAAGAACCTTCGGAATGCATCCGCTGATGGCCTATCTGGACCGGGCCGACATCGCCGGCGGTGAAGCATTGGCAGCGCTGCTACGCCCCGGAAATGCCGGAAGCAATACCACCGCCGACCACATCACCGTCCTACATCAGGCGCTGGAATCCCTACCGCAGGACTATCGTCCCACGCCAGGCGTTGGTGGGGGACAGAAGATCCTGGTCCGCTCCGACTCGGCTGGGGCCACCCACGGGTTCGCTGCCGCATGCCGCGAGGTTGGGGTCGAGTTCTCGTTCGGGTTCGCCGTTGATCACCGGGTCCGAGATGCTGTAGAACACCTCAATGCCACCGCCGGATGGATGCCGGCAATCGATTCCGACGGCGAGGTTCGCGGGGGCGCCTGGATCGGGGAGGCCACCGACCTGGTCTGCCTCAGGTCCTGGCCGGCCGGGACCAGGCTGCTGTTGCGCAAAGAACGACCCCACCCTGGTGCGCAGCTCAATTTCACCGATTCCGACGGACACCGGATGACCGCATTCATCACCGACACCCGCGCATCGGTAGTGCCCGGTGGGATGGCCGGACTGGAGTTGCGGCACCGTCAACACGCGCGGGTCGAGGACCGGATCCGTCAGGCCAAGGCCACCGGGCTACGCAACCTGCCCTGCCACAGTTTCGACGCGAATGCCGCCTGGCTCGAAATCATCGGTGCGGCCACCGACCTGGTCGCCTGGACCAAACTCATCGGCTTCGCAGACGAGCCAGCCCTGGCGCGTTGTGAGATCGAAACCTTCCGCTACCGCGTCCTGCACGTGGCCGCCAGAATCACCCGCGGAGCCCGAAAGATCCGACTCCGCATCGATTCGAGTTGGCAATGGGCACAACAGATTGCCGACGCGTGGTACCAGATCCGATGTGCCTTCACCTGACCACGACTTCCTGCCCCTACGACCCGTGAAAGGCAAACCCCGGCCAGTGAATCCGGCACCCACCCGAGCGACATCGGGCAACACCCCACACCTACACACCGAAAACCGCCTCGGACCAACCCGATCCGAGGCGAAACCCGCACACTGAACAACCGGCACGAAAAATCGAGGCTAGGGAGTCGGGGCGAACCGAAAGCGAGCAGATTGTGAACACCAGCCGAACAGCCGGTGCGTGTCCGACCGTGGTGTCAGAACCGGCCGCCGACACCTATCCGGCCGGAACTCGACGACCCACCGAACGAGCCGGGACTGCGGCCGCCGCTGGTGTAGCCGCCCCCGTATCCGCCACCCCCGTATCCGCCGCCCCGCAATCCCCCGCCCCCGCGCATGCTGCCGCGTAGAAAGCTGTCGACCAGGATGCCGCCGAGAACCGCTCCGGCCATCGAGGATCCGTGTGATCGGGGCTGCTGACTCTGCTGCCAGCTGACCACGTCGCCCTGCGCGGCCATCAGTGCCTGATCGGCCAGCGAACCCGCGCGCCTGGCGGCGTCGGCAGCGGCCTGCGGGTCGGTGCCGACGGTGGCATGCGCATCCTGCAGCAGCCGCTCCGCCTCGGAGAGCCGGGTGCGCGCCACCGACTGCACCGCACCGCGGCGTGTGCCGATGAAGTCGCGGGCCGCCGACACCTTCGCCTGCGCCGACGTCAGTGCAGCGGTGAGGAGTTCGGTGCGGTGGCTGCGTTCGGCCGCCGCTCCCCGGGCGGCTTCGAGAGCCTTGTCGAGCGTGGCGTCGGCCTCGGCGAGTGTGGTGAACACCCCGAGCGGGTCGGCGTCGAATCCGGTGCGGGCCGCATCCAGTGCGGTCGTGGCAGTCGACACCGCGGACGCCAGTTCCGGGCCGCCGTCGGCCCCGAGCTGTGCCGCTTCGGCCAGTTCACCCTCGACCTCGGTGATCAGCGCGGGCACCCGGGTGTGTGCGGCGGCGATGTTGGCCTCCGCGTGGTCGATGGCGTCGAGCAAGGTGGTCGCCTGCCCGATGGCGCCCTCCGCCGCGCGGATGTCGGCGACCGCGGGGCCCTGCTCGCCGGCCGGCCGGGCGATGGCCTCGCGGCCCTGATCGGCGCTGCGCTCGGCGAAGTCGATTTCCTGCCGCGCCAGTGCCACGTTGTGCAGGATCGACGCGCAGGTCTGCTCACCATGTGTGGCGACCAGTGTGTCGAGTTGTTGCTGCGCGGCGTCGGCGTGGGTGCGCATGTCGACGAGTCGGCGGGTGATCTCGTCGAAGCGGGCCGATGCGTTGATCAGCAGGTTGCGCATCTCGTCGAAGGCGGCGGCCTGCTCATCGAGCGCATGGTCGGCACCGGTGCACGTGGTGATGATGCGCAGGAGCAGGGATCGTTGCTCGTCGGGTGTCTCGGGGATGTTGTCGTCGAGCCGCTGCCGCAGCGTGAACGAGGCGGCGAGAGCTTGTCTGGCCGCGTCCACGGCCTGTCGGAACGGTTCGGTCTGGGTCTCGCCGAACTCGTCGACCGCCAGCCGCAACTCCTCACCGCTGGTGCGGATGGCGTTGTCGGTGTCGGTGAGTACCTCCCGCGACCACGCGTCGAGCACCTCGAGCGGCTGCGCGGCCAGCTGATCGACGGTCAGTTCGTGTTCGCGCATGCTTTCCAGACCGGTCTGCAGCTGCCGGTGCTTGCGTCGGCGCGAGTAGACCCACAAGCCGGCGGCGGCGAGAACCGCCAAACCGGCCAGCGTGCCGACGACGATGAGACCGGTGTGCGAGGGCGTGAGCGCGTCACCGAGTCCGTCGGCCGCAGCGACCCCGGCCGCGGCGTAGTCGCCCTTCTTCAATGCCGGGACGATGTCGCCGGTCGCGATGTCGGACAGATCCGACTGGGAGACGCCGTCGACCGAACCCAGGGCACCGAACCAGTACGAACGGTCGGTGGTGGCGACGGCGAGCAGTACCTCGTGATTGTCGAGGCCACTGAGCTCGGCGGTGCGCTGCCCCCATTGCTCGGGAGTCAGCCCGTCGAAGTTGCCGACGTACACCACCCAGAGCTGCACGCTGTGGTCGTTGTAGAGACCGTCAAGCGACCGCTGGAGCTGATCACGCTGACCAGCAGGCAGGACACCGGCCGGGTCGGAGATCGGTTCGGGCAGCCGCGTCGGTGCCTCGGCGCCCGCGCGACCGGGTGCCCCGAGCAGAACGGAGGCGAGGAGCACCACCGCTACCAACATGAACGTGCCCACCGACCGCATCGCGCGCGGGGACGCCCCCGACCCTCCCGAACACAGCATGGTTATCAATCTAGGGCATCGTCGGACGCGGCCCCGCGCGTCCGACGATGCCAGGTGTGTTACCCGATTCGTGTCATCCGCGCCAGCGGCAGAGGGCCTTGACGGCGGTCATGTCGTAGTCGGGACCGGTGATGCCCACGGTCAGCAACGAGACGCCCTCGGCGGTGATGGCGTCGGCGTCGCGTAGCAGCGAATCCACGTCATCCTTGAATTCGATGGCGGCGGAGCGTTCGATGGTCTGCGGATCACGACCGACGGCGTCGCAATGTTCGGCGAGCACCTTCGCCTTGTGGCGGTAGGTCTCGACATCATTGAATCCGTGCCAGGCGTCGCCGTACCGGGCGACCAGCGGCAGTGTCTTCTTCTCGCCGCTGCCGCCGATCAGGACCGGGATGTGCCGGGTGGGCGCCGGGTTGACATTCTTCAGTCGGGAGTCGATGCGCGGCAGCGCCTCTCCGAGATCGCCGATGCGTGAGCCCTTGGTGCCGAACTCGTATCCGTATTCGTCGTAGTCCTTCTCGAACCAGCCCGCACCGATCCCGAGGATCAGCCGGCCACCGGAAATGTGGTCGACGGTGCGCGCCATGTCGGCGAGCAGGTCGGGGTTTCGGTAGGAGTTGCAGGTGACCAGCGCGCCGATCTCCACGCGCTCGGTCTGCTCGGCCCAGGCACCCAGCATCGTCCAACATTCGAAATGGGCGCCGTCGGGATCGCCATAGAGCGGGTAGAAGTGATCCCAATTGAAGACGACGTCGACCCCGGCGTCCTCGGCGCGGAGTACCGCGTCGCGGATCAACGAGTAGTCGGGTGCGTGCTGGGGCTGGATCTGGACACCGATGCGAAGGGGGAATGCCATGAATCCCAGTCTGCCCTCACCCACGGTGGGTCGGCCACCCGGACACGCGACGGCGGGTTCTTGCCATCGTGGCAATCACGATCGACGTGGTGACCTCGGCGTGCCAGAGTCGTGGCATGAGTACCGAGCAAGGAAGCCCGCACGGCGCGGCGGAATGGGACGCCCGCTACCGCGATGCGGACAGGTTGTGGACAAGTGACGTCAATCCGGCGCTTCCGGTGGAGGTTTCGGGCCTGACGCCGGGCGTGGCGTTGGAGGTGGGGTCGGGGGAGGGCGCCGATGCGCGTTGGCTGGCCGATGCGGGGTGGCAGGTCACCGCCGTCGACATCTCCCAGGTGGCCGTCGACCGGGCTCGCGAGATCGATCCGCGCGCGTCCATCACCTGGCTACAGACCGATCTCGTCGTCGACGATGTACCCGGCCGTGACTTCGACCTGGTGACCGCACACTACTTCCCGATCAAGGCAGACGATCGTGACGTCGCACGCAAACTCGCCGACGCCGTCCGGCCCGGTGGCACCCTTCTCGTGGTTGCTCATGCGCCAGAAGGCATGCGAGAACACGGCTTTGACCCCGACGACTACGTTCTGCCCGACGACGTCGCCGCAATGCTCGACGACGAGTGGACGGTCGTCACCCAGGAGACCCGCGCGCGTGGCCGTCCGGCCGGCGGCGGGCATCACATCAACGATGTGGTTCTGCGGGCACGCCGCGGGTAGGTACTTGACCACACCGGGAATCTGCAGCAGTTAGTCGCGGTTTCCGCGACTAAAGGCTGCAGATTTTTGCGAGCGTCAGAGTCCGCGGGTGGTGAGTAGGTGGCGTAGGCGCGATTCGCTCGGTGAGCGTGTGACGGCATCCTTCAGTACGTCGGCGGGATCCCAGGTGATGATCTCGACGACGTCGTGGGCACCGGTGCTGCCGGCCGGCAACGGTGTACCCGTATCGGGTGGGTCTGGTGGTTGCCGGTGGATTTCGGCACGCACCTTCGCGAGCCCGGCGGTGAAGTCGGGCCCGACGTCGGGCAGTTTGTTGACCCGTTTCGGGTTCGGTGGGGCACCGGGGGCGGCGTTGCGCCGCCACCAACACCGCCCGGCCAGGGGGCCGTCCCGGTAGATGCCGGTGGTGTATTGGCCGAGTCTGTCGCCGACCATTCGGTTGTGTTTCGGACACGCCGGGGCGAGGTCGTCGATGTTGGTCAACCCGCCCTTCGCATAATCCAGGGTGGCGTGGTGGATCTCCGAATGCGCGGCCGGTTGTGAGCACCCGGGGTGTGAGCACACTTGGCCGTCGGGTTTGGCGAACAGTGCCATCCGTTGCCCGCGGCTCGCCAGCCGGGCACGCCCCAAATACAGGGGCACGGTGGTGTGCTCGCCGAAGACCGCCAACCAGGGTTGAGCGTCGGCGGCCAACCGGATGACGTCGGTGATGGGCAGCAGGCTGTTGGTGGCGGTGACGCCGTGGCCGGTTTCGTTGATCAGATCGGTCAGGTCGGCTTTGATGATCAACTGCACCGGCAAGCCGCGGTGGGATTCGCCGAGTTCCCCCGACTGCAACGCCAGTTTGTACACGGCCTGCATCGCATCATGGTTGCGTTGGGCTTGGCTGCGGGTGTCACGGTCGGCCGCGGCCGCCAATTTTTCGGGGTCGGCGTCTTCGACGGAACCCCACGGTGAGTCGGGGTCGTCGGGGTTGTTCATACCGGGTGCCGCCCATACCGCCCACACGGCTTCTTGGTCGGCACGGCATTCCGGGGTCATCTTGCCGGTCATCTTCGACATCTGCTGGGTGTCTTGGCGGCCGAGGAACACTTGGCGTTTCTGCTGGCGGTCGGTGTCGTCGGTCAACTCGCCATCGGGGTCGAAGTGTGCCATCAGGCGGGCACCGATCGCCGTCAGTTCGGCGGGGGTGTGCACGCGCGCGTAGTCGGCCATCTGCTTTTCGGCGTTGACCTTGATGTCGTGGTCGACCTGATGCGGGATGTCGTCGAGCACATCGATCACCACCCGCGCATGTGCGGGCCCGACCGCACCCTCGGCGAACGCCTCGGCAAGAGTCGGATACTTCGGGGCGAGGGGTTCACCGGTCAACCCGTGAAAGGTCGCGGTGGCGGTCATCTGCTTGCGGCGGCGCATCGGCTCCGACACCCGCAACCCGACGACCATCATGTCGAGCACCGACCGAAACCCGAACCGGCGCTCCGCATTCCGGTCGGATAGCTCGACGATCTGCCGGTCACCCTGAAAGGTCAGCTTGTTGATCGCGCGTTCATTGGCTGCCGCGACCTCCAACAACGACTCATCCGAACACTGCGACAGATCCGTCGAACCCATCTGATCGAGAAGGGCATGCAACAACGCCACCTGCTCATCCGGCGCAAGAGCCGGCAGGTCAACCGTTGTCATTGTCACCCCCCAGTGCGAGTCTGCGAACACAAGTTCGCAAGAACATGCGTACGAGTCTACACCGGATATGCCCGGTTGACTACCCTCTCTCGAAGAAATTTTCGGATTTCGTCCGCAGGCTTCGTCGGCGTCGGACCGCTGCGTTAAGATTCGCGCAAACGTTCGATAGATATCCACATTCGCGAGGGCGGGGAGGGAGACGCGCCGATGCGAATCGACAGCGCGGCCAGGCATGACGCCTCTATCCTGCACGCCGATCTCGACTCGTTCTATGCATCGGTCGAGCAGCGCGACGATCCGGCGCTGCGTGGCCGTCCCGTGCTCGTCGGCGGCGGGGTGGTTCTCGCCGCGAGCTACGAGGCCAAGGCCCACGGCGTGCGGACGCCGATGCCCGGCCGTGAGGCGCGTGCCCTCTGTCCGGGCGCCGTCGAGGTCCGTCCGCGTTTCGACGCGTACATGGAGGCCAGCCGCGCGGTGTTCGAGATCTTCCGCGACACCACGCCGCTGGTCGAGGGCATCTCCGTGGACGAGGCGTTCCTCGATGTCGCCGGGCTTCGGCGCCTCGTCGGCAGCCCCGTGTCCATCGCCGAGACCTTGCGGGCGCGGATTCGCACGGAGGTCGGACTGCCCATCACCGTCGGCCTGGCGCGCACCAAGTTCTTGGCCAAGGTCGCCAGCGCGGTCGGCAAGCCCGACGGCTTGCTGGAGGTCGCGGCGGGCACCGAATTGGCGTTCCTGCACCCACTTCCGGTGCGCCGACTGTGGGGAGTCGGCCCCGTCACCGAGGCGAAACTCGCCGACGCCGGCATCGCTACGGTCGGCGACATGGCCGCAATCGGCGAGAAGTCGTTGTGCCGCATCGTCGGTCCCGGCGCCGGGCGTCATCTGTTCGCCCTGTCCCTGGCGCAGGACCCGCGACACGTCGAGACCGGCAGGCGGCGTAGCTCCATCGGCTCACAACGTGCGCTGGGCCGTCGAATCCGCGCGGAGGCCGACATCGAGGCCACCGTCATCGCCATCGTCGAACGATTGGGCAAGCGTCTGCGCGCCGCCGACCGGGTATCCCGAACAGTGGTGTTGCGCCTACGCTTCCACGACTTCTCGCGAGCCACACGATCGCGTACCCTGGCCGAGCCGACCGATCGCACGGAAGTGCTGATGAGTTGTGCGCGCGCGCTCTTCGATGAGGCGCGCCCGCTCATCCGCGAACGCGGCTGCACCCTTATCGGTCTGTCGCTGACCAACCTCGGTGACGACGACGCGTTGCAACTGGCCCTGCCCTTCGAGGACGACCATCAACCCCAACTCGACGCCGCGATGGACCAATTGCGCAACCGCTTCGGACGAGACTCCGTCACCCGCGCCGTGCTCGTCGGGCGCGATCATGGTGAGGACGCCCCGATGCTGCCGGACTCCTGACGTCGGCGGGGCTGAGACGAAACGATGACCGGCACGGGGCAGACTTGACCTTGACACCGTGACAACCTGTTGGCTGGTGGTGAAGGAGGTGGTCGACATGAACGCCATCGAGAACCACAGCACCAACCGGGACGAGCACATCGAACAGCTTCTCCGGGCCCTCGGCCATCCCGACCCGTCAGTTCGCCTGCGCGCCGCGATGTCTGTCGGCGCCTTCGGTTCCGAAGACCCGGCGGACCAACGAGTGTCGGCTCGATTGATCGAACAGAGTGCGGTGGAGCCGGACTTCTTCGTCCGCGACATGTTGACGTGGGCATTGTGCAGGCAGCCCGCCGACGTCACCGTCCCGCGGTTGCTCGCCGAACTCGACTCCGGCACCACTCAGGCGAAAAGCCAAGCGCTCCATACGCTGTCGAAGATCGGAGACCAGCGGGCTTGGCCGCGCGTCGCCGCGATGCTGCACGACGCCGACGACGAGGTCGCTCGCGCGGCCTGGCGCGCGGCAATCGCGTTGGCTCCCGCCGATGCCGTACCCGCCCTGGCCGGGGATCTCGCGATGGAGCTGGGCCGACGTCTCGACGAGGAGGCCCGGCGCAGTCTGAGCCGCGCGCTCGTCGCGCTCGGTGCGGCCGGGTACACGGTCGCCGAGGCCGCGTCGAGCAGCGCGGATGAAGCCGCGCGTACCCACGCGCGGGCCACGGTCTCATTGTTCGACGACCCCGACGCGGCGTTCACCGAATCGCTCGAGCAGGCGCGCCGGGTGGCGATACGGGGCGTCGATGCTGATCGGTGAGGTCGCCCGCCGCTCGGGGGTCTCGGCGCGCATGCTGCGGCACTATGACCGGCTCGGGCTGGTCTCGCCGACCGGACGCAGCGCCGGCGGCTATCGGCAGTACGCCGCGGGCGACCTGCGCAGGCTCTTCCAGGTGGAGAGCCTGCGCACGCTCGGTCTGTCCCTGCCGGAGGTGGCTGCCGCGCTGGACCACCCCGACGCCACCCCGGCAAAGATGGTCGACGAACTCATCCGGCGAACCCGCGACCGCATTGCCGCCGAGGAGGTGTTGCTCGACCGGTTGGAACGCGTCGCCGCGGTGTCGCCGGCGGACTGGACCGATGTGCTGGGTGTGGTGACGATGTTGCGCGATCTCCGGTCGTCGTCCGGGACCCGGCGCATCCAGGCGGTGCTGACTTCCGACGACGATGTGCTACCGGTCGCCGAGGTCGTGAAAGCGGCACTGGCCGAGCAAGATCCGAATGTCTTCGGGACGCTGGCCTGGTCGCTGGCACGGGTCGGCGATGCGGTCCTGGACCCGCTCGTCGAGGGGCTCGCAGCGCCGGACGCGGCGGTACGCGCGCGGGCCGTCCGGGTGATCGCAGCCATCGACTCCGACCGCGTCGAGCCGATCCTGCGCTCGGCCCTGGCCGACGATGCCGCTGCGGTGCGTGACCACGCCGCCGTCGAACTCGCCGAGCGTGGTTCGGTGGCGGCGATCGACGCACTGGTCGAGATGGTCGTCGCCGGTCGCCGCGACATCGAGGCGGCCGAGGCACTCGGGCTGCTCGCCGAAGACGCGCACCTCGCCGATCGTATCGTCGCCGATCTGAAACGTCCCCTCTTTCCGGGCAATCCCACATCGAGCGACCAAGTGCGGCTGCGGATTACGCAGGCCCTCGCCGAAATTCCCGGCGGTGCCGCGCGCATGCTGCTGGCAGACCTCGCGAACGATCCGGCGTACGTGGTCGCGATGACTGCCACCGCCATCCTCGCCGCTGCCGGCCGGTCGCCGAGGTGAGCGCAACGTGAACGGATGGGGCCGAAGGTCTCTTTCTCGAGCAGATTGACGAGCTTGTCTGACGAGCAGCGCCCGACACCGGTAAGAAGGAGAGAAGGAACCGCGGAATTCATCCAACGGCGTGAGAGGCCCACACGATGTCCCAAGGCACCGGAATCGCAGCGCATGCATATGAGAAGGCCGATATCGAGGCGGACCTGCGATGGTGGGCCGCCGCGAACTACCTCAATATCGCCCAGATCTATCTGCAGGACAACGTCTTGCTACGTGAACCGCTCACCGTCGACCACATCAAACCGCGGTTGCTCGGGCACTGGGGCACCAGCCCCGGGCTGTCGGCCATCTACACGGTGCTCAACCGCCTCATCAACGAGACCGGATCGGAGTGGCTCTACATCACCGGTCCCGGGCACGGCGGCCCCGCGTTGGTGGCCAACACCTACCTCGAGGGCACGTACTCGGAGGTGTACCCGGACATCTCGCTCGACGCCGACGGCGTCCGCCGCCTGTGCCGGCAGTTCTCGACGCCGGGCGGCATCCCGAGCCACGTCAGCGTCCAGACACCGGGCAGCATCCACGAGGGCGGTGAGCTCGGGTATGCGCTGGTGCACGCCGCCGGGGCCGCCTATGACGATCCCGATCTGATCGTCGCCGCCGTGGTCGGCGACGGCGAGGCCGAGACCGGCCCGCTGGCGGGGTCGTGGAAGATCCCGGCGTTTCTCAATCCGGCCCGCGACGGTGCCGTGCTGCCGATCCTGCACCTCAACGGTGCCAAGATCGCCGGCCCGACGGTCCTCGGCCGTAGCAGTGACGCGGACATCGCCGACTATCTGGGCGGCCAGGGCTGGCGTCCGGTATTCGTCGAGGGCGACGACCCCGAGCAGGTGTTTCCCGCCCTCCACACCGCATTGACCGATGCCTACCGGGCGATCCGTGCGATCCAGGCCGACGCGCGCGCCGACGGCCCGGACGATTCCGCAGGCGCAGGCCGGGCCAAGTGGCCCGCGATCGTCCTGCGGACGCCCAAGGGATGGACCGGCCCGAAGTTCGTGGACGGCAAGAAGATCGAGGGCACGCACTGGGCACATCAGGTGCCGCTGTCGGGGGTCAAGGAGAACCACGAGCATCTGCGGATGCTCGAGGACTGGCTGCGCTCGTATCGACCCGACGAACTCTTCGACGAGAACGGCACCGTGGTCGACTCCATCCGTGCACTCGCGCCAGAGGGCGACCTGCGTTTGGGTGCGACCCCGTACGCCAACGGCGGACGCCTGCTCAAACCGCTACGCCTGCCGCCGATCTCGCAGTACGCACTCGACATCTCCACGCCGGGCGTGCTGCTCCACGAGACGACCCGCGTGCTCGGCGAGTTCATGCGCGACATCTACCAGGAGAACGGCACACCCGACGGCGGCGGCAACTTCCGCCTGTTCTGCCCGGACGAGACGACGAGCAACCGTCTCGGCGCCGTCTTCGAGGTCACCGAACGTTGCTGGCAGCTTCCGACCACCGAGTACGACGATGATCTCTCGGCATCCGGCCGGGTCATGGAGGTGCTCAGCGAGCATCTGTGCCAGGGCTGGCTCGAGGGCTACACGCTCTCCGGCCGACATGGTCTGTTCGCGACGTACGAGGCCTTCGCAATGGTGAGTGCATCCATGGTGGTGCAACACACCAAGTGGCTGCAGCACGCCGCGGAATTGCCTTGGCGCGAACCGGTTTCGTCGCTCAACATCCTGCTGACCTCCACCTGCTGGCGTAACGATCACAACGGCTTCTCCCATCAGGGGCCCGGGTTGATCGACCTGGTGCTGCCGCTGTCGCCGGACGTCGTGCGGGTGTGGCTGCCACCGGACTCGAATTCGTTGCTGTCGATCGCCGACCACTGCTTCCGCAGTCGCGACCACGTCAACGTGCTCGTCGCCGACAAGCAGCCCCACCTGCAATACCTGACCCTCGACGAGGCCAACGAACAGGCCGCGGCGGGCGCCTCCATCTGGGAGTGGGCGGGCACCGAGGCACGCGACGACGGGCCGGGAGAAGCCGTGGTCCCCGACGTCGTGCTCGCCGCCGCCGGTGACGTCCCGACGCAGGAGGTGCTGGCCGCCGCGCAGTTGCTGCGTGACTGGGTGCCGTACCTGCGGACACGGGTGGTCAACGTGATGGATCTGATGGCGCTGCTCCCGCAGAACGATCACCCGCACGGCTTTTCGGAGGACAAGTTCATCGAGCTGTTCACCCGCGACACCGATGTGGTCTTCGCCTTCCACGGCTATCCCAGGGCCATCCACCAACTCGTGCACGGCCGCACCCATCCGGGTCGCTTCCACGTGCGCGGGTTCTCCGAGCAGGGCACCACGACGACTCCGTTCGACATGGTGGTGCTCAACAAGATGAGCCGCTACCACCTGGTACTCGAGGCTCTTCGACGTTCTCGCCGCGCCCCCGAGAAGGGCACCGAGCTCGCCGAGTATTGCCGGACGCAGTTGGCCAGACACCACGACTACGTGCGCGAACACTTCGAGGATCTCCCGGAGATCCGGGATTGGACGTGGGGGTGAATCCAAGGGTGCAGCGCATGTGAGCCAGACCCGAGGGTTGCGTTATTGAGTCACGCGTCACATACTGGGTGCCGTAGGGCCAGACAAGAGACTTCCTGCAGGAGGTTCTTGGCTGCCCTTTTTCGTGTTTCCGGGCCACTTCCTTGCAGGATGACCGGAAGGACAATGGCGTGTCTTCACTCACCACGATCCGCGGCGTCAAGGACGTCACGGATTTCATCGACTCCCGGCCGGGTATACGAGGACACGCCGGCCTCGTCTGGTGGCTGCTGCTGGGTGGCCTCTTTTTGGAGGCGTTGTCGAACTCCGCCATGAGCGCAGGCCTCGGCCCGATGACGGACGACCTTTCCCTCAGCGCCGGCCAGGTCTCGCTTCTCACGTCGTTGTCGTCCTGGGTTGCGTTGGCGTTCAATCCGATCGGTGGGTGGCTGGCAGACCGGTGGGGCCGGGTGCGCCTGCTGATCGCTGCCAAGGCGCTTTCCCTGGTGGGTGCCGTCGTGGCGGCCACCGCAGTCGGGCTGGTCGGGGTTGCCGGCGGTCGGATACTGGTGGGAATGGCCTATGGAATCGACTTCGCCATCGCGATGGCCATGCTGGCCGAGTTCACTCCGAAGAAGTTCGCCGCGCGGCTGAACACCTGGCAGGGGATCTGGTACGTAGCGGTGTCGGCGAACCTGTTGCTGGCGATCCTGTTCTACAAGCTCGGTGCGGGCCTTTCGATCTGGCGTTACCTGCTCGGGGTCTGCGGCCTCGTGGCGCTGGTCCTGTTGGTGCTGCAGGCGAAGTACCTCGTGGAGTCGCCCACCTGGCTGGCGCGCAAGGGGCGGCTGGTGGAATCGGCCCGCTCGTTGAGCAAGGCGTTCGGCGCAAATGTCGAGGCAGGCGAACCGGTGCGGGAAAACGTTGCTCCGGTGGCCGACCGGGGCGTGGCAAACATCGCTCTGATCTTTCGCGGGACCTATCTCCCGCGGACGATCGTGGCGACCACGGTGCAGTTGGTGCAATCGATCCAGTACTTCGGTGTGGGTTGGTACCTGCCGATCATCTCGGTCGCATTGTTCGGCTCCGATTTCGTGTTCAATACGTTCGGCACCCTGGTCTTCAACCTGTTCGGCATCCTGGGCGGCTTCTGCTCGGCGGCGATCGCGCACAGATTCGGTCTACGCGTCGCGTCCAAGTGGGGTTTCGCGGTCGTCTTCGTGATCCTGGTGATTCTGGGCTTCTTCTACCAAGACTTTCCGCTGTGGCTCGGCTTCGTGGTGCCGTCGGTGTTCATCCTGGCGCAGTCGGCCGGCCCAGGCGGCAACGGAAAGTCTCTGTCCTCATTGTCTTTTCGGTCTGAAGTACGCGCAACCGCCAACGGCTTCATCGGCGCGATCGGCGCCCTGGGCGCAGCGATCGGCTTGGTCGTGTTCCCGCTGTTGAAGAGTGCGGTGGGCCTGGGTAACACGTTCCTGATCGTCTCGGTCGCCCCGCTGTTGGCGTTCATCATCTGTTCGGTGATCCGGTGGGAGCCGACGCGTGCACCGTTGTCCCCGGACGAGGAGACCGATGCACCCCGGTTTGCTTCCACTCCCGCGTCCCCGGTCACCGAGGGTGTGCGGTCATGAGTGAGAAGGCCATCCTCGCCATCGACGAGGGCACCACCGGCACCCGGGCCGCGCTCGTCACCGAGACCGGTGAGGTCCGGCACCTGACGTACCGCCCGCTGACGTTGCAGCACCCGGTCGCCGGGGTGGTCGAGCAGGACTTCGACGAGATCTGGATCGAGACGCGCGATGCCGCCCGCGCGGTCCTCGCGCACGCCGCTGCCGAGGGCGTCGAGGTGGTGGCAACTGCCATCGCGGTGCAGCGGTCCTCGGCGGTGCTGTGGGATGCCGAGTCCGGTAGGCCGATCGGCCTTGGCATGGTCTGGCAGGACACCCGCTACGCCGAGGAGCTGGGCGACCTCGCGTCGGTCTGGAACCCGCGTCTGCAGTCGGTCACCGGTCGGGTCGCCGGAGTGCGGTCCCCGTATCTGTGGGCCGCGCACCGGGTTCGCGAAGATGCGCAGGTTGCTGCCGCGTACCGGCGAGGGGCGTTGCGGTTCGGCACCGTTGACACCTGGCTCACCTGGAACCTGACCGGCGGCCGGCGGAACGTCACGTCGGCAACCAACGTGGTGGCGTGCGGAGGGTACGACCTGGCGGCAGGCATCTACTTCGACGACTGGATCGCCGCCACCGGCCTGCCGACCGATCTGCTGCCGGAGCTCGTCGACGACGGCGGCGAGCTCGCCCACACCGATCCCGACGTGCTGGGCATCCGGGTGCCGATCCGCGCGGTCATCGGCGATCAGCATGCAGCTCTGCTGGGTCTCGGTTGCTTGGCGCCATCCGAGGGCACATGTATTCACGGGACCGGCAGCTTCGTGGACCAGGTCATCAGCTCCGACCTGGTCATGCCGGCGACGACGCCAGATGCGGTCGTACGTCATATCGCGTGGAAGCGGGGCGGTCCGGTGCTGGCGCTGGAGAACTACACCGCCACCACCGGGTCGGCGCTGCAATGGGCGTGCGACGAGCTGGCATGGTTCTCGTCGCCGCAAGAGATCTCGGCCCTGGCGGGCAAGCAGCCGCTGTGGTCACGGCCCGTGCCCGCCTTCGCCCCCACCTTGACCGGTGTCCGACTGCCTCGGGTGGAGACCCGAGTGCGGGGGACGTTGACGGGCCTGAACCTGGCGACCACCCGGGTCGACCTGGCGCAAGGGATGCTCGAGGGCATTGCCCAGTGCGTGGCTCGCAGCGTCGACGCCAACCGGTCCATCGCCGGAACGGCGCCACACTCTGTTCGTGTCGGCGGCGGTCTGTCGTTGAGTGACCCGCTGGTGCAACTTCAAGCAGATCTGACGGGCCTGCCGATGCTGCGCTACTGGGACACCGACAAGGCGACGGTGCGTGGCGCGGCATTCCTGGCCGGCCTGGATCTGATCTGGGGCTCCTTGGCCGAAGCGGTGGCGACCCTGCATGTTCCGGAGGTCTTCGAACCGCAGATCACCGAGGACGAACGCCGCACCCGCATCCACGCCTGGCGCTCGGTGATAGACGCCGAGCTGGCCGAGCTCGATCACAACCGACTTCAGTCATCGTCAGAAAGGTAGTACCCCAATGGTTTCCCTACCCGCACGCGCAATAGATTCCAAGCGCGCCGCGATGGTCCGCACCGAACCGTTGGACTTCACCCGCGCCACGATGGTGTCGCGGCTGGAGTCCGAACTCTTCGACGTGGTCATCGTCGGAGGTGGTATCACCGGAACGTACGCGGCCCTCGATGCCGCTCGTCGCGGCCTGCGCGTCGCCGTGATCGAGAAGGACGATTTCGCGTCCGGCACCTCGTCGAAGTCATCGAAGATGGTCCACGGTGGTCTGCGCTACATCGAGCAGGGCAATCTACGGCTCGTGCGGCATTCGTTGCTGGAGCGGCAACGACTGCGCCGCAACGCATCTCACCTGGTACACCGACTGCCGTTCCTGTTCCCGGTGCTGAGTCAGGACGGGGTGTTCGACCCGCGGCTGGCGGCCGGTTTCGAAGCTCTGCTGTGGACCTACGATCTGGCCGGTGGATGGCGCGAGGGCATCCTGCATCAAAAACTGTCTGCGGCGGAGGTGCTCTCGCACTGTCCTACGTTCAAACAGGACCGGCTCAAGTTCGGGTTGATGTACTTCGACGCCCGTGTCGACGATGCCCGCCTGACCTTGACCGTCGCCCGGACCGCGGCGCACCTGGGTGCGGTGACGCTCAACCACGCCACGGTCACCGACCTGCGCCGTGAGCACGGTCGGATCGGCGGTGTCGAGGTCGACCTGGGCGACCGCTCGGTGTCGGTGCGGGCGCGCTGTGTGGTCATGGCGACCGGTTCGTGGCTGCGGGACTGGAACGGTGCCCTGCCCGACGCGGACGTGCCACCGATCAGGCCCGCCAAGGGCGTTCACATCGCGGTGCCGTGGCAGAAGATCCGCAATGACTGCACCGTCACCATTCCGGTTCCGGGACGGTCGCGACGCGCGACGATCACCCGGTGGGGCGACCACGCGTTGTTGGGCACCACGGACGACGATTACACCGGCGACCTGAACGCGGTGTACTGCACCGCCGAGGAACGCGACTTCCTGATCGACGGAGCCCGGACCGCGTTGAACACCGACCTGGACGCCGACGACGTCGTCGGCTCGATCGGCGGCACCCGGCCGCTCATCGCCCAGCCGGGCGGGAAAACGGTTGATGCCAAACGTAATCACGAGATCCGGGTGGACGCCGACGGACTGGTGACGGTCGTCGGAGGCAAGTTGACCACCGCCCGCCACATGGGCGAGCAGACCGTTGACGCGGTCCAGCGGGTACTGGGTGTGCGAGGTCGTTCGCACACCGTCAAGCAGTACCTGCTCGGTGCTGCCGGTTACGACGCGGAATCGACCACGGCCACCGGTGGCCTTGCAGCTCATCTGGGTGAGCGTTACGGCAACGAATCGCATTTCGTCGCCGACATCATCGAGTCCAACCCGGAGATGGCCGAGCCGCTCGTGACCGGAATGCCTAACGCCACCGGGGAGGCGGTCTATGCGATCCGGCACGAGATGGCCGGTACGGTCGCCGACATCTTGGAGCGCCGCACCAGATCGCGGTTGTTCGCTCGGGACGCGTCGCTGCAGGCAGCCGCCCAGGTTGCCCAGCTCTTGGTCACCGAGGGCGCCGTATCCGAGGCACAGGCCGCCGAACAGTTGCGCCAGTACAACGCATCCGTGGCCGATGAAGTGGCCACCCTCAACACCGACATCAAGCAGGAGGCATACATCTGATGATCAGCAAAGAAGCTATCCGCCGGGGCTACAACCGGGGCGACTATCAGGTAGGCGCACCGACCCAACCGAAATTTGCCCGCGCGGGCGCCCCCGTCGCCACCGGACAACGGTTCGAGAACACCGTGCCGGCGCCCGACGAGGTGGTCGAGAAGCTGCGGGCCGCCGGTCTGGAGGTGGTCACCGATCCCACGAAAGTGCGCGACGGTGTGCGGGACTGGTGGGCCGGCACGATGATCGCGGAGACCGATGGCCGTGGTGGCACCGACGGCGTGGTCGTCGCCAAGGCCGGCACGGTCGAGGAGGTGCAGGAGGCGGTACGGATCACCCGTGGGGCAGGCGTGCCACTGACAGTGTCCGCGGCCCGGTCCAACGTGACGGGCTCGGCATTGCCTGTCCATGGTGGCGTCGTGCTCGATGTGTGCGGCCTGGACCGCATCCTGGACCTCGACGAGACCAGTCAGATCGTGTCCGCCGAGCCCGGCGTCTTCGGTGACGTCTTCGAAACGTGGTTGCAGGAGCGTGGATTCACTACCGGGCACTGGCCTTCCTCGTTCGGCATCAGCACCGTCGGCGGCTGGGCCGCATGCCGCGGCGCCGGTCAGTTGTCCACGCGGTACGGCAAGATCGAGGACATGGTCGTCGGCCTCGACGTCGTCCTGCCCGACGGCTCCCTGATCACCACCGGAGGCAACCCGCGTGCGGCGGTGGGACCGGACCTGAACCAGGTGTTCGTCGGATCCGAGGGCCTGCTGGGCGTCATCGTGGGAGTCCGTCTGCGACTTCACCGGCTGCCGGACTACTCCCGGGCCCTGGCGTTCGGTTTCGATACCTTCGCCGCCGGACTCGAGGCATGCCGGCAAATCCTGCAGCGTGGCGCCAACCCGGCCGTCTTGCGCTTGTACGACAATCTGGAATCGGGAGTGCAGTTCGGCCATGGGGAAACCAACGTGCTTCTCATCGCCGATGAAGGCGACCAGCCCCTGGTGGATGCGGTCATGACTGTTACCGAGCAGGTCTGCGCGGCTGCACAGCCGTTGGACCAGGATGCCATTCTCGAAAAGTGGCTGGACACTCGTTATTTGACCGGCAAGTCGGCCGAGGGCTTCAAACCTACGGAAGGCAAGGGCTTCGTCGCCGACACCCTGGAGATGGCTGCCCGGTGGGCCGACCTGCCGCAGATCTACGACGAGGTGGTCGCGGCAATCAATTCCGTCGAGGGCACCCTGGCCGGTTCGGCGCACCAGTCGCACGCCTACGTGGACGGAGCATGCCTGTACTTCTCCCTGCGGGGTGAGGTGAACCTCGAACACCGCCAGGACTGGTATGACCAGGTGTGGAAGGCGGTCAACGAGATCCTCATCGCGAAGGGATCGGCCATCAGTCATCACCACGGCGTCGGCTTGCTGCGGTCGCCGTACGTTGGTCAGGCGCTCGGCGAGGGGCATCGAGTACTCGCGGCCACCAAGGCGGCGCTGGACCCCAAGGGGCTGTTCAACCCAGGCAAGTTCGGCCTCTGAGTCGAGAAAGGAACACACGCCATGTCCGTGGTCGACCGGCTACATGCGGCACCCGTTATCGCCACCTTGTTCGGGACCACCGACTTGGACACGTTCCTGCAGGCACCGACGGTATTCTGCTTCCTGGCCAACCTGCCGCTGGTGCAGGTTGGGCCCGTGGTGCAGCAGGTTCAGGAAGCGGGCAGCTTCGTCATCCTGAACGTGGATACCGTCAAGGGCCTGAGCGCCAACCCCGACGGGCTCGACTACCTCCGGTCCGTCGGGGTGATGGGGATCGTCTCCACGCATGCCGCTGTCGTCGCCAAGGCAGCCAACAGCGGCCTGCTCACCCTGCAGAAGGTCTTCGCCACCGACCGCTCCAACCTCCCCCGGATCCGCGCCTCGATCGCGCAGAGCAGACCTCATCTCGTGCAACTGATGCCGTGGCCGGTGGTCCCGCGGCTTCGTGGGGAGTTCTTGGAGGCGATGCCCAGCTTCATCGTCAGCGGCTTCGTACACGACCGCGCGGACGTCGACGAGGCGTTGGAGTTGGGCGCCGTAGCCGTATCGACCAGCCAACAAGACCTGTGGGTCCCGATGGAAGGCAAGAACCATGGCTGACGCCTCGCACCTGGTGCTGGCGCATTACCATCCGGCAGACGATCAGCACACCACGGTGCTCGCCCTGCTCGAACAGCTCGCAGCGGCCAGTCGGGACGAGCCGGGAAACCGGGGATACGACTACTACCTCTCTCCGGACGGCTCAGACGAGATTCTGATCGTCGAAAGGTACGGCAGTGCTGCCGATTTCGTGGCGCACCGGGAGTCCGAGCATTTTCGGCATCTCGGGGTGCAACAGATCATCCCATTGCTCGCGCGACGTTGGATCGAAGAGTTTCCGCTCCGATGACGTTTGGCGGCGAAGGACGAAAGCCGCCTGGCGCGGCCAGCAGTCAGCTCCGAACGGTGGTTGGCGTGGCGAGGCGGAAGCCCGAGTCCCGGGCCGGCGCCCTATGAAGTTCTCAAGGAACAATTGCGGTCCCGGCTGGCCGGGGGCAAGGGTCAGAAAGTCGTTGCGGATGAGCCTGTTTCAGGCGGCGACGTCTAATCGCAGGGTGCGTCGGTTGTAGGCCGGTTGTGGGCGTCGTCGGGGATCGACCGTGGCCGGCGGTATCAGCCACGGATGCCGATCGAACCCCATCACCACATCCCACCCTCTGTCATGGACGTCGTGGTGGCAGCTCGTGCAGAGGAGGCAGCCGTTGTCGAGGTCGGTGGCGCCACCGTCAGCCCAGTGGCGCAAATGGTGCGCCGCGGTGCGTGACGCGGGTGCACCGCACTTCACGCAGCATTTATCCCTGAGCAGCAACGCTTTCCGCTGCGAAGGCGTGAACAACCGCTTCTCGCGGCCGACGTTCAACGGCACCTGCTCGCCGTCGACGATGACGACGGTGATCCCGGCATCACAGCCCAACGTTTTCGCCGTCGCGGGCGTCACGGACCCCATGAACTCGAGTGCGGACAGCTTCGGAGCATCGGCAGGAATCGTCAACAGGACCCCGCCGGTGGGTTTGCACGACACCGTCTCATCGGCGAGACCTTCTCC
Organism: Gordonia sp. DT219; assembly: GCF_049847065.1. Taxonomy (NCBI): domain Bacteria; kingdom Bacillati; phylum Actinomycetota; class Actinomycetes; order Mycobacteriales; family Gordoniaceae; genus Gordonia; species Gordonia sp. DT219. The sequence goes on along the minus strand of NZ_JBNCNR010000002.1, from coordinate 308,576 downwards.
GGCAAGCTCCAAGATGGATTCGAGAGCATCAGCACGTCGGCGGTCGACTGTCCGTGGATCGTGGGAGCCGTCGGGTTGGGGTTTCGGCGCGGATAGTGATTCGACGAGGCTGTGGAGTTTCTCCCCGGCGACAGCATCCAGGTTGGCGCGCACATCGAGTCGGCCATCATCGGTTTTGTGGTAGCCGAGTTCGTTGATCGACTTGTCTTCGGCCGCCGGTTTACCGTCGTCGGTGTCGGCGGCGAGTTCGTTGGCGATCGTTCGGGCGTGATCAGTGATCTGAGCGGGCGTCATCCCTGCCGAACACCATGACTGCAGCGACATCAGCTGCGCCGACCGCATGTCGGGGTCGACGGGTTCGGGTGACCGATAAGCGATATGCGACAGCCCCCGCACGATCGCGTCGGCGTGTTCGGACGAGATGGAACCGTCGGCCGCGTGGCGTCGCAGTGGGTCGATGTCGGTGGCGGTGCCGATCCGTACGAACCGTGCGGCGACGGCGGGCGCGCACCCCATCACGACCAACAGTTCCCGCAACCGGCGTCCCTTGCCATCGGCGACATCGAGTCGGCCGAGGTCGCCGGTGAACGTGGCTGCATGATGGTCGGCGAGATTGCGGATCAGCAGAATCTGTTGCATCGCGGCGTGTGCTTGCGGCCCGCTCACATCCGGGCTGGTACGGAGTTCGGTGAGCTGGTCGACAATGCCGGCCAGAATTGCTGCGGTATCGGTGCTTTCAAAAGTGATGTCGGCGATCATGGTGCCCCCCTTGGCGATCGATGCGATGTCTCCATCTTACACGCATGCGCCGGCAATGGCACCCAAATCTGCGGCATCTGTGTATCGAATACTACTTGTGGACAACATGTTTCGCGGCTGTGGCGAGTGCGCGGTGCTGTCGGTGAGGTCTGGTAGGGCGCGAGCGCTGCACCGGATCACTGATCGTCACCGCCGAAATCGTCTTCGTCGCCGCTAGTCAATGGCGATCGGCCGGCTTGGATCTGCCGGCGTATGCGGAGTTCCTCGACGGCAAGTCTTCGTGGCGGAACGGTTTAGATCTCAAACGGATGGCACACCACGCTGCGGCAAACCGAACGGGGACGCCCGGATCAGCCGTTCGTGCTCTACGGCTTACGCGGCGTGGGTAAGACGGTGCTGCTGACAGAACATCGTTCGATGTCGCTTGCTCTGCGCTGCGCGGTCACCTCAGTGGCCATCGGAGAGCAGCGCGTCCAGTGGGACCGTCGGAAGGTGAATCCACCCCTCGCGCTGGGCAATTACGCGGTCGATGCCCTCGAGGAGACGTGTATCGCCCAGATCGGCTGCGCGCGCGACCAAGGCGGTGATCACCGCGTCGAAAGCGTCGTCGTCGCGCTCCATCAATGCCCGGTGCGGCCCGAGTCGAAGCCATGGTGCGGCATCGGCAAGGGTCGAGACGAGCTCGGCGAGCGCGGCGCGATTGGCCGTCCGCTTGTACCCCCGCGACTGCATTCCCCAATGTCGCAGTGCCCCGGCCGGATACGCCTCGACGGCCCAGCCGTCGACGCGATCATCGACGCCGAGGTCGGCGAGGAGTCCGGCGCACCGAAAGGCGACGTGCGCGATCCTGTCCGCCGACACGCTCAGCGGCCGGCCGACGACCACTCGATGACCGCTCGATGACCGCGACCGCCGTCGAGGCGGGTGATGCCGCGAGATCGATTCCGGCCGTTCGTGTCACCGATTCAGCGGTAGACGCATCAGGACCCGTGGGAAGCCATCGAGCACAGAGGTCGTGTCGGCGGCCTTGGTGAAGCCGACCCGTTCGAACATCGACTGGGTACCGACGAAGGCCATCGTGAGATCGACGCGCTCGCCCCCGTTGTCGACAGGGTATGCCTCGATCGCCGGAGCACCGTTCGCGCGCGCGAACTCGACGGCACCGGCGATCAACGGATGCACGATCCCGGTCTTGCGGTGACCGGGGGCGCACCCGCAGACACCACAGCGACCAGACGTCGAGGTCGTCGACGTGCGGAATCTTGCGATTGCGCGCGAAGTTGGAGGCAGAGCGTGGTGCGACCGCTGCCCAGCCGACGACCTCATCGTCGAGATAGGCGAGCACGCCGGGCGGGGGATCGGCGGCGCACAGCTTCTCGACGTATCGACCGCGTTCCTCTTTCACGAGAGAACGGTTGAGTTTGCTGGGGAGTCGATGGCTCAGACACCAGCAGACGGTGGCCTCGGGGCGTTTCGGGCCGACCATGATGGCGACGTCATCGAAGTTCGAGGCCGGTCGGACCGACAGTGTCATGCCAGGTGCCGGGCCGCGTGGGGGACGGCGTCGCGGGGCTTCTTGCCCTGGAAGCCCTCGCCGATGGCGCGCAGCTTCCACTCACCGTGCTCGCGTGAGATGACCGCCATGGTCACGCCGGTGAACGGCATCCCGCCGGCGAGGGTGAAGCGGGCCAGCTCGGCGCCGGTGGTCTCGTCGACGAGCCGGCAGAACGCGTTGTCGACCTCCTGGAATGTCTGCCCCTGATACGAGGTGACGGTGAAGACGAGATTGTCGATGGCCGGATGGATTGCGGTGAGGTCGACGCGGATCACCTCGTCGTCGCCCTCGCCCTGACCGGTCAGATTGTCACCGGAATGCACGATCGAGTTGTCGTCGCTGCGCAGACTGCCGTAATAGACGATGTCGGCGATCTGGCCGGCGCTGAACATCAGCACCGACGCGTCGAGGTCGATGTCACGTTGGCGTCCGCCGAAGAACCCGCCGCGGGTGATCGGGTCCCAGCCGAGGCCCATCCGGATGCGGGTGAGCGCCACCCCGCCGTCCTTGCGGAGCGAAACCTTCTGTCCCTTCACCAGATCCACGCGCCGGTTCTTGGTCAGGCTGATCTCGCCGGGAGCACCGGCCGGTGGCGTCCGAGCAGGCGCCGGGGGAGGTGGCACCGGGGCGGCCGGCGGTGCGGGAGCGGCCGGGGGAGTCGCGGCGGGTGCGTCGTCGACGGAGACCCCGTGATCGCGGATCAGATCGGCGAACCCACCTGCGTAACCCTGGCCGACCGCGCGCACCTTCCAGTCCGTCCCACGCCGATACAACTCGAGGGCCACGACCACCGATTCGCTGGACAGCCCGTCGACGGTGAAGGTGAACAACTCGGCGCCGCGGGCGTCGGCCACCCGCGCGACCGGTGGCGCCACACGACCGAAATTCGACGACGCGTCGTCAAGAGTCACGACGGCGCGCACGGCATGTATGTCGGCGGGCAGCCCATCGGTCCGCACCCGTAGGACTTGCCGACCCGTCGGATTCTGCAACTCGACGCCGGGCCCGGTGGGCTGGTTGTAGAAGATGAAATCGGAGTCCGTCCGCACCTTGATCGCGTCGGTCACCAACAATGCCGACAGATCCGCTGCGGTGCCGACGTCGACCGAGATCAACACCTCACCGCCGGGGAGCGGCGCGTTCTGTCCTTTGGTCAGTGCGGTCATGACCCAATCTTGGCATCTGCGCCGACCCGTGCGAGAAACCATTCGAGAATCTGCTCGCCGGCGATCGCACCCGGCTCGGTGGTGACGGTCAGATCGGGGCACATCCAGTCGATGCCGTGGAGCTCTCCGTGGCATGGCCGAATCGCGGCGTCGGCATATTCGAGCAGATCGATGTCGAGGCGACCGTCGCCGGCCGCATACACCGGGGCATCTGCATCGAGTGCGCCCTCATCGATGAGTCGTGCCCGCACGTGGGCGAGCGCCGCCGACTTGGTGACCTCACGCGGCAACGCATAGATCTTTCGGCCCTGCTGCGAGACGGTCCACCCGCGGGCGGCGCACCAGCCACGCCAGTCGTCGAGGAATGCCGCCGGCTGCCGGTCGAGGTCGACGACGACGTAACAGAACAAGTCGTCCGCGGTCCGCGACGAGCGGACCCAGGAGTCGTCGATCCGGGTGTGCAGCGCCGAGGTCACCTCGGCCAGCGGCGCGCAGGTCCGCACCCGGCGCTCGACCTCGGCGCGCCACTGCGGATCGTCGCCGCCGGCACACAGGATCCGGCCGCCGCTGGAGACGATGGCATATCGGAACGGGCTGCCGGGCAGCGTGATCCGGGCAAACTGGGCCGGCGTGCGAGTGGTCACCGGGACCACCGGCGCCACGGCGGCGAGCCGCGACAGCAGGGTATGGGCGCGTGGCGTGAGATACGACAACGGTGCGTCCTGATAGATCTCGACGCAGACCGGATCGAGGGCGGCGAACTGCTGCTCGCCCATGGCCGTTCGGGAAAAGATCAGCGTCCGGTCGAGGTCGGTGGCGATCAGGTCGCTCACGCATCCTCCTTGATGAGTCCGACACACGAGTACGCGAGATCGGACCGGACCTCGATCGGCACACCGCGTTCGGCGGCGAGTATCCGAATATGTTGGTGCTCGGGCAGATCCGCCGCCCGCACGAGGATCATCCATGGCACTCGCCGGAGCAGGACCCGGGTGGTCTCGCCGACGCCGGGTTTGACGAAGTTCACCGACGATACGCCGTATTCCTCACGCAGCTGCTCCATGGATTCCCAGCCGGACCACCGCGGCTCGCGATCACCCGAACGCACTGCGGCCAACCGGGTTCGGACCTGCGGCGCAACGGTGGCGAACTGCGCGGACACGGTGTCCAGGAGGAGGTTCGACACGTCGAACTCGCGCAGATGCCGGTAGAACTTGCCGCCGTGGAACTCGGCGGGGCCGATGTGGTCGGCATTGAGGACGGTGCGTGACACCAGTCCGGACACCGTCGAGTTCAGGCAGGCCGATGCGATGAGAAAGTCGTCCCGGGTCCCGAACGTGCGGGTACACGAACCGGGGTCGGCGAGCACCGCCAGCTCGTCGTCGAGCCGGGCGCCACCGGCACGTGCGTACCCGGCGAGGGCCGCGGAGAGTTCCCGCTGGATCGCCCCCTTGCCCGTCCACCCGTCGACGAAGACCACCGACTCCGGGCGATGCCGGGCGGCGATGTGGTCGAGGGCCATGGTATCGATGCCCCGGTCCCGCACGATCGAGATGGTGTAGTGCGGCGCATCGACGCTGTGCGCGAATGCCATCCAGCGCCGCATCAAGATCCCGACCGGCGTCCCGGCGCGGGCCAGCGACACCAGTGTGGGCACCTCGTCGCGCTCGGCGAGCACCAATTCGCTGACCACGCCGGTGGCCTCGGCGAGTCGTGCGGCCGAATCACGCAGTGCCGCATGGAACAGTTCCTGGTACTGCTCTCCCGGCTGATACTCGATCGGCAGCGACTCGGCGTAATGTGCCTTCCCCGACTGGATTCGGCGCTCCCGTTCGGCGAGGTCGCCCTCCAGGGCCACCTGCGACAGATCCTTCAGTAGCCAGGTGACCTCGTCGGCGGCATACGAGCCGAACTCGGGTCCGCGCAGCGGCGGTGTCGAGACGGGGACGCTCATCGGGCGGCTCCGCCGGTGGGCAGGATCGCCAGGCACACGTCATGACCGGCGGCGGTGAGGACGTCGAGGAGGCCGCCCTCGGCGCGGAGCAGCTCCGTGTCGGCGGGCCGGTCGATCACCATGACCACCGTCGGCAGTACCGCCGGAGTGCGGTCGGGGGCGTCCGGTGCGAGCAGGTTATACACGAAACGTGGTGTGGTCGGGTCGGATTCGGGTGCGGTGAACGTGAACCCGCGGCGCAGCGGATAACCGTCGACGTCCCGGACCTGCGCGGGCGAGCGGGTCGTCGTCTGATAGCGCGTGGGCACCCCGGCTCGCTCGAGGTGCTCGGCCAGGCACAGCGGTAGATACATGAGCTCCTCGTGGCCAACCACCACGGTCTCGCGCTCGGGGTCGAGGGCGCCGAGCACCTCGGCGGCGGCAATCCCGACGGCCAGATCGAAAGGCGCGGTGTCACTGTGGGCGAAGCCGTGTCGGCCGCCGTCGGGCACGCCGCCGGGCCATGGCAGATGCAACTCGTCGACCCGGCCGCGGTGGGTGCCGACCGGATTGAGGGGATCGGCTGTGGCGGCCCACACCGACTCGAGGAGACCGTCGGGAAGCTCGACGCGACCATCCGCGAGTGCGACGTAATCGATGCGAACGCCGAGTTCGGCAGCTGCGCGGGCGGTTTCGGCCCGGTGGGCGTCGGTACGCATGTCCACCAGGGACGCCACCACATAGTGGGTACGCGCAGCGATTTGTTGGAGCGATGCGATCGCCCGCAACGCCGTCGAGCCGGTGGAGATCTCGTCGTCGACCAGCACCAGGGGTGCGTCCGGGTCGAGCGCGAGCAACTCGGGAGAGCTCGGGAGCAGCAGGTGGGTGGTGGCGTGCGAATGGCCCTCCTCGAAGGTGCCGTACACCGAGGCTCCCTCGACCGCCCGACGCGTCGAATGCAGGTACATCCGAGCCGACAACCTGTGCGCCACACAGTGTCCCAGGCCGGTGGCGGTCTCGGCGAAGCCGAGGACCGTACTGCGGGCCGCGAGGTCGGCACCCAGCAGGTTGATCACGGCGTCACCGAGATCATCGGCGGCGGCGCGCACCCGGCTCGGTGCGGTCGGGATGTGTTTGCCGAGCACCGTCGACACCAGCAGATGCGCGCGACGACGGTTGCGCCGCAGTCCCAGAACGACGAGATCGTGGACAGTCCAAGACGATTGCCCGGCGCGTCCGGCCAGCGTCACCCCGAACCGGTCGGTGACCCAGCCCCCGGCAACCCGGTCCGCAGCGGGTGAGGCGGTGGTGCTCACGCGGCGTCCACCGCGGTCAGCAGGTCGACGAAGTTGACGCCGGGGGCGGTCACCCCGAAGGCGGCCGCCCGGTCCATGACCCGCATCGCCCAATTCCGGTGTGGCTTCATCTCGTTCATCTTGTTGCGGTACGACGACGCCGCGACGCCACCGGCGTCGACGGCCAGAATGTCGAGGGCGTCGCGATACTCCTCATGGGTGACCACACTCAACGCGTGCACCGGTCCCGCATGCGCCGGATGGATGACGGTCTTGCCGTGCATACCGTTCGCCCGGTCGAGGGCGATCTCCCGAAGGAGGCCGTCGAGATCATGGCTGACGAGCTGCTGGCGGAACAACACCGCGTCGTGGTCGCGGAACGGAGTGGTGCGCAGCTGTGGCACGAAGAGCCGTTCGTGGTCGGCGAAGTACTCCCAGACCGGGCCGGTGATGATGTGTCCGTCCTCGGCGCGGCCCAGGATGTTGACGACCGACGCGATGGCGTCGGCGGCCACCCGCACGTCGTAGATCGTCAGATCGCGGGCGCGGCGAATCCCGAAGAGTCCGCACATGTCGGTGGCGCCGATGCGCACTGCCAGCACGGTGGCTCGGTACTCGTCCAAAGCCTGTGCAATGCCGAGCAACTCGTCGTCGCGGGTCTCCCGGTGGACCAGCGCGGCGGACTCGAGCACCGGCATCGCCCATAACTGCCCGCCCAGCGCTGTCCCGGCCCGCCGCACCGCTTCCAGCGCCGTAGTGGCCTCGGCGGCGGTGAACTTGGGCAGCACGAATCCCGACAGCGCGCCTGCGGAGTCCAGCATCGAGGTGATCGTCTCGATCTGCGAGGTGTGCCGCACGCGCACGAACAGCAGCATCTCGCCGGCGGCGGTGCCCTCGAGGTGGCGCAGTGCCCGGACGGTCGCCGCGATGGCCTCGTCGGACTGGTGGTCGGCGATCGCATCCTCGAGGTCGATGACCATCGAGATGACACCTTCCCGGTGGCGGCGTTCGATGACCGCGGCCAGATCGGGTCGGGTCGCCGGCACGTAGAGCGTCGCGCCCAGCGCGACAGCGATCCGCTGCGTCGGCCACTGGCCCGAGATCGCTTCGGGCCGGTGCAGGAACAGGTGATCGAGGACGTCGGAGGAGAGCTGGTGGAAGTGGGTGGGGCCGGGGCCGCTCGTCGTGGTGTCCACACCCCTCGGGGCGGTCGTGGTCATCGTGCGCCCACTTGTCCTCTCATTCGGTCGACGATCTCGATGACGCGTTGATCGACAGCGCGTAGTTGCGTCAGATATGACCAGTAGTCGGGATGAACTCGGTCCAGCGCCCCCCGGGCTCTCGAGATCCGCTCGGCCTGAGCATCGAGCACCGAACCCCATTCGTCAACCAGTGAGTTGTTGACCGCGAAGTGTTGTGCGTCCCGTAGCCGGAACCGCACACGTTGTTCGGTCGCGGCCGGGTCGGCTTGCACATCGCGCAGCAGTCGTAACCGGTCGCCCACGGCGTCGACGGCCTGCTCGGCGGCGTCGAGGTCGTCGCGGGCGGCCTCTGCCTCGTCGATCGCCTGGTCGGGCATACCGCGCACCACCGCACGTGACTTTTCGAGATGTGCGTCGGCGGCCCGGAGGTGGTCTCGGATCACCGTGTCGGAGTTCTGCAGGTCCTGCGAACAATCGGCGCTGAACTCGCGGCGCAGCGCGGACAGCTGGTCGGGAACCTGACCCTGACGCGTCCCGATCGCGCTGCGCCGGGTATCGACCGACCGGATGACGCGCGCGGCCCGATCGGCGAAGCCGGGGGCGTCGGTCAACGCGGTGCCGACGTGTTCGGCGGCGGCGAGCACAGCGGTTGCCGCCGACTTGCGCCCCCGGATGCCCTCGGCGCGTTCGAATGCGACGGCGGCATCGCGCAACTCGTCGGCGGCGCGTGCCACGGTGCGCAGCCCGAGGAGGGACGCCGGGGCCTGTTCGAGCGCGGCGGTGGACTCGGTGGCGGCCACCCGCGCCCGCTGTTCGAGCACGCCGAGTTCGGTGACCGAGTGCCGCGCCCGGTCGAGCTCGCGGGCGTGGGTCTGGGCGAACCGGTTCATCTCCTCGGTCATCGAGGTCAGCGAATCGGTGCACTGTAGGAGTTCGTCGGGACGGGGACCGGCACCATCGGCGGCGGGAGCGCCGGAGTTCACCGCGGCCGAGAGCCGCAGGTATTCGGCAGTCACCTCGGCGTACCGTTCCCGGACGGCCGTCCACTCGTCACGCAGCCGCGATCGTGAGTCGAGGTCGTGGGCCGTCTGCACCGCGGAGTCGATGTCGGAGAGCGCCTGTTCGGACGCGAGGAACGCCGACGTCATTTGGATCGAGTACTCACCGAGATCGGCATATGCGCGTGAGCTGCCTCCGAACCATCTCCTCGCGAACTTCCTGGGCACGCCCACGATGCTATCGACTAGCTTCTTCGGCAGGCGTGCCGTATCGAACGGTGGCGCAATCGCGGAAGGGGTGGGCGAGTGCAACTGGTGCAACGCTCCAAACGAGTCGTGGAGGCACGGCTCGACAACACGTCGGTACGGGCGCTGTCGGGATCGATGGTCGCCTACGAGGGGCAGGTCGATTTCAAGTCCGCGGGCTTCGGCGGTGGCGATGGCCTGTTGGCCGGTATCAAGCAACGTGCCACCGGTGAAGGCCTGTCGTTGATGGAGGCCGCAGGCAGCGGCGTGGTGTACTTCGCGCACAACGCCGCCGAGACCACCATCATCGACATGGCCGGCGAGACCCTGCAGGTGGAGTCGCAGCAGCTGATGGTGCTGGCAGGCAATCTGCAGACCAACATCACCTTCACCGGGGTGCGCGGTGCAACGTCGGGTCAGGGACTGTTCACGACCACGGTCAGCGGGCACGGCCAGATCGCGTTGCTGTCGCAGGGCGGGCCGCTCATCCACCTCGAGGTGAGCCCGCAGTATCCGCTCGTCGTCGACCCGGACGCCTTCGTCTGCGCGCGCGGCGCGCTGAACCAGTCCTTCGTCACCGACGTGAGCTGGCGCAGCGCGCTCGGCCAGGGCGGCGGTGAGGCGTTCTCGCTGCGCTGGGACGGCAGTGGCGTGGTCTCGATCCAACCGGCCGAGCGATAGGGAGCACAGCGATGTTCGAGAAGGTCAACGGCAAGGTCGTGTCGGTCGACATCGGCCGGAGCGGTCCGATCGTCGCCCGGCGTGGGGCGATGCTGTTCTACACCGGCAACGTCTACTTCCAACCGCACCAGGTGGCCGGTGCGTCCGGCGGCATGGGCGGCATGGCCGGCCGGATGATGTCCGGCGAGCACGAGTCGACGATGATCGCGCAGGGACAAGGTGTGGTGCACTACGGGTTTCGCGGTATCGAGATCCAGATCATCGACGTCGGTGCGGTCGGCGGCATGATTCGCGTCGAGGCCTCACGCACCCTCGCCTATACCTCGAACCTGCAGGCGTCGATCGTCTCGGTCGCCTCGCAGGGTGGCAGTGGCGGCGGCGGTGGCCTGCTGCGCTCGATGCGCTCGGCGGCGGCGGGTGCGATGACCGGCCAGGGTATGTTCACCACCCAGCTCTCCGGCCCCGGGCAGGTCGTGATACTCGGCCACGGCGGGGTCTTCGAGTTGCCCGTCTCGCCGGACCGCCCCCCGGTGACCGTCGACCCGCAGGCCTACGTGGGGGCCGCCGGGCCGGTCAACACCACGCTGCGATCGACCGTCAGCTGGCGCAATGTGGGCCGAACCGGCGGTGAGGCAATGCAATTGGAGTGTGCTGGGCAGGGCGTCGTCTACGTTCAGGCATCGGAGGAGAAGTTGTGAGTCAGCTCAACACCATCTGGAATCCGGCGACCCTACCGGCCGACGACAACGTCCCCGACAACGACTACTCGTTCTGCATCGACCTCGAGCAGCCGTGGTTCATGTCGAAGGGCGCGATGATCGCGTACTACGGCCAGATGAACTTCACCTCGCTGCAGCACGGGCTCTCCGGGCAGCTGCTGCACATGGTGGCCCAACAATTCTCGGCGCCACTGCATCTTGGCGACTTCGTCGTCGCCGAGGGACACGGGAAGCTGATCATCGGCGACCGCGGCTACCACATCAACGCCTACGACCTCGATGACGGAAACCTCACCATCCGGGCTGCGAATCTCCTTGCCTTTCAACCACAGTTGTCGCTGCAGCAGTCGATCGTCCCGGGCTTCCTGACGCTCATCGGCAGCGGCAAGTTCCTCGCGTCGTCGAACGGTCCGGTGATGTTCGCCGAGCCGCCGGTGCGCGTCGACCCCGAGGCGCTCGTCGGCTGGGCCGACTGCCCGTCACCGAGCCACCACTTCGACGAGGTGTGGGTGAACTCCTTCATCGCCGCCGCCGGCCGCCGGTTCGGCATCAACTCCGGTGAGGAGCGTCAGTTCGACTTCACCGGTAGCGGAACGGTTCTCATCCAGTCCAGTGAGAAGGTCCGCAACGACACGTCGGTCGTCCGCACCATTCAAGGCCACCTTCCCGGTCTCTCGGTCCCCGGTCTGCAGCAGATCAATCAGGAGATCAACCAGCAACTCGAGCAACAGCAGTAGCCACCCTCATTCCCGCTCAACGATTTACTTCCCGCTCGCCGAGATCGGTGAGCGGGAAGCAAATGAGTGAGCGGGAACGACCCAACGTCAGATCAGACCTCGATGTGGTCCTTGGCGTCGGCGGGCTCGTTGCGCCGGCGGATGATGCTCGAGACGAGCGCTGCCAGGATCAGCACCACACCGACGAGACCGGTGACGATCTCGGGGACGTGGGTGCCGATCGAGTAGAACAGGATCAGTGCCAACGCACCGATGGCCCAGTGCGCGCCGTGCTCGAGGTAGACGTACTCGCTCAGGGTGCCCTTGCGGACCAGGTAGACGGTGAGCGAGCGGACGAACATTGCGCCGATGAAGCCCAGGCCGAGCGCGATGATGATGGGGTCGGCGGTGATGGCGAACGCACCGATCACACCGTCGAAGGAGAACGACGCGTCGAGGACCTCGAGGTAGAGGAAAAGGAAGAAGCCGGCCTTGCCCGCGGCCTTGGCCAGGTCGCTCGGTCCGGAGCGCCGTAGTTCGGCATCGGCGACCGATGCCGCATCGTCGACGCCGGGCGTTCGCTGCGCCTGCGCGTGTTCATCGGCGGATTCGTCGGGATCATCGTCATCATCGTTGTTGAACAATTCGCCGAGTCCGTTGACGGCGATGTAGGTGATCATGCCCAGTACCCCGGCGAACAGTACCGTCGAACGCTCGTCGTCGGGGGCGATGAACTCGGCGGTGATGATGAGCAGGATCGAGGCCACCACGACGGAGAGCTGGTCGAGTTTGCCGATCTTCTCCAACGGCCGTTCGATCCAGGTGAGCCAGGTGATCTCCTTCTCCTCGAAGATGAAGCCCAGGAACAACATCAGCAGGAACATCCCGCCGAATGCAGCGATCTGTGGATGCGCGTCGGTGATGATCTGCTCGTAGGTCTGCGATCCGTCGGTCGGCGGGTTGAGCGCCAGCCGCATCGCTTCGACCGGGTTCAGGCGCGCCCCCAGCCACACGATGATCAGCGGGAACACCAGGCGCATGCCGAAGACGGCGATGATGACGCCGACGGTGAGGAAGATCTTCTGCCAGAACTCGCTCATCCGGCGCAGGACGGTCGCATTGATGACCGCGTTGTCGAAAGACAGCGACACCTCGAGGATGCCGAGGATCAGGGTGAGGAAGAGTGCTGTCGTGCCGCCGTAGAAGAAGGCGGCTATCAATGCCAGGATCGTGACGACGATGGACAGACCGAATATTCGCAGTACCACTGGGGCGTGGCCTTTCTGATCATGCTGGGGCGGTGTGCGTTACGCCGGGAACCGACGGCGTCGGTAGCCGGTGGGCGCGCCGCGTTGCGACGCCCGGTGGACGACGAATGCCGCACCCGTCACGAAGGGCGGGTGCGGCATCGGCGAGTGGGTGTCGACGTTCAGACGTTGACGCCGTAATCGCGGGCGATACCCGCGAGGCCAGAGGCGTAGCCCTGGCCGACGGCGCGGAACTTCCAGTCGGCACCGTTGCGATAGAGCTCACCGAAAACCATGGCGGTCTCGGTGGAGGCGTCCTCGGAGAGGTCGTAGCGGGCGATCTCCGCGCCGCCGCTGCGATTGATGACGCGGATGTAAGCGTTGCGGACCTGGCCGAACGACTGGCTACGCGCGTCGGCGTCATAGATCGAGACCGGGAAGACGATGGTGTCGACCTCCGGGGGAACGCCGGCGAGATCGACGTTGATGACCTCGTCGTCGCCTTCGCCCTCACCGGTCAGGTTGTCGCCGGTGTGCTCGATCGAGCCGTCCGGTGACCGCAGGTTGTTGAAGAAGACGAAATGCTGGTCGGAGAGCACCTTCTTGTTCGCGCCGAGCGCGATGGCGCTGGCGTCGAGGTCGAAATCGGCACCGGTGGTGGAGCGGGCGTCCCAGCCCAGACCCACGGCGACCGCGGTCAATCCCGGTGCCTCCTTGGTCAGCGAGACATTCCCACCCTTGCTCAGGCTCACGCCCATGTTCGTCTGCCTTTCTTTCGTTGAACGGCCAACCGCCACTGTCTGTGCGATGACCACACCCTATGCGACGAATCCGGCGTCCGACAGGTGCAGGTCGGCCGACCGAACGAAATCGAGTGGCCGCCTCATCCGCGCTCGGACCCGTCGCCCAGGAGCTTCTTCTGCACCTTACCCATCGCGTTGCGCGGCAGTGACTCCGTCCACCGGATCTCGCGGGGTCGCTTATGGGCCGATAGTTCTTGTCCCACAAAGGCGATCAGCTCGTCGTCGGGTGACCGGTCGCCGACCACGTAGGCGACGATGCGCTGCCCGAGGTCGGCGTCGGGGACGCCGATCACGGCGACCTCGCGGACCGCGGGATGTGCCAGCAGTACTGTTTCGATCTCACCGGCCCCGATCCGGAAGCCGCCGGATTTGATGAGGTCGGTGGCCCGCCGTCCGACGATCCGATGCATGCCGTCATCGCCGATCACCGCGACGTCACCGGTCGCGAACCAGCCGTCGCCGAGCCAGCTCTCGGCGGTGGCATCGGGCCGATTCAGGTAGCCGGAGGCAAGCATCGGCCCGCGCACATGCAGGTCACCGACGGATTCGCCGTCGTGTGGCAGCGCCGCACCGCCCTCGACGAGCCGGGTCTCGACGCCCGTCAGCGGTAGTCCGACCCAGCCAGGCCGCCGCTCGCCGCCGGCGCGGGTGCTCACGGTGATCATGGTTTCGGTCATGCCGTAGCGTTCGACGACCTCATGCCCGGTCACCGCACGGATCTGCTCGAAAATCGGGACGGGCAACGGGGCGCTCCCCGACACCAGCAGCCGGGCGCGCGACAACTGCTGGGCGAGGTCGGGCGCCGCACCGATCCGAGACCACACCGTGGGCACCCCGAAGAACATCGACGCGCCGTCCGCCGCCGCGCGGGCATAGTTCTGCGGGGTCGGTGTGACGGTGTGGATGAGCCGACCGCCACGGCGTAGCGGGCCCACCAGGCCGAGGATCAGTCCGTGCACATGGAACAGTGGAAGCCCATGCGCGAGTGCGTCGTCGGACGTCCAATCCCAGGCGTCGGCGAGTGCGTCGAGGCCCGCGGCGATTGCCCGGCGGGTGATCGGCACGCCCTTGGGTGCTCCGGTGGTGCCGGAGGTGTAGAGGATCAGCGCCACCGAATCGGCCGACGGCTCGGGGTGTGAATGCCAGGACCTGGCGTAGCGGCGGACCGGGATCGTCGGCAACGTGGCGCCGGTGGGTGCCTCACCCAGCCACGCCTGTGCACCGGAATCAGTAAGGATGTGGTCGATTTCGCGGCGCCCGGAGTCGGGCGGCACCGGCACGATGGTGACGCCGGCGATGAGTCCGCCGACCACGGCCAGCACCGTCGACCCCGTCGGCCGGGCCAGAACCGCCAGCGTGCGCGCCCCCCGGATGCGTTCGGCCACCGCGGTCGCGGCACCGACCAGATCCTCCCGGGACAGGTGTTCGTCGCCGATGATGACGGCGTCGGCGAGGTCGGGCGCATTCGGTGACAGGGTCGGCAGCAACACGACCCTCACTGTGCCACGCCGCTGCGTCAGGCGGTCGCCTGCAGGATCTCGAGCGGACGCACCCAGCCGTCACTCATCAGGCGCAGCAGCAACTGCGCCTTGTTGCCGATCGGCCGCCCGGCATCGGCGTAGCGCTGCGTCACCCGCCGGTAGTGTTCGCGCACGGTGCTCTCGGCGATGTGGTGGCGGCGCGCGGTTTCGGCCATCGTCGTACCCAGCGCGTACGTCGTCAGGATCTGACGTTCGCGCTCGGTCAGCCGGACGCGGGCGGATCGGTACGGCAGCCGGTCGGCGACACCTGCCAGGAAAGCCGCGAGTTCGGTTGCTGCGCAGACAGTATCGGGAATATCGAGCCCACGCGGATCGCCGGCCCGCACGCCGACGCCCAGCAGGACCGCGTTCTGAAACCGCGGATTCTGCCGAATCTGGCGGAGCCGGTGTGCCGAGCGCACCAGGATGACGGTGCCGGCTCCCCCCGCACCGGAACCATCTGCACCGGAATCCTCTGCGCCGGCTCCCCCTGCGGCCCGGGGGACCGCCGAATCGTCGGCGTCGAGCCGGACGATGCCCGTGTGATGGCCGAGCTTCTCGACGAGGGCACACAGCGCGGTATCGAAGATGTCACCCTCGGCGGCCACGGCGACGAACAGGGACCGATCCGCGGAATCGTCGGGGACGGCGGTCGGGACCGGCCGGGGATTCTCGTTCTCGTGCTGCATGGGCTCAACCCTTTCCGACGGCAGGGCGTCGGTCACCCATTCGTGCGACACAAATGCTGTTGATTCGGGTGTATACGGCTACCAAACGGCGATCGTCATGCGTGATTACGCATGAACAGCTTCCGCGGGGCACAATATTGTTCATGTCCGAGGGCTTACGTGTGCTGGTCGCCTCACCGCTGGGCGAGGTGGTGGCCGCTCCGTTGCGGTCGCGATTTCCCGATTGGACCGTGGAGGTGGCCACCGACGACACCGACTTCGTTCGGCGGGTCGCCGGCCGGGTCCGCTTCGACGTCGTCACCGCCGATCTGGTCTGGAACCGTCCCGATACGGAATGGGCCTTCGACGGCCTGGACGTGATCGAACTCTTGCGTGCCCACGACCGGCTGGCGCCGGTCCTGCTGGCGGCGCAAGGCCACAGCATGGAAGTGGACCTGATCGAGGAGGCGAGCCGACGCGACGAGGTGGTCGGGGTGGTCGCCAAATCCGACGGTTTTGCCGCGTTCGCCGACGCCATCCGCGTTGCCGCGCTGGGGCGCAGCCTGCCTCCGATCCCCTCGCCCGGCCGCCGGCCCAGCCTGTACGAACTCTTCTCCGGGCGTCGTGGGCAGACCGCCGGCCGGATGGCCGGCGCCATCGCGGCCGGCCACGTCTCCGACACCGCGTCGCTGGCCCGGGTGGCCAAGGTCTCGCCGAACACCGCGAACAAGATCACCAGCCACTACCTGGGGCCGATGATCATCCAGCGGGGCGAACACGACGAGCACCTGCCGATGACACAGGCGTCGGTGTACCGATGGAGCGGACTGCATGCCCGCTACCTGATGAGCTGGTGTCGCCGCAACGGTCACGCCGACGTGCTCACGGCGTGAGCGGGCGGCACAACCAACCTTGACGGCCGCTCACGCGGCGGCGTGTGCCGGCCCAGTGTGCCCAGTGTGCGCAGTGTGCGCAGTGTGCGCGGTGAGCGCGTCGTCGATGGCGACACGGTAGCGGCCCGACGGCAGGTCGCCACCACACACGATGGTGCGGGCGGCGAACGCGCCGACCACCCCCGCCAGACTGGCCGCCGTGCCCAGTTGCGGCCACGACGGAATCGTCTGGCCGACATGGGCCAGCGCCTCGGCGACCCGTGGGGCAACGTCCGGGCCGACGATCGCGCCCGCCGCCCGCACCCGGTTCGCCGGGTCGCGCAGTGCCTCCAGGTCATACTCGGCGATCTCGCCTGCGGCTCCGTGGAACGGGGGATAGTCGCGATCGAGATCATGACGTTCGACGTCGAGGATCACGTTGTCGCCGTCGTCGGTGACCATGATCAACGGGATTCGGGCGGTGCGCACGTGCGAGCGCACCGCGACCTTCATGGCCAGATCGTCCATCTCCTCGATGACGACGTCGACCGGCCGCCCATCCCGGCCGCGCAGGAACTCGGCCGACCTGTCGACCCGATAGCCCTGGTCCCAGGTGGCGATCTCGGCGTACGGATCTGCCTCGAGGAGGCGTCGGGCCGCCAGGGTCGTCTTCGCCAGTCCGAGGTCGCACACCGAACCGGCGAGCCGGTTGAGGTTGGTGGGGCCGAGCGTGTCCGGGTCGGCGAGATGGAACCGGCGCGCCCCGGTCAGCGCGGCGACCTGCACGACGGAGGCGCCGACGCTGAGGCCGGCCACCGCCAGCTGCGCCGACGACCACGCGGCCTGCTCGTCGTCGGTGATGAGGAATCGGTTGCGTGCGGTGCGCAGCCGGTGCAACAGCGGGTCGACCGGCACGCGGACCACCGTGCGCCGCCACGGATAGACGACGTAGCGGCTCCACGAATCGAGTTGGGCAGAATCGGGAACCTCCTCGCCGGTGAACTGCGCGAGTGCGGTCAGCTCGGGACGGGCGGTGGCCCACGCATCCACCAGCCGGTGGTCGCCGGCATGCAGAAGTGCATCGATGCGGTCGCGATCACGCGCCGGGTCGAGGATGTCGATCATTGTGCTGTTCCTTTGATGTAGACGTCTTTGGCGGCGGCGCCGAAGCCCGCCGAGTGGTATTCGTGCAGGGTGATGGTGGCCCGGGCCGAGCCTCCCGATGACGCGCTCAGTGCCCGGAACTCGGAGTTCGTGCGCACCAGCGACGCGTGACACCGTTCGCTCAATCGCGTGGTCAGGTCCCTGCCGCCGGTGGCGTGCCGGGCGAGTTCGGCCCGGATGTAGAGGGTTTGGTGGTGGTCGCGGTCCTCGAGCACCTCGACGACGAAGCGACCGGTGAGTTGCGCGGCGAGCGCCGGATCCTCGAAGGCGGGCCGGATGTTGGCGGGATAGATGTTGAGGGAGTGATAGATCGCCGCGATGTCGGTACGGCCGTACAGAACGAGGAAGTGATCGTCGGCCCCGACCTGGGCGGCGAGTTGGACGAGGCCGCGCCGGTGCAGGACCGAGCGTAGTGCGGCACCATCGAAAACCCTTCCGCGGTCGTTGATCCGGTAGCGGATCAACGGCATTGCCGAATCGACGGTGAACAGCAGATGGCCGTCATCGTCACACTCGGTGTAGCGGTATTCGGGGTGATAACGCACGAAGGTCGGCTGTGGGGCACCTGCGGTGCCGAAGAGCAACTCGGACAGATGCTCGTCCTCGAGTGCGGCCCGCCGGACGGCGATGCTGATCGGCGTCTCGTATCCCATGATCCCGGCGTCGGCGGTCCCGTACTTGAGGCAGATACGTTGTGGCTCCGACTCTCTGCCCAGAAGACCGAGTACGTGGTCGCGCCACGTCTCGGTGATCGCCTCACCGGCCAGCAGGATCTTGATATCCATGGCCAGGAGGTGCGGCGGAGTGTTGTCCAGAAGGTCTTTGATCAGCGGCGGATATCCGGCCACCACGACCTGATCGTAGTGCGGACCCAACTCGGCAAGCGTGGCCACGGCGACATCGACGTCGATACCGGGAGTGGCCACACCGATGTGATGCCCACGGTCGGCGAGCTCGAGCACCCCGGCCATCGTGTAGGTCCCGCCGATCCAGGTACCCATGGCAAAACAATTGAGGAGCAATGTGGTTCGCGTCCCGGACCCGAACGACTCGGTGAAGATCCGGTCGTACATGGCGGCGCTCTGGGCGAGTGCGACTGCGCCGCGGCCGAATTGCGTGGGCACGCCACTCGACGAACCCGACGTCGACGACCAGATCATCGCCTCGCTCAGGCGGCCGTCCCAGTAGCGCATCGGCTGCGGGTAGTGGCTGAGGTAGTTCTCCTTGGTCATCACGGGCAGCCGGGCGAAGGAATCGTTGTCGGTTCGATCGGCGGGATCGACGCCGTTGCGGAGCAGGAAGTCCGCATAGGCCGGAACCCGGCGGCGAGCACGCTCGGTCACCGCCACGGCCAGGTCCACATCGCTGATGGTGATCACAGGAGTCTCCTTGTCGGGTGTGGTCGACCGGGGAATCCTCTTGTCTCGCTGCTGCTCTCCAGGCGCTGCCGAGGACGTCGACCTGAAGCCAGTGTGGATCGGGGTGAATGGTGCGTGCGAGCTCTGCGCGGTGAATTCGGCCGTTCGCCCGACCGTCGGACGAATGGCGATCAATAGGCTCACCATGAGCGAAAACCATTGTGGTGCAGTGATAACTCGTACACGGCGAAGGTGCCGTCGGCCTATCGGGGTACGAATTGTTGTCGTAGGCCTGTGGTAGCGGGACGCCCGCTACCGGTCCGCCCGGATCACGACCTTGCCCCCGGCGTGCCCACCGGCGGCGAGGGCAACTGCCTCGCGCGCGTCGTCGAAGGGAAATGTCGCGGCGACGGGAACCACCATGTCGCCGTTTCCGGCCAGCCGGATCAGGTTGGACCGCACCGAGTCCCGGAACATCCGGCTCTGCGGTTGCTGACCGCCCAAGGCGGTGAAGCCGTCGGCCCCGGCTCGCCGGGGCGCGGCGACGGTGACGATCCGGGAACGATCGGCGACCAGCTCCAGCGAGGCATCGATCGCCTCGTCGGTGCCGACCGCGTCGAGCGCCGCGGCGATCGGTGTGCCGTCGGCGCTCGCGCGTATCCGATCGAGCACCCCGGGCCCGTATTCGACCGGCATCCCACCGAAACCGCGGACCCGATCCCGGGATCGGTGGCCGGCCGTACCGATGACGTGGATGCCACGCAGCCGCGCCAACTGCAACACGGCGACGCCCACCGCGCCCGAGGCCCCGTGCAGCACGATCATCTCGTCGCGGGTGGCGCGGGCCGCCCGGAGCATGTCGGCGGCGGTGGAGCCGGCGAGCAACAGACCGGCGGCCTGATCGAAGTCCAACGACGCCGGCTTCGCGAAGACCGTCTCGGCGGCGACGGTACGGGCTCTCGCATATCCACCGTGCACGCGGAAGGCGAGAACCTCGTCGCCGACCGCCGCGGGCCCGGATGCGATGTCGGTCTCGGCTCCGAGCGCGGTGATCCGCCCGGAGATCTCGTAGCCGAGTGGTGCCGGGAAGTCGGTCGCGGCGCGTGCGTGTTTGAGGTCGGCCGGATTGACGCCGGCCGACACGACCTCGATCGTCACCTCGCCGGACGCCGGTGCGGGCACCTCGATGTCGGCGACCGCGAAGTCGTCGATGCCGCGCGGGCCGAGCGCGACCCATCCGCGCGCGCGCATCAGATCAGAACCCGGCCGGATGATGTCATGCGGCGAGGCTACTCGTCCCGTTCCTCCACATCGTCGTTCGTGGCCTCGTCGATCCGCCGCAACGGCTCGTATGTCAGACCGAACAGCCCGTCGGAGACGAGACTCACCACGAGGTCGCCGAGAGCAGCAGGCGCCAGCCCGGTGTCCACGGCGATCCGGCCGCCCCGAATGGCGATACCCACCAGCAGCGACGCCAAGACCTCGGCGCTGCGGCCGAGGACGTCGGCGCCCCCCGACTGCAGTCGGCGCCGGATCTGGCCGGTGATCTTCTGGATCAGCTGCTCGATCATGATCTCGCGGAGCGCGGCCGCGGTGGCGGGTCTGGGCTCTTCGCTGAAGATGAGATGAAAGCTGTCCGGAAAGGTGCGTGCGTAGTCGAAGAAGGCGAGCATGTCGGCTTCGACCGCTTCCCGCATACCGAACGACTCGGCGTCGGCATAGGTCGTGAACAACACCGCCTTCAGACGATCGATTTCGCGGGCAAAGGCACGCACATACAGGTCTTCTTTGCCGCCGAAATGTGCATATAGCGTCGGCTTCGTCGAATCGGCGTCCTCGGCGAGAATTGCCATCGTGGCGCCCGGATAGCCCAGACGCCGGAATGTGCCGACCGCCCGGTCGAGGAGGCCGTCATCGTCGTGGCGGTTTCCCGTGCTCTTCACCGTGCCGACCGTAATCTCTGTTCGCGTCCGCTGCTAGCCGCTGGTGCAGCTCAGCACATTACAGTGCACGTTCGGCGCGAGACCCTTCTGGCTGATCTCGGGATCGATGAGCTTTGATGGGTCGACTTCGAAGCTCTCCCCCGGCCCGCGGTAGGGGCCCGGATCGGGGACGTGGACGTCTTTGACCCCGGACATCAGAATGCGGAAGAAATTGTGGTAGAGGTCGCCGGCCGGAACCGCGGACAGCAGAACCGCGATATTCGGGTAACTGTCACCCAGAACGCCGGTCCAGGTGATCACCATGTGCAGGCTCGGGATGATGAAGTTGTTCTGGTGGAGGAAGCCGACCATCGCGTACAGATCCGCCGGCGCGGACTCGATCATCCGATGGTTCACGGTGACGGCCGCAGGGAAATCTGCACTGGTGCAGCGGTTCCCGGCGTTGGTCCAGAACAGCAACCCATAGCAGGGATTGCTGGGGGTGGGCGTGGACAACGCGTCGACGTACGCCTCGGAGATCACGCGGCGGCCCTTCCACACGCCCTGATTCTGCAGCAGGAGGCCGAGTTTGGCGTATTGCACCGGCGGCAGGAACAGATGCGCGTAGCCGTAGGGCTGCCCGGACTGGTCCCGCAGCCAAGCGTAGGACGACGCCGGGATGCCCACTGGTCCGAACAGATTGCGCTGTGCGTAGGCCACCAGGTCTTCGCCGACTGCTCGGTGCACCACATAACCGAGGAGGTCGACCTGCCGCTGGCCATAGACCCAGTGGGTTCCCGGAGCGTGATCGAGCGGGTAGGCCAGGGCTTCCTGCGCGATGCTCGGATCGCTGAGTGAGGTCGCAGCCTCCGACAGGATGGATTGCTTGATCCCCGAGGTCTGGGTCAACAACTCGTGAACGGTGATCGAGCGGTGCGCGGCGTCGCCCCAACCGCGCGGGAGGTACTTTCCGATCGGATCGTTCATTCCCAGCTTGTGCTGGTCGATCGCGATACCGGTGAGCAACGAGATCACCGACTTCGTCGAACTCCACATCGGGAAGGGGACGTTCTGGGTCGCGGCATTCAACGGTCCGGTACCGACCAGGCAGTTGTCCCGGAAGATCTGCACCGACAGGCGCATGTGACTCGACGCGTAGGCGATCGCGTCGTTCACCTTGGCGGCGTCGAGGCCGTGCCGACCGGGAGCGCTCGAGCCGAACGGTTGTCCGCCGCCGGGCAGGGCGCAGGACGTTCGATCGGTCGCCGGCGAGGCCTCGACCACCGGCGATGCCGCGATCGTCAGTCCGGCGGCAACCGCCAGGACGATACCCAGAACGACGCCGCGTCCGCCCCTGCTCCGCACCGGTCCGGCCTCCTCCGTCAAATGTGACTGAAGGCACAGTATGACCCGGAGGTAAAGGCACGCAACTCTCTAGCCGTATTGTGACGTGAGTGTCAGCCGCGCCCCGGCGCAGGCGTCAGTGCCCGTCGGCGGCCCACTTTCCGACCGCATGCCACGTTCGCTGCCGGGTCTCCTCGCCCACGATGTCGGTCTGGGTCACGATCAGATCGGTTGCACCCGCATCGAGGTATTCCTGCAACCCGTCGGCGACAGCCGCCTCGTCACCGATCACGAAAACGTCACCGGCCGAATCGAATCCGCCCAGTTCGAGGACGCGCTGGTAGGACGGGATGGTTTCGTAGAACGACGCAGCGCTGCGGGCGGCGGCTCGGGCGGGCGCCACGTCGTCGGTCGCCAGGGCGGGGACCGCGGCGACGATCCGCGGCGCCGGTCGTCCGGCGGCCGCCGCGGCGTCGCGGATGACCGGCGCGATGTGTTCACGGATGACCGCAGGCGCGGCGAGGAAGGGGATCGTGCCGTCGGCGAGTTCGCCGGTCACGGCCAGCGTGCGTGGTCCCATGGCGGCGACGAGGAGCGGGATCGGCGCACTGACGCCGGGTACCGCGGTGGGCAGCGGCGGAGCCGAGCGCAGTGTCGGGCCTTCGACCGCCTCGTCGCTGCCGTCGAGGAGCGGGCGCAGCGCGCGCAGGTGATCCCGCAGGGCCGCCGCCGGTGGCGGCAACTCGACCCCGTAGACAGAGCCGAGGGCCGGTGTCCCCAGCGCGACGCCGAGTTCGAATCGGTCATGGGTCGCGGCGGCGGCGGTCTTCGCCGCACTTGCCAGGTTGATCGGGTGTCGAGGATGGATGGGAATGGCCGAGGTACCGACGCGAAGGCCGGGGACGGCGCGGCCGAGCAGTGCGGCGAGCGTCAGGGCGTCGTAGCTGTAGGGCTGGCCGAACCAGGCCGAGTCGATCCCGAGGTCGGCGAGCTCGCCGCCCAGCTCGATCGCCCGATCGACGATGTTGGTGACCGATGGGTCGTTGGCGAGGGGCGGTAGCGCGATTCCGGTGGCCATGACCAGGCCAACCCGGTCCCGCGCCGGTGACTTCCGCCGGCGTGTGGTTGCGCCCAGGGTGACTGCAAGGGTGGTGCATTGCGGTTCGGACTGGGCGCCCCGCACTTACGGAAGGCCCACCTGTTCGAACGCTTCGAGTGCGGCGTCGCCGGTGGACCATAGTGCGCTGATATCCGTGACGGCGGCGTCGTGGGTGGCGGGATCTTGCAGAGCCAGCCCGTTGCCGAACGTGAGCACGTTGTAGCCGACGTCGGCGGCACGGAGCATCGGCGTGGTCGCTCGCCCGGCGCCGACGATCCGGTCGAGGCCTTCGCCGACGAAGTAGAAGCGGAAGGCCGGGCCGAGGTCGATCCCGTAGGCGCGGTTCGTGGCCACTACGATCGAATTGCCATGCGCAGCAATGGTATCGACGATCAGAAAGAAGTCACGCGCCTGCGCCTGCGTGGTGGCGGCATCGGCCACGGCGTGCGCCAGGTCGACGGTGATGTGGGAGTTGAAGCCGACGGTCGTCACGCGCTCGCCAGAGACCCGGCAGTCGGTGGCGAGATCGAAGTATCGCGTCCAGTGTGCGGGCACCGGGCCGCCGGTGAACTCGGCATGGAGTGCGTCGAGGAACCGATCGAGGAGGTACTGGCTGACGCGCGGTGCCCACTGTGGATTCTGAAACGCGCCGGGGCGCTCTTGCAGCGGCATGACCGCGTCTCGTTCGGTGACGGCAAGCGCGAGCGGGAACAGTCCGCGGCGGTCGTGGTGTGCGACCAGGATGTCGGTGATCGACCACAGCCGGGCGACGTGGCTGCGCAGACCCGCCAGGTCCGGCCGGCCGCGGTCGGCCCCGATGTCCGACAGGGCCGCGATCCGTTCGGTGTCGGTGCGGGCGAGCGGAGTCACGCAGGCGGCGGCCGGAGCGGCCTCGGCACGCGAGATGGGCACGGTGCCGAGAAGCCCGAGGAGTATCAGGGCGATGAGCGGGATCATGCGGGTAGCTCGCATCGGGGCACCTTCCGGGTCGGCCGTTTCCCCAACTATTCCGCAATGTCTCGCCGGTCGCGATCTGATCGCGGCATGTTTGCGACCGGCACGCGGGGGTACGCGGGCTCTGTGCGTTCGGTGACACGCCACCGGAAGGTTCCGGGGATGGCAGGCATCGGGCGCATCCGCTGACGCTCAAGCACCGTCGGCACGAGACAGCGTGTAGGAGAACCGATGTCGCAGAATCCACAGCAACAGACGCCACCCGGTGTCACCGCGAAGATGGACCCCCGCCCCGATCACGGCGAGAACAGTTACCGCGGCTCGGGCCGGTTGGCAGGCAAGGCGGCGGTGATCACCGGCGCAGACAGCGGCATCGGCAAGGCAGTCGCGATCGCTTTCGCGCGTGAAGGTGCAGATGTGCTCATCTCCTACCTCGACGAGCACGAGGACGCCGAGGACACCCGAAAGTGGGTCGAGGAGGCCGGCCGGAAAGCCGTGGTCGTGCCCGGCGATCTGCAGAAGCCGCAGCACTGCCGGGACGTCATCGCCAAAGCGGTCGACGAGTTCGGGCGAATCGATGTGCTCGTCAACAATGCCGCTTTCCAGATGGTCCGCGAAGACTTCACCGACACTCCCGACGAGGAGTGGGACCGCACCATCGCGACCAACCTGTCGGCATTCTTCCACCTGGCCAAAGCCGCCGTGCCGCAGATGAAGCCGGGAGCCTCCATCATTGCGACCTCCTCGATCAACTCCGATCAGCCGGCACCCGACCTGCTTCCCTACAGTGCGACGAAGGGCGCCCTGGCGAACATCTGTGCCACCCTGGCCCAGCAGTTGGCGCCCAAGGGCATCCGTGCCAACAGTGTTGCGCCGGGCCCGATCTGGACGCCGCTGATCCCGTCGACGATGCCCGAGGACCAGGTGGCGAACTTCGGGCAGCAGTCACCGAGCGGGCGGCCGGGCCAGCCCAAGGAACTCGCGCCGGTGTATGTGATGCTCGCCTCCGACGAGGCCGGCTACGTCTCCGGCGCCCGGGTCGCGGTGACCGGTGGGGTACCGATCTTGTGACCGGTCCGACGCTCTACCCGCTGCGGCTGACGGTGCCGGTCAAGCACCACGTATTCGGTGGTCATGCGATTGCCCATCGCCTCGGCAAGCGCGGGATCCCGGATTGGTCGGTCGCCGAGACCTGGGAGTGCAGCGACGTCGACGGCAACAACGGCCAGGTGACCAACGGCCCGCTGGCCGGCCGTTCGCTCCGCCAACTCGTGAACGAACACCCGAAGGAACTCATGGGCGCCGGCTGGTCGGGCGAGTTCTTCCCGGTGCTCACCAAATTCATCGACGGCGCCGGCACCCTCCCGGTACACCTGCACGCCGACGACGAGGCGGCGCGCCGACTCGAGGGCCAGCCGAATGGCAAGACCGAGGCCTGGCACATCCTCGACGCCGCCCCGGGCGCCACCGCGCTGTGCGGCGTCGAGGACGGCATCACCGCCGGGCAGCTGCGTGCCGCGCTGGAAAGCCAGGACTTCGACGCCGTGCTCCGCCGGCTGCCGGTCCGCGCCGGCGAGACGATCTATGTACCCGGCGGCACCCTGCACTCGTTCGGTCCGGACACCGTGATCTACGAGATCGAACAGACCTCCGATATCCAGCAACACGCCATGCGCCGGCACATGGAGGACGGTTCACCGGTCGCCGACGACGAGTTCTCGGCGAACCTCGACATGCTCATGCAAGAGGCGCAGCTCAACTCCCGACCGGACTTCGTTCCCGGACTCGCACTTCCCTGCGGTGAGGCGGTGGGGCGTGTGTTCCTGTGTGCCGGGCCGTATTTCGCTCTGGAACGGTGGCGGGTCGGTACCTCCGGGCCACTGCTGCGCGCGTTTGCCACCGCCCAGATACTGACCAACCTGGGGTCGCCGATCACGGTCCGGAGCGGCCGGCGGTCAGAAGAGCTCGGGCGAGCACAGACGCTGCTGCTACCCGCCGTCTGCGGTGAGGTCGAGATCCGCGGTCCGGCCGACGTGCTGTTCGGCTATCTGCCCGATCTCGACCGCGACGTCGTCGGCCCGCTCGCCGATGCCGGCTACCCATCACACCTGATCGAGACCCTCGGGCCGGTGTAGCCAGACGCCCCCCAGACCTGTTGACGCCCAGACCCATTGACGCCCCAGACCCATTGACGCCCCAGACCCATTGAAACACCGAGCTATCCGATCGAGATGGGAGAAACATCATGACCGACCAGTACACTATGGCGGACCCGACGACCCGGTACCCCAAGTCCGACAAGAGTTTCCAGCAGTCACAGGACGCTCCGGGTCTGCAACGGGACATGACCCCCACACCTGACTCCGGAGAGGACACCTATCGAGGGACCGGCCGCCTGACCGGGCGCAAGGCGATAGTCACCGGCGCGGATTCGGGGATCGGGCGGGCCGCGGCCATCGCCTTCGCCCGCGAGGGCGCCGACGTCGTCCTCTCCTACCTGCCGGAAGAAGAACCGGATGGGGCCGAGGTCGTCGAGCTGATCGAGGCCGCCGGCCGCACCGCGGTGCCGGTGCCCGGCGACGTGACCGACGAGGACTACTGCCGCACGCTGGTCGACACCGCGGTCCGCCAGTTGGGCGGTGTCGACATCCTGGCGAATGTCGCAGGCAAACAGCAGTACGTCAAGGACATCGCCGACCTGAGCACCGAGCAGTTCGACGCGACGCTCAAGACCAATGTCTACGCCATGTTCTGGCTGTGCAAGGCCGCGATCGCGCATATGCCACCGGGGTCGACCATCATCAACACCGCCTCTTTGGAGGCTTATCAGCCGTCCCCGATCCTGCTCGAGTATGCCTCGACCAAGTGGGCGATCAACGGATTCAGCAAGTCCTTGGCCCAACAGGTGGCGTCGAAGGGTATACGAGTCAATGTGGTTGCGCCAGGACCGATCTGGACGCCGCTGCAGGTCGCCGGTGGCCAGCCCACCGACGTGCTCGCCGAGTTCGGGACCGGCCAGTCGCCGATCGGACGGCCTGGTCAGCCGGCCGAGATGGCGCCCGCCTATGTGTTCCTGGCCTCGCCTGAATCGAGCTATGTCAGCGGGGCGACCATTTCCGCCAATGGCGGTACACCCACACCGTGACGGCCATGACCGACTTCGTCACGGCCAACGACGGCACCCGGATCCACTACGCGGATCAGGGCGACGGCCGGCCGCTGCTGCTGATTCACGGGTGGGGCTTCTCCGGCCGGTTCTTCGACCCGGTCGTCGACGAACTCGCCACTGCCGCGAGGGTGATCCGCATGGACCTCCGCGGTCACGGGGACTCCGAGAGTCCCGGCCACGGCTACCGGGTGCCGCGGCTGGCCAAGGATCTGCACGATCTCCTCGAGGCGCTGGACCTCACCGAGGTGACCGTGCTGGGCTGGTCGCTCGGTTGTCCGGTGATCTGGAGCTACCTCGAGCTCTTCGGGCCTGCTCGCCTGGCCGGGGCGGTGTTCGTCGAACAGTCCCCGCGCCAGTACTACGCTGCGGACTGGAAATACGCCCACGCAACGTGCTTTGACGACGCGAGCCTGGCCACCACCTGCGCCCAGGTCGAATACGACACCGTGGCTTTCGATCAGGGTCAGATCGACACCATCATGCTCACCACACCCACCAACGGATTCCGGAAGTTGCTGTTGGCGGAGATGGCCAAATGCGCACCGTCGGTGCGTAACCCGATGATGGCCGACCATACCCGCCATGACTGGCGTGACCTGCTGCCCACCCTGGATCTGCCAACGCTGGTGCTGGTCGCCCGCCAGGACAAGGTATTCGACTGGCGCGGTCCGGCATGGGTGGGT
This sequence comes from Gordonia sp. DT219, assembly GCF_049847065.1. NCBI lineage: Bacteria > Bacillati > Actinomycetota > Actinomycetes > Mycobacteriales > Gordoniaceae > Gordonia > Gordonia sp. DT219. The sequence continues at coordinate 280,503 of NZ_JBNCNR010000002.1, read as the reverse complement.
GAGCACGTGCCGAATGCGCGCACCGAGTTCTTCGAGAACAGCAGCCACGCCCTGTTCTTGGACGAACCCGAGAAGTTCGCCCGGGTCATCACCGAATTCCACACCGGCAGCGGACAACCCGGATGAAACGATCTCGTGGTCAAGCCCCACCACCTGGCCGACGGCCAAAAAGTGAGTAACCGAAAGGAACCGAGGATATGCAGTACGGATACAAGCTCTCGACGGAGTCGTTCGGGCCGAAGGAGATCATCCGCCAAGCCCTGCGTGCCGAGGAGGTGGGGTTCGACTTCGTCGAACTGAGCGACCACTTCCATCCCTGGCTCGACGTCCAGGGGCACAGCGCGTTCACGTGGTCCCTGCTGGCGTCGATAGCCGCCAAGACCGACCGACTCCGGATCGCGACCGGAGTCACCTGTCCGACCATGCGGTATCACCCGGCGGTCATCGCGCAGGCCGCGGCGACGACCGCGATCATCTCCGACGGGCGGTTCACGCTCGGCGTCGGTGCCGGTGAACGGTTGAACGAGCACGTCATCGGCATCGGGTGGCCCGGCGCGAAAAAGAGGCACGACATGCTGCGTGAGGCCCTGGAGATCATCCGTCTCCTCTGGTCGGGTGGATACCAGTCCTATGAGGGCAAGTACCTGCAGATCGAGGACGCCCAGGTCTTCGATCTGCCCGACAAACACCCGGTGATCGCGGTCGCCAGTAGTGGCGGCGCGTCGGCGCGCATCGCCGCCGAACTCGGTGACGGATTGTTTGCGACCGAACCGAAGTCGAAGATCGTGGACGCCTACCAGGCGGCCGGCGGCGACGGCCCGAAGTACAGCGAGATCCCGCTCGCCTTTGCCGGCACCCCCGAAGAGGGTGCCCAAGCGGTTCTCGAGAAGTCGCGCTGGTTCGTGACCGGGTGGAAGGTGATGAGCGAACTGCCCAATCCGGTCAACTTCGATGCCGCCAGCACCACGGTGCGAGAAGAGGACGTGCTCGAGCAATTCGCCTGCGGACCGGACCCGGACCGGCATGCCGAGGTCGTGAAGCAGTATGTCGACGCCGGATTCGACCAGCTGGTCCTGCAGAACGCCGGTCCCGACCCGGACGGATTCTTCGACTTCTGCAAATCCGACCTGCTTCCCGGGCTCCGCGCGAAGTGGTAGGCGCGCGACGATGACCCATCCGGCGCAATTGCCATTCGCCTACGCGGTGAACCAATTCACCACCACCGGTTGGTCTTTCGACGACGATGTGGCGCATTGCACCGATGCGGGGATCGGGGTGATCGAGGTCTGTCAGGACAAGCTCGACCCCGACCCGCATCGGGCCGCCGCGCAACTCGAGAGGGCCGTCGGGTCCGGGTTGTCGATCAGCTCGGTACAGGCGTCGGTGCGAGCGATGTTTCCCAGTGCTGGGCAACCGCGGCCCACCGACCATCGGCAGCGCCTCGACGCCTTCGAGCAGTGCGTGCAGCTCGTGGCCCCGTACGCGCCGGATGCGGTGTTCGTCACCAACACCGGCCCCGCTCCGGCAGGCAACATGGCCGAGGCGATCCGGCAGAACATCGTGGACCATCGGGAGTTGGCCGACGTCGCCACCGACCACGGGGTTCGCATCGGGCTGGAACCGTTGAATCCGGTGTCGTTGAACCAGGAGACGGCGATCTGGACGTTGCAACAAGGCCTCGACCTCATTCGTGAGGTGAATCGTGAGAACGTCGGCATCTGCTTCGACACGTGGAACCTCTGGCAGAACCCGGACCTGCTCGGTGCGATCGCCGATGCCGGTGACCGACTCTTCCTTCTGCAGGTGAGCGATTGGCGGACACCACGTTCGGGCGCCGACCGACGCAGCGTGGGCGACGGGGAGATCCCGACCGGCCGGCTACTGCACGCTCTGTACGATGCGGGCTACCGGGGACCCTGTGTGCTCGAGATCCTGTCCGACGGGGTACCCGACCCGGTCAGCGACGGCGACCTCGACGAGGTGCTGCGCGTCAACCGGGCGGCGCTGGAACGTGCGTGGGCCGAGGATCTCACAAACGAATCGAACGTGTTCGCTCCGACCGGGTCTCGTGGAACTGGATTCCGCGAATCTCGCGGGCGATGACCGAGATCGTGAACAACCCGATCGCAACGCTGACCAGTGCACCGAATCCGAACTGCGCGAAATCGGTGATGGCGCCGACAAAGGTGAACGAGACGGCCACTGCCAGCAGCAGACGCAACGGCAGCAGCGGCGGCGGCCGTCGCCGACGGGTGACCCGGCGAGCCACCAGCGCGATCACAGCGAGCACAAAGGACACGCCGCCCAGTACGAGGTAGGTCAGATCCGAGACCCACACCACCCCGTCGCCACCCCCATCAGCGCCGAAAAGCAGCTCTGAGGGCCTCCACGGAACCCCGAGAAGTGTAGTCGCACAGGTCTCCAGGGAGACCGCAACCATGGCCCAGCCGGCCAGTGACGCCACGATCGGGGAGCGCCAGACTGTGGTGACCGGCCCGGGTACGGCCGCCGATACGGCCAGGCGCAGGCCCGGAAGGCGCTCCGGCGCATCGTCACACGCGTAGAGCATGTCGCGCACCGCCTGCACCGCGCGTGCGTCGGCACCACCTGCCTCGGCCCGCGCGGCGAGCGTCATGGCCACTTCACGACGCCTGCGGCCCAGTCCGGTGACCAGTCCCTGTGCGGCGATTTCGGCGGCGTTCGTCAGCGACTCATGGGCCGTGGGCCGCCTTGCGAACCGAACAAGGTTCCCGCCGATGATGACCACCATCATGCTCAAGTACATGATGTCGGCAGCCGGGTGATAGAAGTAGTCATTGGTCTTGGTGACGAACTTGCCGACCTCGTCGAGGAAGAGGCCGAAACCCACGCCGCCGAGCACGATTCCGACGATGCGCGCGTTGCGTCCGAGGAACAGCCACTGCACTACCATGGCGACGGTCATCAGCGCGGCGCCGTATAGGGCATGTGCGATGTGCAGGCTGGCACCGCCCACCTGAGGGAATCCGGTGGCGGTCAAGTAGGCGCGGGTCACCAGGATGGTGGTGACCGCGATCAGGATGTACGCGGTCACCATGGTCATCCCGGCTCGTGCCCGCACCAGACGTCGGCCGGAACCGGAGCGAATTGCACGTACCGGCCTGGTCATGAGTGTTGTTCCGATCATCGGGATGCCCTGATCGAGTCGGAACCCATACCGCAACGGGTGTCGATGCCGTTCGCCGCCAACACGGTCCGAAGGTGCAGCGCCAGCTCGGCGTGGCCGGCGGCACTGGGATGCTCGCGGTCGGCGCCATAGGAATCGGGTGATGCGAGCCAGTTCTCGGCGATCGGGTCGACAAACACCACGTGCGAATGTGCGGCGGCCGTTCGAAGTGCATCGCGAATCATGGTGAGTTGCGCCAACTCCTTGTCGGGAACGCGCGTCGGGCCGACGGCGACGATGAGGCGATCCGGGGCCGAGTCGGTGAGCGCATCGAACGTCTGCTCTGCGCGATCGGTGATCTCGGCCGGCGGGTATGTGCCGTCGTTGTCACTGCCCTGCAGGATCAGCGCGCGGAGTGGGCCTTTCGGTACCTCCGGTAGCCGGGCACGGTAGGTCTGGAATCCGCGATGACCATGCGGCGGATTGACGTACCCGGTGCCATCCTGGGCATTGACGACGATCCGACGACAGATATCGGACGCCAATACGCGTGGAAAAGAGCGAGATCGGGGATCGGTCAGTCCGAAGCCGGTGGCAAACGAATCGCCGATGACCGCGATCTCGGTCGGGGCGGTGTCGGTCGCCGACCCAGCCGGCCGGCTCGTGCATCCGCTGGCCACGGAACACATTGCCAGACAGCAGATACCGATCAGCACCGTGGTCTTCCGGAGAATGCATCCGCCATCCACGGATCGCCCACTTTCCCCGGATGACCGATTGATGCGGCCGTCAGTGCACACCGAGCCGACTGCCGGAACGCGACCGCTCTCGCTGTTCCCGCACATGGGCGTCGAAGTCGGTGCGCCAGTCCGGGCTGATGTCGAGACCGCGCGTGACGGCCTCCTCAGAGGACAACTCGACGGGGAATCCGTAGCGGTCATACAACGTGAAGAAGTCGGCACCGGTGATGGGCCGGCTCTCCTTGCCCAGCCGGCGCAGTTCCCGCAGACCCTTGCCGAGGGTGCGGCGGAAGGAACGTTCTTCTTTCCCGAGCACCTGCATGATGTGTTCGCGTTGCGCGGCAACGTCCGGGTACGCGGCGGCATAGATGTCGATGACGATCGCCGCGAGTTCGGCGGTGACCCCATCGGTGAGTCCGAGGCCATGGGCGAACCGGATCGCCCGGCGGAGCAGGCGCCGCAGGACGTAGCCGTGCTCCTTGGCGGCCGGGACGATGCCGTCGGCGATCAGGAAAACCGCGCCGCGGAGATGGTCGGCGATGATGCGCATCGTCTGGGTCTGCGCCTCATATCTTGTCCCCGAGAGGGTTTCGATGCCGCAGATGATCGGCCACAGGGTGCTGACCCGGTAGACGTCGGGACTGTCGATGGAGGCCGCGGCGATCCGCTCGAGGCCGCCGCCGAAGTCGACGTTGCGGCGCGTCAGCGGACGCAAACCGCCGACGTCCTTGGCGAACTGCATGAACACCGAATTCCCGATCTCCATGTATTGGCCACCATCGGAGTTCGGGTGCGGGTGGTCGCCGTAGGCGGTGTCGTGGGGAACCTGGGGAAAGTGGTAGAACACCTCGGTATCGGGTCCGCCCGGTTCGCCGACGGGCATGTCGGCCGGACCGCCGGCACGTGACCACCAGTTCTTGTCGCGGTAGTAGCAGATGTGGGCCCCTTGACTGCCTACCGAGTCGGCACGCTCCTCGGTATCGAGAACTGTGCGGTCGGTGGCTATTCCGGCGCGCTCGAACAGCTCTGCCCAGATGTCGGCGCTGTCGTCGTCGCGCGGGATGCCGAGTTCGAAGTCCCCGGAGTACACCGACACGTAGAGTCGTTCGGGATCCAACCCGACGACATCGACGAGAAGACCCCAGAGAGCCTCGATCTGCTCGCGTTTGAAGTAGCTGCCGAAACTCCAATTGCCGAGCATCTCGAAGAAGGTCGTATGGCGGTTGTCGCCGACCTCGTCGATGTCCTGCGAGCGCAGACATGGTTGTACATCGGCCACCTGCGTCCCACCCGGATGGTCGGCACCCATCAGATACGGGACCAGAGGCTGCATACCACTGCCGGTGAACAGAGTAGTCGGATCGTCTCGCAGGACCAGTGGCGCGCGGTCGATGACCGCATGGCCCCGATCGGTCATGTACCGAAGAAATCCGGCACGAATCTCGCCCACATCCAACAGGCCAACTCCTCATCCGAACGACTATGAAGATGCGCGGCATCGACGACCACGCGAGGGCGCGTCTCCCGTCGTTCTGGCAGGCGAGCATCGAAAAGTAGTGGAGGACATACGGATCGAACGTATCGAAGGCACCCCAACCGGCGCATCCCCCTCGTCCCTGACGGGATGTACGCAACTTTAGGACGGCAGAGTCGGCACACGCAAGCCATTGCGCCCAAGCATTGGGTTCATATTGACAAGCAGTACTTGTGCTTCCGGTTCTCGCGGGGATGCCATCGCCAAATCGCCTACGCTCCTTGTCATGTCAGATACCGTAGCGATCGACGACGACATCACCTCGGTGCCACACGCACCCACGGTGACGGCTCGGGCGATCCACTACGCCCGGGTGATCGCCGGGCATGCCCCCGTGTCGCTGCTGCTGTTCGCATGCTTGCTGATCATCGGTCTCGCCACGGGAACGCTCTGGAGCGCAACAAAAGACAAGAGCTACTTTCACGACGTCGCTTATGGTGTGCCGGCATTCGCCGACGGCGAATGGTGGACGCTCGGTACCGGAATGTTCTTCGGGCTGACGCCCTGGCAGTTGGTGAGCATCCTGATCATGGTGATCACGCTGCTCGCCTGGGCCGAGTGGCGGCTGGGCAGCCTACGCCTTGTCGGGGTGTTCGTCGCCGCCCAGTTCCTCGGACACCTGATCGCCGCATTGTTCGCCTGGGGGCTCAGCGACCAGGTGATCAGCGGTATCGGATGGGAATGGCCGTCCCAATTGGCGCAGGTGCGTGATGTCGGGATGACGACGGGGATCGTCGGAGCGGTGGTCGCCGCGAGCGCCACGGTCCGATCACCGTGGCGGCTGCGATTGCGGCTGATCCTGGCATCGTATGTCGCGTTGTCCTTGCTGTTCGAGGGAAGTCTGTCCGACGTCGCGCATCTCGTCGCGTTTGCCGTGATGCTCCCGCTGGGCGAGCGCCTGTTCAGCGGCACCGAGCACGGGTTTGCACCGCGCAGCCGACGCGAGGTACGTCTGGTGGGATTCGCCGGTCTCCTCGTGATCGCCGCGGCGGACGTCTTGGTGTGGTTCTTTCCCGGTTCGGGTCCCTTGGGGCCGACCGACTCCGACGGATCGTCGGTGTGGGTCATGTGGATCGAAGTGGCGCTGATCGCGTTGGTGGCGGCCCAACTGCGCCGGGGCAAACATTGGGCATGGTGGGCGACCGTCGTGATCGGCGGATTGAACGTCGTGGGCTTCGTGTTCGTGGTGTTGGCCGTGGCGTTCACCGACTTCCAGGCTCGTGGCGCGGTGACCTTGGGTACGTCGCTGCTATGGCTGACCGAGGTCGCGGTGCTTGTCTCGGGACGCTTCGCCTTCCGGGTCCCCTTCCGCAGCGGTGTGCGCGGCGACGAGGCGGACACCGCGGAGGTCAAGCGACTGCTGCACGCGCACGGCGGCGGCACCATGTCCTGGATGACGACCTGGGACGGCAATCACTATCTGTTCGGCGACGCCGCGGCAGGCGGGTCAGCGGTGACGTATCAACGGCACGCCGGAACGTTGCTGGCGCTGGCCGACCCCGTGTGTTCCGACGACGATGCCACCCGGACGATCAAGGAGTTCGTCGACTTCGCGGAGTCGAGCGGGCTGACGCCCTGCTGGTTCTCCATCGGCGCAGACACCGCAGCCATCCTTCGCCAACTGAGTTGGCGCACTGCGAAAATCGCCGAAGACTCGATCGTGGATCTACCGGGGCTGGCGTTCAAGGGCAAGTCGTGGCAGCACGTGCGAACAGCACTGAACAAGGCCAAAAAATCGGGGATATCCCATCGCCTCGTCGCACGCGCCGAGGAACCCTTTTCCATCAAGGCGCAGGTCCGTTCCATCTCCGACGAGTGGGTGGGGGACAAAGGATTGCCGGAAATGGGCTTCACCCTCGGAGGCGTCGACGAAGCTCTGGACCCGGAAGTCCGTGTCTCGCTGGCCATCGACGAGGAAGGCAACGTGCACGGGGTGCTGTCGTGGCTGCCGGTGTACGCCCCCGGCGGCGCCGTCGCAGGCTGGACACTCGACGTCATGCGCAGGCGCCCCGACGGTTTCGGGCCCGTGATCGAGTTCTTGCTCGGCTCAGCGATACTCGGGTTCCAACGGGAGGGTGCACAGTTCGTCTCCCTGTCGGGGGCACCGTTGGCCACCGCCGACGAGAACGCGGAGACGTCGGCGACCGACCGGGTACTCGATGTGATGGGTGCGGCGATGGAGCCGTTGTACGGATTCCGGTCACTGCATGCGTTCAAGAAGAAGTTCAGCCCCCGCTATGAACCGGTCTACCTTGCCTATCGAGACGAAAGCGACCTTCCCCGAATAGGTTTGGCCATCAGCAGGGCTTACCTTCCGCAGGCCACGCCCGGGCAGTTGGTGCGCCTGGCGGGGCTTCTCGATCGACGTGAAAGAGCGTAGGTCCCGTGCAGAGATCGGTGGTCGGTGTATGTCCGCGGTGCTGAATCTGTCGATCATCCATGGCTGGGTCCCGATCGCGATGTTGGTCGCCGGAGCGGCGGGGCTGATCTGGCTGGTGGCGCGCCGCAGTGTGCGGTATCTGGTGATCGTCGTACCGCTGACCGTGGTCACGACGGTCATCGTGATCGCTGTCGCCCGTTGGTATATCGAAGACGTCTGGCGCCGGTTCCCCGAGGCCATCCCGCTGTCGGTCTACGTCTGGGCCGGCGTCGCGCTACTCGGCATCCTGCTCGCCATACCTCGTCTGTTCACCCGAGCGGTGCCGCTCGGGCACCGCGCGATCACGGTGATCGCCGCGGTGCTCGTGGTGCTCCTCGGCCTCACCTTCATCAATGTGCACTTCGCGTCATATCCGACGCTGCGGGCGGCACTCGGGCTCGATCATGTCGAGAGTGTGGACCTGAACGGGGTTCCCCGCGGAAGTACGGTTCCACTGGCGAAATGGTCTGCTCCCCAGGGGCTTCCCGAACGAGGCCGAGTCGCCTCCGCGGCAATACCGGGCTCTGCCTCACATTTCGATGCACGACCGGCCGAGGTGTATCTGCCACCTGCCTACTTCGCGCAGCCGCGGCCACTGCTGCCGGTGTTGGTACTGCTTGCCGGACAACCTGGTTCGCCCTCGGACTGGCTGACCAGTGTTCAGATGGTCGGCACGCTCGACGATTTCGCGGCACATCACCATGGGGTGACACCGGTGGTGATCGTCGCGGACGGAACCGGAACCGAGCTGGACAATCCGCTGTGCATGGACTCCCGGCTCGGCAATGCCGCAACCTACCTGACCGCCGATGTGGCCGCGTGGGCGAAGACGAATCTGCAAGTCGAGCAGCCTCGGGACAAGTGGGCGGTGGGTGGTCTGTCGTACGGCGGCACCTGCGCGCTGCAACTGGCCGTGAACTATCCGGACATGTACCCGACGTTCCTCGACATGTCGGGACAGTACGAGCCGACCCTCGGGGATCGTCGGACCACCGTGCAGGCAGCGTTCGGCGGCGACCAGGGGCGGTTCGAAGGAGTGAACCCGGTCGACCTCCTGCGGCGCAAGCAGTACCCGAACGTATCCGGGGTCTTCCTGGTCGGTGCCGATGACGGGCAATATCGGCCCGGACTGGAGAAGGTGTACACGCTGGCCCGCGGCGCCGGGATGAACGTGCGTTTCACCACCGTGCCCGGTGGCCACAGCTTCGGCGTGTGGTCGCAAGGCTTTGCCGCTCAGTTGCCGTGGCTCGCGAATCGACTGGGGGTCACCGCGTAGCGAGCCGGCGGTTGACACACCCGGCCATATTCTAGTAATCCATAGAATATGGCGGAAAGTGGTTCGGCGGCGCCCGCCGCGGCGACATGGGCGGACCTCTTCGCCCCGCAGCATCGCAGTGCGGTCGCCGTATTGGCCACGGGCGTGGCAGTTTTCGCCATCAGCACATACTTGACGGCGGCGTCGTTGCCGAGTGCCATCGACGACATCGGCGGCGCCGACCTCTACGCGTGGGTGATGACCACCTTCCTGCTGGCGGCGGTGTGCGCGTCCATGCTGGTGACGCCGACGCTGTCACGGCTGGGCGCCCGCACGGCCTATCTCGGCGCCTTCTTCGCCTTCGGGGTGGGGTCGCTCATCGGCGCCGTGGCCCCGACGATGCCGGTCCTGCTGGTCGGCCGCGTCGTCCAGGGCCTTGGCGGCGGACTGCTCACCGGACTGGCATTCGCGGTCGTCCGCATCGCGTTGCCAGAACGACTGTGGGTGCGCGCCATCGGTTTCACCTCGGCGATGTGGGGGGTCGGCAATCTGATCGGACCGGCTCTCGGCGGGCTGTTCGCCCAGTTGCATTTCTGGCGGGGCTCGTTCTGGCTGCTCGTCGTCGTCGCGGCCGTCGTCATGGTCCCGACGGCGCGCGCGCTCCCACACAATCGCGTTGCGCCGGTGCGCAATCCGCCGATTCCCTGGTGGTCGTTGGTGGCGGTCGCCCTTGCCGCCGCTGCGCTGTCGGTCGCGAGTCTGACCACCGGCACTGCCGCGACGGTCACCCTCATCTGCGTGGGGGCTGCGTCATTGTTCGCCTTCGTCGGCGTCGACCGTCGAAAGGGCGTGGGCTTGCTCCCGCGGCTGACCTACGTGGCGGGCAATCCGCTCAAGTGGATCTACCTGTCGGTGGCGGTGCTGGCGATCGGGTCGACCACGGAGACGTTCATCCCCCTGTTCGGCCAGCGCATCGGCGGCCTGGGGCCGTTCGCGGCCGGCCTTCTCGGCGCCGCCCTCTCATGGGGATGGTCGACGTCGCAGATCCTCAGCACGACCTTCGCCGAGGGGAGTCGCTCACGCGTCGTTCGCCTGGCCGGTCCGGGCGTGCTGGGAGCGGGGCTCGCCGCTTACGGTGCGCTGCAATCGTTCGACGGCGCGGGTGGGATCGCCGGGTGGTTCGTCGTCCTGTTCGTCGCCGGCTGCGGCATCGGCATGGCGTTCCCGCACATCGCGACCGCGGCGATGACCATCACCACCGACGATGCCGAGGCGGCGCGCGCGTCGGCCGGGGTGAACACCGTCCAGATGGTGGCCAATGCCGTGGGGTCCGCGGTCGCCGGTCTCCTCGTGAGCTTCGGCAGCAGCGACATCGCGTCGGCCCGCTACCTGTTCTTCGGGTTCGCAGTGGTCGCGCTGCTCGGGATCGCCGTTGCTGCAGCGTCGGTGGGACGTCGGCGGCCGGTACCGATCGTCGTCGAGGAGGCGTCATGAGTGCCACGGGCGAAGGCTTTCCCGAGCTCGGGATCTACACCGAACTCGGACGCGTCGGTAAGGCGCTGGCCAGCCCGATCCGGTTGCGGCTGCTCGACATCCTGACCGACGGCGAGCGCACGGTCGAGGAGCTCGCCGCCGACGCGCACGTGAACCTGAAGAACACCTCGTCGCAGCTGCAGATCCTGCGCGCCGCCCAGTTGGTTGCCGGCCGGCGCGACGGAGTGCGCATTCACTACCGGTTGGCCTCCGACGACGTCGCCGCGCTGCTCGGGGTCTTCCACCGGTTCTCCCGGGACAATGTTGCCGCGGTGCGCACCGAGGTCGAGATGTACTTCGCCGAGCATGCCGATCTCACGCCGCTGACCGCCGCGGAACTGCGTAGCCGTCTCGACGACGGATCGGTGCTCGTCATCGATGTGCGGCCGCGGCACGAATACGAGCGCGGGCACATTCCCGGTGCGATCTCGATACCACTCGGCGAACTGCGCGAGCACCTCGACGCGTTGCCGACCGATCGGCGGATCATCGCCTATTGCCAAGGTCCCTACTGTGTCGCGTCGCCGACGGCCGCGTCGGAACTGGCTGTGGCGCAGCGGGACAGCACCTACGTCGACGGCGGGATCACTTCGTGGATCTGGTCCGGGGGGCGTCTGGAATCGGCATGAGGTGAGTCAGCGCCCGGCGGGACAGTCGTCGAGTAGCCGGCCGAGGGCGTCGCGCTCGGCGGCGGTGACCCACAGGTGGTAGGCCGCCTTCACCTGGATCTGCCGAATGGCGTACGTGCAGCGGTATGCCTTGTGCGGTGGTAGCCACGTCGCGGCGTCGCCGTCACGCTTGCGCTGATTGGTGGGGCCGTCGGTGGCCTGCAGGTTGCGTGGATCGTTCGCGAAGTCGACGCGCTGCTGCTTCGTCAGTTGCTGCGCGCCCTTCTGCCAGGCATCCGAGAGGGCGACGACGTGGTCGATCTGGACGGTCGACGAGGTCTCCGCGCCGCGCGTGAAGTCGATGGTCTTGTCGGTGTAGGGGTCGTGCAGCGTTCCGGTGGCGATCACGCAGTCGCGGGTACCCGGCTTGAACGTGATGTCCACGAGATCGCGGCGCAGGATGTCATTGCGTGTATCGCAGCCGTTGTGGCCGTCCTCGACGGTCACGTCGTCGTTCCACGGCGAGCCGAATTGCGCTCTGCTGTAACCGGTTTTGGGTGCGCGGCCCTTCACCGGCAGGAGTTGCAGCAGGGCCCGGGCCGGGCCGGCCGGTGCGGCGTCGGTCGGTGTGGTGCTGCTGGGTGTGGTGCCGGTCGGTGTGCTGGCGGGCGATGCCGAGGCGGAGTCCTGCGCCGGAAGTCGCGCGGCGCTCTCGCTCGGCGAGGTGACGCTCACCGAATCGGCGGGTGTGGCACAACCGGCCAGGGCGGCGAGCCCGACCAGCGAAACCCCGAGCACCACACGTACCTGTGCCGACCTGGCGCATGTGTGCTCTGCAGGACGCATAAACCCGGGGTCGGCCCGCAATCGCAGACATCGTCGTCGCATGCGCCGATTGTGCCGGACCCTACCGACACATGGCCGACGGCGGCCCACCCCATGATCGGGGTGAGCCGCCGTCGTACGAGCGGTCGATCTCGGGTATCAGCCCTCGATGAACTGCTCGAGCTGCTGACGTGCGATGTCGTCGGCGACCTGCTTCGGCGGGCTCTTCATGAGGTAGGCCGACGCCGGCAGGATCGGGCCACCGATGCCACGGTCCTTGGCGATCTTGGCGGCACGCACCGCGTCGATGATGATGCCGGCCGAGTTGGGCGAGTCCCAGACCTCGAGCTTGTACTCCAGGTTCAGCGGCACGTCACCGAAGGCGCGGCCTTCGAGGCGGACATAGGCCCACTTGCGGTCGTCGAGCCACGCGACGTGATCGGACGGGCCGATGTGCACGTTCTTGTCGTCGATCTTGCCGGCGAGCGAGCCGGTCAGGTTCGAGGTCACGGACTGGGTCTTGGAGACCTTCTTCGACTCCAGACGCTCACGCTCGAGCATGTTCTTGAAGTCCATGTTGCCGCCGACATTGAGCTGGTAGGTGCGGTCGAGGGCGACGCCGCGGTCCTCGAACAGCTTGGCCATCACGCGGTGGGTGATGGTCGCGCCGACCTGGCTCTTGATGTCGTCGCCGACGATCGGCACGCCGGCGTCGGTGAACTTCTTGGCCCACTCCGGGTCCGAGGCGATGAACACCGGCAGCGCGTTGACGAAGGCGACCTTGGCGTCGATGGCGCACTGGGCGTAGAACTTGTCGGCCTGCTCCGAGCCCACGGGCAGGTAGCTGACGAGGACGTCGACCTGCGCGTCCTTGAGGGTGGCCACGACGTCTGCGCCGTCGCCATCGGCCTCGGTGATGGTCTCGCGGTAGTACTTGCCGAGACCGTCGAGGGTGTGACCGCGCTGCACCGTCACACCGGTCGGCGCGACGTCGGCGATTTTGATGGTGTTGTTCTCGCTGGCGAAGATCGCGTCGGAGAGGTCGAAGCCGACCTTCTTCGCGTCGACGTCGAATGCGGCGACGAATTCGACGTCGCGCACGTGGTACGGGCCGAACTTCACGTGCATCAGACCGGGCACGGCGGCGTTCTCGTCGGCGTCCTTGTAGTACTGCACGCCCTGGACCAGGGATGAAGCGCAGTTTCCTACGCCCACAATGGCCACGCGCACCTTATTGGGCTCACCCATGGTCGGGTACTCCTTCTTCTTCTTGTGATGTCGCAGTACTCGGCTGCGATACGGGGGTTCGTCCGAGCCGGTCGTGCTGCTCGGCTTCTTCCTGTTCTCCGGCACCGGTCGGCGACGACGCGGTGTCCGGGACATTTGTGGGGGATCGCGCCGCGGTGTCGGCGCCGTCGTGCTCGGCGTCGGAGGCCTCGGCGGCGATGAGCTGGTTGAGCCAGCGCACCTCGCGTTCGCTCGACTCCAGACTCAGCTCGTGCATCTGGCGGGTGTAGCGGTCAGAACTGCCGGTGGCACGCCCGACGAGTTCGCGCAGTCCTTCCCGACGTTCCTCGACCTGGCGTCGGCGACCCTCGAGGATTCGCATCCGCGCGATCGCCGGGGTGCGGCTGAAGAAGGCGAGGTGAACGCCGAAACCGTCGTCGGTGTAGTTCTGCGGTCCGGTGTCGGCGACGAGTTCGGTGAAGCGTTCGCGGCCGGCGGGGGTGAGCTGGTAGACGCGCCGACCGCGCCGGACCTTCACTCCCGAGGGCGCGCTCGTCTCACCGATGAGACCGTCGGCCTGCATTCGGCGCAGAGTCGGATACAGCGACCCATAGGAGAACGCGCGAAACGCGCCGAGCAGGCCGGTGAGCCGCTTGCGCAGCTCGTACCCGTGCATGGGGGATTCGAGTAGCAGTCCGAGAATCGCCATCTCCAGCACTGTCGTCCCCCTTTCCGCTCTTCCGTCGCACCGATGCTTGTGCCCAATGTATCGCACCGATATAAACGCTGTCGATATCGGGTACATGGAGTACACATCCGAACACGCCGATCCGGGGGCGCAGGGCCGGGTAGGCGCACCGGCACCACCGGTACCGACCACGTACGCTGGACGACGTGCAACGCCAGATCGTCGACTACGCCCTGCAGCGGCGATCGAGGCTGTCGCAGGTCCACTCCGGTCGGGCCGGTGTCGCCGAGGTCTGCGACGCGAGTCCGTATCTGTTGCGAGCCGCCAAGTTTCATGGCCGGCCGAGTCCGACCCTGTGTCCGATCTGCCGCAAGGAGCACGTGACGTTGGTCTCGTGGGTATTCGGCGAGCGACTCGGCCAGGTGTCCGGATCGGCGCGGACGGCCGAGGAGATCTCCCGGCTCGATGCCACCGCCGAGGAGTTCTCGGTCCACGTCGTCGAGGTGTGCCGTACCTGCAGCTGGAACCATCTCGTGCAGTCGTACGTTGCCGGACTGCCTCCACGTGCGCAGCGGCGCCGTCGGGTCGCCGAGTAGAAGCGAATCGCCGTCGGGTCGGTCAGCCGGCCCGGACGGCGATGACGTGTGTCGCCCGTGTCCGGCTTTTGGTTCGCGGTCGTCGGTGCGTCAGAGTGGTGGGCGGTGAAGATGCCTATAAGTACTGTAAGGAACGTTGAGCCGACGCAGATGCGGTTCATTGGGAGGTCCGGCGATGAGCGAGTCACGTGATATGACGTCGCGGCGCACCAGATCCACGAAGTCCGGGTCCGGCGACGATCCGAAGCGTTCGCGCTACCGGATCCTGGGATGGGTGGTCGGCGCGGTCGGCCTGATCGTGCCGGTTGTCGCATTGGTCGCGATCGTGGGCTTTCTCATCGCCTACGCGACGGTGAGCGTGCCCCGGCCCGGCGACATCAAGCAGAATCAGGTCGCCACGATCGTCGACGCCAAGGGCAATACCCTGGCGAAGATCGTGCCTCCCGAGGGCAACCGCAGCGATGTCAGCATCAACGACATCCCCAAGTCGCTGCAGGAAGCGGTGATCGCCGCCGAGGACCGCGAGTTCCGCACCAACGACGGTTTCTCGATCCGCGGGCTGTCCCGCGCGGTGTGGGGTCGGGTC
Organism: Gordonia sp. DT219; assembly: GCF_049847065.1. Lineage (NCBI taxonomy): Bacteria > Bacillati > Actinomycetota > Actinomycetes > Mycobacteriales > Gordoniaceae > Gordonia > Gordonia sp. DT219. The sequence continues at coordinate 265,347 of NZ_JBNCNR010000002.1, read as the reverse complement.
ACGAACAACGATCTCGCCGGCGGTGGTTCGACGATCACCCAGCAGTACGTGAAGAACGCGTTGGTCGGTGACGAGCACAGCTACGAACGCAAGCTGCGCGAGCTGGTGATCGCGACCAAGATGTCCAGCGAGTGGTCCAAGGACGACATCTTGGGCGCCTACCTCAACACCATCTACTTCGGGCGTGGCGGCTACGGCGTCGGCGCCGCGGCGCAGGCCTACTTCCGTAAGAACGTCAAGGATCTGACCCCGGCCGAATCCGCGGTGCTCGCCGCAGCGATTCGTTCGCCCTCCTATTACGACCCCGCAGTCAACAAGGACGCGGCAGTGGCCCGCTGGAACTATGTGCTCGACGGCATGGTCCAGACCGGTGCCATCACCCCGGCCGATCGTGCGGCGATCGTCTATCCCAAGGTCTTGCCTGCGCCGGCGGCGACCGGTGAGACCGTGGGGCCCAACGGTCTGATCAAACGGCAGGTGATGGCCGAACTCGCCAACCTCAACATCTCCGAACAGCAGGTCCGCACCGAGGGTCTCAAGATCACGACGACGATCGATCCACAGGCGCAGAACGCCGCAGTGCAGGCAGGATGCCGCCAGAACGACCTCTACCCGTGCCCCAGCGGGGTACTCAACGGCGAGCCCAGTCAGATACGCACGGCCGTCGTCTCGATCGATCCGCGGACCGGTGGTGTGCAGGGCTACTTCGGTGGCAACGACGCGCAGGGCTGGGACTACGCGCAGGGTGGATTGCAGACCGGGTCGTCGTTCAAGGTGTTCGCGTTGGTCGCTGCCCTCGAGCAGGGCATTCCGCTGTCGAAGGTGTACAGCTCGGCGCCCTATCCCATCCCCAACTCCAGCATCACCGTCGAGAACTCCGACGGTGAGAGCTGCGGCTCCTGCAATCTGGCGACGGCGATGAAGATGTCGCTGAACACGGTGTACTACCGCCTGATGATGGACCTGAAGAACAAGGCGCAGGATGTGGCCGATGCCGCGCACGCCGCGGGCGTCGCCGAGTCGTTCGGCGATCAGCAGAAGACGCTGCAGAACGCCAACGGCAGCGTCGACGGCGGTGTCGTCCTGGGTCAGTATCCGACGCGCGTGATCGATATGGCGTCGGCGTATGCCACCCTCGCCGCGTCGGGCATCTACCGCGCCCCGCACTTCGTGCAGAAGGTGGAGACCTCTACCGGTGAGGTGCTCTACGAGCGTCAGCCCGACCCGGGTAAGCGGGTCTTCCCGGCGAAGGTCGCCGACAACGTCACCGCTGCGCTCGAGCCGGTCGCCGCCTACTCCAACGGCAATTCGCTCTACGACAGCGAATTGGGTGCGCGCCCGTCGGCGGCCAAGACCGGCACCGCGCAGCTCGGTGACAGCGGCCAGAACAAGGACGCCTGGATGGTCGGCTACACCCCGCAGCTCTCGACGGCGGTGTGGGTCGGTACCGACAAGGGCACGCCACTGGTCAATTACGGCGGCTCCCCGGTGTATGGGAGTGGCCTGTCCGCGCAGATCTGGAAGAAGGCGATGGACAACGCCCTCGACGGCAAGTCCATCGAACAATTCCCGGAGCCGGCGGCCGTCGGTGGCCAGGCCGGTGTGCCCTACGAGCCGCCGCCCAGCACGTACAACAACGACACTCCGTCGTCGCGGCCGAACCGGACGCCGACGCTTCCGGTCCCCGGCGGCGGTGGTGGTGCGATCACGATCGCCCCCGGTATCACCATCCCGGTACCAGGGGGCGCCCAGCCAGGTGGCGATAACGGCGCCAACGGTGGCACCGGCGGTGGTGGCGGCGGCGGCAACGGTGGCGACGGCGGCACCGGAGGCGGCGGTACCGGCGGCGACGGCGGCACCGGGGGCACCGGTAACGGCGGTGACCAAGGAGCGGTCCCTGAGCCCGGACGCTGACGGGTCCCCGTCGGCGGCGACGGGGGCGGAGCCCGCGACAGCCGAGTCGGGCGAACCGGGCGTCGACGGCCCGGCGCCACTGGCAACGGACTTGCGCACCGACACGCGACGGCTGATCCCGAGCCACCACGATCCGGTGGTCGCCGAGGCGTCACGGGTCGTCGGCGGCCCGATCGGCGCGCACGCGGCAGTGGGCCGTAGCCGGCATTGGACGCCGATCCGGGTGCTGTTTCTCCTCGCGCTGTGCACGCTGGCACTGGGGTGGTTCGGCAAGGCGGGCTGCCTGCAGCAGGAGACGGTGAGCAAGCCCGCCCCCGGCGGCCCGACGATGCAGCTCGACCATGCCGATCAGCGGCAGTTCACCGACCTCTGCTACTCCGACGTGCTCGCCCTGTACGGCGCCGAACAGCTCGACAAGGGCGAATTCCCTTACCACACATACTGGTTCGAGAAGAACGAGCAGGGCCAGGAGATCAAGCGGTACATGGAGTACCCGGTGATCACCGGGATGTACATGTACGCGACGGCGTGGGCCGCCCGGGAATGGGCGTCGGCGATGGACCGGTTTGGCGTGCCGGGTGCGCTGCCTGCGGTCCTGTTCTTCGACCTCGCCGCCCTCGGGTTGGCGCTGTTCTGGCTCGTGACCATCTGGGCGACCGCGCTGACCGCCCGCGCCCGCATCTGGGCGGCGTGGGTGGCGGCCGCCTCGCCGCTGGTCATCGTGCACGCCTTCACCAACTTCGACGCGATCGCTACCGCCGCCCTGGCCGTCGCATTGCTGTGCTGGGCGCGGCGAAGACCATGGCTGGCCGGGGTATTCATCGGGTTGGGCACCGCCGCCAAGTTCTATCCGGTGCTGTTGCTGGTGGTGTTGTTCTTCTTGTGCCTGCGGTCGGGCAAGCTCCGCGACTGGGCGGCCGCCGCGGCCGCCGCGGTGATCGCCTGGACCGCGGTGAACCTGCCGATCCTGGTGGAGTACCCGCACGGCTGGTACGAGTTCTTCCGGCTCAACTCCGATCGTGGCGCCGACGCCGACAGCCTGCTGCGACTCGTCGCCAAGGCGGTCGGGGTGACCTGGAACGTCGACGTCCTCAACGTCGTGTCGCTCGGCCTCATGGTTCTCGTCGTCGCCGGAATCGGGTGGCTGTCGCTCGCCGCACCGACCCGGCCACGTGTCGCGCAGGTCGCCTTCCTGATCGTCGCCGGCTTCCTGCTCGTCAACAAGGTGTGGAGTCCCCAGTACTCGCTGTGGCTGGTTCCCCTTGCCGTGCTGGCCATTCCACACACACGACTGCTGCTGGCCTGGATGGCCGTCGACGCGCTGGTGTGGATTCCGCGGATGTCGCTGTTCATCGACCCGTCGCGAAAGTGGTTGCCGCAGGAGTGGTTCACCACGATCATCGTGATCCGCGCGGTATTCGTGCTGGCCCTGTGCGTCATCGTCATCTGGCAGATCCTGCGGCCACAGGAAGACCTGATGCGCACCGACGCCGAGGGCAACGAACTCGACGACCCGGCCGGCGGCGTCCTCGACGGGGCGCCGGACCGATTCGGGAATCGCCGTGGAGCGCTGCCGGTTCCGAGCCGGCTTGCGGCGGAGCCGGGGTAGTCTTCGCGGAACAGTAGCGGGGAACGATGGGGGACGATGGAGTGCGAGCTGGGACGGGCATGTCCCGGATCAGCCGCCGAATCGGCCGTGCAACAGATAGTTTCTGCGTTCCAGCATTCCGTCGGCGGACCGTTGTGGTGACCATCCGCCCAGGCACGCTCATGTGCGTTTCCAAGGTCAGCCCGCTGAGCTGACCCAGTCGGGCGCGGTGGTGAGCCCTCTCACGAAATGCGTTGTTGCAGACGCACTTTTGCGTTCGGCCAATCGTTATCGACCATCGCGAACTGGGCGGTGGTGCGCCAGCCGTCACCGAAGCGGCGATGTTTGCGGAGCAATCCCTCGAAGGTGGCGCCGAGTTTGCCGATCGCGGCGCGGGACCGGGCATTGTTCTCGTGGGTGTGCCAGACCAGGCGCACCGCACCACAATCCTCGAAGGCGTGCCGCATCAACAGATACTTCGCGGTCGGATTCACCGCGGTGCCCTGGACGTCGTCGGCGTAGAAGGTGTAGCCGATGGCGGTCGAGAGATTGACCGGATCGATGTCGTAGTAGCTGGTCGTCCCGATGAGCCGGCCGTCGTTGTTGTCGATAACCGCGTAGGCCACGCGGCGTTGCGGATCGGCGAGCGCCGCCGAGATCCAGGCGGCCGCGGCGTCGGGGTCGGTGGGCACTCCCGGCACCCACTGGAATCGCTGCGGGTCGGCGACGACCGCCGCCAGCGCCGTGGCGTCGTCGATGGTGAAGGGCCGCAACGTCACTCGATCGCCGGCGAGTGGTGCGGTACCGAGCCAGTCGCTCATGTGCTCGCCGGAACCCGGGCGCTCGGGGGGACGTCGTCGGGTTCGGCCGACGACGCCACATTGTTGGGCGGTCTTCGCCCGATCGACGCGAGCGGTTCGCGCGGACCGGCGCGGACGAAGGCGACGATCAGGTAGACGAGCAGGACGGCGTGCACCCAGACGCCGAGGTTGACCCCGCCGATCACCCACCACTTCATCGGCGCCCCGGACACATAAATGCCGAACAGCCGGAAGATGGTGGTGTCGAGGATGAAGTCGGCGATCAGGTAGGCGACGATGACCGGCCACCGGATTCGCAGGAGCACGAAGAACGGCAGAATCCACAGCGTGTACTGCGGCGAGTGCACCTTGTGGAACACCATGAACCCGGCGAGCATCGCCGCGCTCACCCCGATCCACGGATACAGGCCGGTCCGGCCGTACTGCCGCCAGCCCAGATACACCGCCGCGCCGAAGGCGCACACGATCAACAGCGGCGAGAGGATGCCGACCAGGGAGTTGTAGGTGTCGTTCTGCCCGCCGGTGAGATGGCGCAATCCCCAGTACCAGATGGAGTTGGTGTCGACGTCGGCGCGACGTTTGCCCTGGAACGTCATCGCGGCGCGCCAGCCGTCGTAGCCGAGGAGCATGAACGGCAGCTGCACGACGATGACGGTCAGCAAGGCCGCGCCGGCGACCCACGCCGCACTCACCCAGTCGAGCGGACCGCGCGTCGGCGGACCGGAGCCCGACGATGACTGCCCCGGCGGGGATGCACCAGGTGGGGATGTACCGAGCGGGGCCATGCCGCGCGTCAGCACGTAAATGGCGAGCGGTAGCACGAAGAAGCCCGGGTAGAGCTTCAGGCAGAAGCCGATGGCCAACAAAATCGAGGCGAGAACGGCGCTGGTGCGCAACGTCATTCGACGCCGCCCGGTCGACGGCGAGATGCTGGCGCCCCACGCCATCACCGCGACCGCGGCGACCGCGGTCGCCACCACCGGCAACTCCCAGTTGTGGAAGGCATACAGGATCAGCGGCGGGGTCAGCGCCCACCACAACACATTCCACCGCGTGAGCACTGCGAGCATCGCCGTGATCGCGAGCCCGAACGGCGCGAGCACCACCGCCGAATGGCGGAAGAAGTCGACGTCGGTGTGCGAACCGATGCCGCCGAGCCACATCAGGAGTCCCGACAGCACCGGGTACTCCACCGAACCGCCGAACAGCTGGCCGTTGGCGCCGATACCGCCGTGGATGTAGGGGAAGACATGCAGGTTGATGTCACGCCCGACCCACAGGAATGCGAGATCGGAATAGCAGGGCACGATCGCGTCTCCATCACCGACCGGCCACTTGTGGCTGCGTCCGTCCGGGTAGAACGGCGGTCCGACGCACTTGATCTTGACCTCGTAGCTCCAATACATGAACAGCAAGGTCAGCAGTAGAGAGATGGTCAGGATCAGGATCAGATCCCCGCGGCGCGACAAGGTGATGCGCCCGTAGCGGTACGTCGTGCTCAGGCGATCGGGCATGCGCTACAGGGTAAGCGGAAGGGTAGGCGCGGACCGAAACCATCCAGGCAACGGTGAGCTGGGTCACGCACAATCCGGACGGACCGGTCAGAAGTGTCTGATACAGGCGGTCACGAACGCGGAGACAGCGGTGTGTAGAGATTGACCAGGTTGCCGTCGGGGTCGCGGAGCAGCAGGGACCGGTTGCCTCAGGGCATGTCGGTCGGTTCGCCGTTGACGAACTCGCCGACCACGCCGGTCAGGCGTCGGTATTCCGTGTCGACGTCGTCGACGAGGAAGTCCAGGATCACCGAGCGGTTGGCTGCTGCGGTCGCGACATCGTCGCCCATGGCGGCTGCGGTCGCCGACGAGGCGATGGCGAGCTTGCCCGAATCGGTGGTGAGCTCGGCGAACAGCGGATGCAGCCGCGCGGCGCGCAGGCCGGTGACCTGCTCGTAGAAGTCGACCAGGGCGTCGACGTCGTCGGTGAGAATCCGTGTCGCAGCGAATTGCATGAGGCGATCCTTGTCCTTGAAGAAGTGGTGACCGCACTCTGCGCGCGATAGAGGTCAGTCGCGGTCCGCAATCTCGGGTGGATCGTGATTTCGCTGGTCAGGGGTACCTCGTGTATCTTGGAACGGTTGCCGACGCAGGCGACCCTCCTGTCACGGACAGTCCGTGGCCGATGAGCCCATAGGAGGTGATGTGGTCACATGCGTCATTATGAATTGATGGTCATCCTCGACCCGAGTCTCGACGAGCGCACCGTTGCACCGTCCCTGGATACGTTCCTGAACGTGATCCGGAGTGATGGCGGCAAGGTCGACAACGTCGATATCTGGGGCAAGCGCCGTCTTGCCTACGAGATCGCCAAGCACAGCGAGGGCATCTACGCCGTCATCGACCTGAATGCAGAGCCGCAGACCGTCAGCGAGCTGGATCGTCAGCTGAAGCTGAACGAGTCGGTGCTGCGCACCAAGGTTCTCCGGAAGTAGTCCACATACTTTCTGGATGCGCCGAGTTAGTCGGTACCGGACCTTAGGGTGAATACCTGAAGGCAGGTCGCGAATCGTCGCGGCCGAGACGTCCGGTGCACATCGATCAACGAGTGCCCAACCACGACCAAGGGGAGACACATGGCAGGCGAAACAGTCATCACCGTTGTAGGCAATCTGACCGCTGAACCCGAGCTGCGGTTCACCCCGTCGGGTGCCGCGGTCGCCAGCTTCACGGTGGCCTCCACTCCGCGCACCTTCGATCGCGAGACCCGCGAATGGAAGGACGGCGAGGCGCTGTTCTTGCGCTGCAGCATCTGGCGCGAAGCGGCGGAGAACGTGACCGAAAGTCTGACCAAGGGCACCCGGGTCATCGTGCAAGGACGCCTCAAGCAGCGTTCCTTCGAAACCCGTGAGGGCGAGAAGCGCACGGTGATGGAACTCGATGTCGATGAGATCGGTCCCTCGCTGAGATTTGCCACCGCGTCGGTCAACCGGGCCTCGCGTGGCGGATCATCCGGTGGCGGCAATTTCGGTTCGTCCGGCGGCTCGGGCCGCAGCGGCGGAGCGGGACAGTCCGCACCCGAGGATCCGTGGGGCAGCGCCCCCGCGAGCGCGTCCTCGGCCGGTGGCGGGGACGACGAACCACCATTCTGAACATTTTTGACTGGAGCAATACATGGCTAAGCAAAAGGGCGGCCGGAAGCCGCGCGTCGAAAAGGTCGTCAAGACCAAGGCGTGCTCCTTCTGCAAGGACAAGAACACCAAGATCGACTACAAGGACACCGCGCTACTGCGCCGCTTCCTGTCCGACCGCGGCAAGATCCGTTCGCGTCGGGTGACCGGGAACTGCGTTCAGCACCAGCGTGATGTCGCGGTGGCCGTCAAGAACTCGCGCGAGGTGGCGCTTCTGCCGTTCACCTCGACCAGCCGATAAGCCGAAGGGAGAGAACACGAAATGAAGCTCATCCTGACTGCTGCCGTGGAAAACCTCGGCGAGGCCGGCGATTCCGTCGAGGTCAAGGACGGTTACGGCCGTAACTATCTGCTGCCCCGCGGCCTGGCCATCAAGGCCAGCCGCGGCGCCGAGAAGCAGGTCGCCGACATCCGCCGGGCGCAGGCCGTCCGCGAGGTCCGCGGTCTCGAACACGCCAACGAGCTCAAGCAGGCGATCGAGAACCTGTCCGGCGTCTCGCTGACGGTGAAGACCCACAACTCGGGCAAGCTGTTCGGCTCGGTCACCGCGGCCGACGTGGCCGGTGCGATCCGCACCGCCGGCGGCCCGGCTGTCGACAAGCGCAACGTGGAGCTGCCGAAGGGCCACATCAAGGCCACCGGCACCTTCCCGGTCGTGGTGAATCTGCACCCCGACGTCGCCGCCACCGTCGAGCTGGCTGTCGTCGCCAGCTGATAAGGCGCTCGATAAGCCTGAGGTATAACGGTTTTCGGCCTGCCAGGTGCGCACACGCGTACCCGGCAGGCCGAACTGTTTGTGCCGGAGCCTACGTCGGTGGTGCGGGCGTGGCCGGGAGCTGACTCGAACCCCGCAGTCTCGGGGGCAGATACTGTGGCGCGGGGTTGGCGTCCTGCGACTGATCCCCGGCGGGGTGGAAGAATTTGTGCCAGGCCGGAGTGAAAATCAGTGCCCGCGAGCCGGTCCGGCACGCGACCTCATTCGCGCTCGGTACCGTGCAGGTGACGCCGGCGATCGTGACGCGTTGGCCGACCCCCAGCACCGGTGGACGAAAACCGGTTCTGGAGCCGAAGTGGTACGTCGGGGCGAGTGGCCAATTGGTGCGCACCCAGTACGGGCCCGTCTGGTCGCCGGAGATGACCGCGCCGAGGGTCTTCGATATCAGTGTGTCGGCCGGTGCGGTGGCCGGGCTGCCCTGGCAGCCGACGTATCGGTACTGGGGGCCGACCTGGCACCGGTAGCGACCGGTGGTGAAGAACGAGCGCCCATTGTCGCCGTAGGCGAGCGAACGGAAGGCATCCGGGTTCACCGGCGTGTACCGGCCCAGATCGAATTCGGTGGGCAGCGGGGGCGGTGGCGCCGCGGACGCGGTCGACGCCATCGCCACGGGAATTCCGAGGGCAACGGTGGCGCTCACGCCGAGCACGGCGAGCGCGCGCGTCACCCGGCCGAACCGTCGGATACTGGGCACGGCGCCCATTGCATCACATGGCGGGGATGTGCGTGCGCGGTTTCCCGCGTCTGGGGCTGGTGACCGTGCACGTCGCCGGCGGGCCGACATGGGGGAGTCGACAACTGTTCGCCATCGGTGGCACATGCTGCGTTCAAGGTCTGGTAAACGGCCAGTGATCGCCGTCACTCGCAACACGCCCGACGGCGCCGATCAAGCGACACGCCGGGGAAGTGCAAAACTCGCCACTGTGGAATTACGCTACCGCCGTTGACCTGCGTTTACGAAGAAAATCCGTCTGACATTCCCCAACCTATCCACAACATCCACACAGGGACGCACAGGACGCGCGGCAACCGTCCACAATTGCCTAACAGGTTCGTCCACAAGCGCGTTTGAACGTGCGCCGGACACCTCCTAGGGTCACCTCTCAGGTGATCGGCAGGTTGCCCCGACGGCAGCAGCGGCCCGCCTTGTCGGTGGCATCGGGTACTGAATATCTCAAAGACATCATGGGGAGGCCGACCGCAAAGGTCGGCACGATTCGACGCGAGAGGTGGGCTCGGTGGCGGTTGTCGACGATCGTGGGCACGGCGCCCCGCGGGATTCCGGACGCGGCGGTTCCGGTGGTTTCGATGATGCGACGATCCCGGCCGAGGAGTTCGGCCGGCAACCACCACAGGACATGGCGGCCGAGCAGTCCGTGCTGGGCGGCATGATGCTGTCGAAGGACGCGATCGCCGACGTCGTCGAGAAGATCCGTCCCGCCGACTTCTACCGGCCCGCCCATCAGGCCGTCTACGACGCGATCCTCGAGCTGTACGGCAAGGGCGAGCCCGCCGACGCCGTCACCGTCGCCGCCGAACTCGATCGTGCCGGCGAGCTGCGCCGCGTCGGCGGTGCGCCGTATCTGCACACGCTGATCTCCACTGTGCCCACTGCGGCCAACGCCGGCTTCTACGCCGAGATCGTGGCGGAGAAGGCCATTCTCCGACGCCTGGTGGAGGCCGGGACCAGGATCGTGCAGTTCGGCTACTCCGGCGCCGACGGCGGCCAGGACGTCGCCGAGGTCGTCGACCGCGCGCAGGCCGAGGTGTACGAGGTGACCGAGCGGCGCACCGCCGAGGACTACGTGCCGCTCGAAGAGTTGCTGCAGCCGACGATGGACGAGATCGACTCGATCGCGTCCCGCGGGGGTCTGTCCCTCGGCGTGCCAACAGGATTCGCCGACCTCGACAAGCTGACCAACGGCCTGCACCCGGGGCAGATGATCATCGTCGCCGCGCGTCCCGGCGTCGGCAAGGCCCTGTCTCTCGACACCCCGCTGCCCACGCCGACCGGCTGGACCACGATGGGTCGCGTCGCCGTCGGCGACACCCTGCTCGACGCGCACGGACGGCCGACGCGTGTCGTCGCGGCCACCGAGGTGATGACCGACCGCCCATGCTTCGAGGTGGAGTTCTCCGACGGCAACGTCATCCTCGCCGACGCCTGGCACGAGTGGGCGGTCGAGGTGGACAGCACCCCGCAGGTGCTCACCACCGAGGGGCTGTATGCCCATGTCGGCTCGGCGTTCATTCGCAATGCCAAGCCGCTCGACTTGCCGCGCAAGCGGTTTGCCTATGGGCCGTACACTGTCGCCGCGCTGGCCGGGATGGCCTTCGACGACCCGGAGATCGGCATGCGCATCGACGCCGAGGGGCCCGTCGACGTGATGACCTTGATGGCCGACCTCGGCGGCCGTATCCCGTACGAGTACCTCCGCGGTTCGATCGCGCAACGCCGCGCCCTGCTCGCCGGACTGCTCGACGCACGCGCGAGCGTCGACGACGACGGCTGGATCACCGTGCCCGCCGCCACCCGCCACATGACGGAGGTGGTCGCCGACCTCGTCGCCGGACTCGGGTACACCTATCGCCGGTCGGCCACCGGCTGGTTGCGTGTCGACGCCGACGACGACGTCTTCACCGTCCACCACAAGGCGTTGCGGCACAAGGAACTCCGACGCCCCGCCGGGGTTCGGCGGATCGTCGCCGTACGGCCGGTCGACAGTGCCCCGGTGCGGTGCGTGCAGGTCGACAACGCCGACCACCTGTTCCTCGCCGGTGAGGCGATGGTGCCCACGCACAATTCGACCCTCGCCATGGACTTCCTGCGCTCCTGCTCGATTCAGCACCAGATGACCGGGGCGATGTTCTCGCTGGAGATGAGCAAGGTCGAGATCGTCATGCGACTGCTGTCGGCGGAGGCCAAGGTCAAGCTCGGCGACATGCGTGGCGGCTCGATGACCGACGACGACTGGACGCGGCTGGCCCGCCGGATGGGTGAGATCTCCGAGGCGCCACTGTTCATCGACGACTCCCCGAACCTCACCATGATGGAGATCCGCGCCAAGGCGCGGCGCCTCAAACAGCGCAACGACCTCAAACTCGTCGTCGTGGACTACATGCAGCTGATGACCTCGGGTAAGAAGGTCGAATCCCGACAGCAAGAAGTCTCCGAGTTCTCCCGCCAGTTGAAGCTTCTCGCAAAGGAACTCGAAGTACCCGTCGTCGCGATCAGCCAGCTCAACCGTGGCCCCGAGCAGCGCACCGACAAGAAACCTCAGGTATCGGATCTTCGCGAGTCGGGATGTCTGCCGGCGTCGACGCGCATTCTGCGCGCAGACAACGGCTCCGAGGTGACCCTCGGTGAACTCCTGGAGACCGGAGAGCAGCCGCTCGTCTGGTCGTTGGACCAGCGCATGCGTATGGTGGCCCGGCCGATGGTCAAGGTCTTCCCCAGCGGACGCAAAGAAGTGTTCCGCGTACGGATGGCGTCGGGGCGCGTGGTCGAGGCGACGGGCAACCACCCGTTCCTCACCATCGATGGGTGGATTCCGTTGGCGGAGATCGGTGTCGGCGAATCCATTGCGGTGCCGCGGAGTATTCCGGAACCGATCGCCGCAAGTGCGTCTCCCGCCGGCCACGTGCGGAGTCTGTCGACACCGGCCGTCGTGGAGATGCTGCGCGAGTTGTTCTGCGAGTCTGCAGTTCTCGATGAGGAGTGGTGCCTCCAGGCGGCGTCGGACGCCGAGGCGCTTGACCTCATATACCTGCTTGCGCGGGTGGGAACGTTCTCATCGGTCAGCGAGACCGCCGACGGCGTCCTGACGGTGACGGTCTCCGGGTACGACCAACTCTCCCACCTCGCTGAGGTATTGGATATCGCTGCGCCACAACGGTTCAGCAAAATCGATGGAAGCGGCGCACGGACGGCCTCCCGGCGGCTGCACAAACTCCTCGACTCACCGGAACTTGTGCCCGCGGGCAACGGTGCCGGTCGTAGCACTGGGGCCATGGGGCATGGTCGTTCGGTGCTGCGCGAGATTTCGGATCTACTCGATTCCGAGAGCATCGACCTCACCGTCAGCAACGACGTCTATTGGGATGAGATCAGCGAGATCGAATCCATCGGTATTCAAGACGTCTATGACGGCACAGTTCCCGGAACGCACAACTTCATCGCCGATGGAGTCGCTGTCCACAACAGCCTCGAGCAGGACGCCGATATGGTTATCCTGCTGCACCGCCCGGACGCATTCGAACGCGACGACCCGCGCGCCGGTGAAGCCGACATCATCGTCGGCAAGCACCGCAACGGCCCCACCGCCACGATCACCGTTGCGCACCAACTGCATCTGAGTCGGTTCGTCGACATGGCGCGGGGGTAGTGGGGGTAGGTTCTCATCAGAATCAGGGTGAGAGGAAGTGTGGTCCCAGCGCGGTTCTGCCGGTTCCCTGCTCTATATGACCACGACTGCAACCTCTACATTGTCCCACGATTGGCCTGACACACCGACATCCCCCGAGGGCTGGATTTCTCGAGCTGGTGAAGTCGCACAGCTCCTCGCTGTCGACGCCGCCGCTCGCGACAAGGGTAATACCGCACCCCACGACGAGGTACAACTCCTCAAAGACTCTGGCTTGGTCACATTGCTCGGACCGGTCGAACACGGTGGCGCGGGCCAGGATTGGCCAACGGCTTACCAGGTCATCCGACGCATCGCTGCTGCCGACGGATCCATCGGCCAGCTGCTCGGCTACCACCTGCTCTGGTTTTGGGCGGCCCGCCTGGTCGGCACACCTGAGCAGATCGAAGCCGTGGAAACCGATGCGACGAAGAACAAATGGTTCTTCGGAGGCGCGGTCAACCCCCGTGACAACGATGTTGCGGTCGCCGACGAAGGCGACACCATCGTCTTCGACGGCAGCAAGACGTTCTCCACCGGCAGCCGCGTTTCCGACGTCACCGTCCTCGAAGGGGTCCTGACCGGTAGCGATGACCATGTCTTCGCCATCGTGCCGTCGAACATCAAGGGGCTGACGTTCCATGACGACTGGGACAACATCGGTCAACGCCAGACCGAGAGCGGCAGCGTCACCATCGACAAGGTGCGTGTCGACTGGGCAAGTGCAGCAGGATACGTGGACAAGCAGTTCCAGCCACGCGTCTACAACACCCTCAACGTCCCGACCATTCAGCTGGTCTTCGTCAACTTCTACCTCGGTATTGCGCGAGGCGCTCTCGAAGAGGCCGCGGCGTACACCAAGGAGAAGACCCGGGCATGGCTGCACAGCACCGTCGACAAGGCGATCGACGAGCCGTACATCATCGACATCTACGGCGACCTAGCATCGAAACTGTGGGCCACCGAGGCGCTTGCTGACGCAGTTGCGTTGGAAGGTAAGAAGATTCACGACAACGCATGGAATGTGACAGCCGAGGAACGCGGAGAGCACGAGGTGCGCGTCGCCGCCGTGAAGGCGCGAGCAACCGAGGTCTCGCTCGAAATCACCTCAACCATATTCGAGGCTCTCGGCGCTCGTGCGACAGCGAGCAAGTACGGCTTCGACCGCTTCTGGCGCAACGTAAGGACGCACACTCTGCACGATCCCGTCGCGTACAAGCGTCGAGAAGTCGGCCGTTGGGTGCTGACCGCAGAACTGCCTGAGCCGACATGGTACTCGTAATTTCATACCAACCTCGGCGCACGGTGGCGGCCTCGGTGAATGCGTATGCCGAGAGCGGACCTTGGGTCGAGTGCGGAGGGTCAGGTCGGTCCGGGCCGGAATCGCCGAAGTGCGTCGGCGAGTTCGTTCGGCGCCTCCAGCGGAATGAGGTGTCCGGTGCTGGGGATAATCGAGAATTCGGCGTCGGAGAGATAGGGCAGCAGGTTATCGCGGAGGACGGCGACGGGCTCGACCACGTCGTGCTCGCCGGCGCGCACGAGCGCCCGGACGCCGATCGTGCGTGTGTGCTCGGTGATGTCTTCGGCAATACCGTGCAAGGGCCACTCGGTGCGCGCGTCGTCGTCGACCCAGGAGCGGGAATCGGTCAGGACCTGCTCTGCAATCGTCTCGGACAGCGTCGTCGCGGTGAGGATTTGGTCGCGTGCGCCGATGGCGGATTCGTCGGTGTCGTACGCGTGGGAGAGTGACTCGCGGTAGGCGGGGGTGATCCCGGCAGGCGGCGCGGCGGGGCCGGAGGCGACGAGAACGATGCCACGTAGCCCGTCCGGGCGGGTTGCCGCGGCGACCTGTGCAACCTTTCCGCCCATCGAATGCCCGACGAGGACATAGTCGGTCAGTTGTTCGCGTTCGATGACCGATAGCGTGTCCTCGGCGAGTCGACGGAGCGCATAGGGCCCGGGGAGGTCGCGTGAGCGGCTCCAGCCGCGAGCATCGATGGCGAGAATGTCGCGCCCGGGGAGATGGTCGATCACGAGATTCCACGTGCGGGCCGAGCCGCCCCAGTAGTGCAGGAAGACCAGTGTCGGACCGGTGCCGCGGCGGTGGTCATAAGCGGGCAGCGATGCCTGCTGGAGTGTAGTCATGAGGCTCCTCCGATCGGTGGTGTCGGTGTGCGTTCGTGCTGCTTCCATTGGAACTCGGTGGTCCGGTGCGCGCATCGGCACGAATGGACGTCTGATGGTGGAAACTGGACAGATGTCGAGGATCAAGCAGATGACGTTCGAGCTCACCGGGCGGGGTACCTCCACGGTCGAGACGATGACCTTCGATCAGTTGCGCTCGATGAACGATGGCGGGACCCAACGCGCGGACTTTCATGTGGTCGCACTCGTCGACGGCGGTCGCGGCTCGGTCACGATCGATTTCCGCCGGTATCCGCTCGAGCGCCGGTCCGCGGTCTGGATCGCGCCCGGGTCGGTGCACCAATGGGACGACTTCGGTGACCTCGTCGGGCACCTCATCCTGTTTGTCCCGACGGCACCGGTGACGGCAGCAACCCGTGAGCTGGTGTCGGCCACCGATCTGGTCGCGTGGTGGCGTGTGTCGGCTGAACAGTGGCCGTTGATCGACGTCGCTCGTACCCATCTGGTCCTCGAGACCGAGCGGGCGTCGGGAAGCGATTCGTCCGAGCTCCCGGCGATCCTGTTGTCCGCGTTCGTTACCCGACTACGACGACCGGACCAGGGAGCGCACCCCACGAACCCGGTGTTCCGCGCATTTCGTGCGAGCGTAGAAGCGAACTTCCGTCGACATCACGATGTCGGCTATTACGCCGGTGTCCTCGGGTACTCGGCCCGAACGCTCTCGCGGGCGGCCTATCAGGCCACCGGCCGGAGCGCGAAGGCCTACATCGTCGATCGCATTGTCCTGGAAGCGAAAAGGCTTCTCGCCCACGACCGTCTCAGCGCGGCGAGTTGTGCTGCTGCCCTCGGCTTTCCCGACGCGTCCAACTTTTCGGTGTTCTTTCGGAAGACTACCGGTCTGCGACCAGGAGCCTGGCAGACTGCGACGACCTGATCCTCTGGACAGTGCCTGACGTCGAGGACATCGGTGAACAACATTCCAATCCTCACCGAAGGTGGCAATTGGCGATCACATGAGTGCGAAGCCACCTATCAAAGGCGAATTCAGAGGTGAACGAAAGAGTTGACATGCGGGACTCAGCAAACTGACCGAAATTCGCCCGAGCGCCGACCTGGCGCAGAATGGCTCAAGAATTTTCAGGGCTGAAGGCTGTCACGCACACCGGTTGCAGCGTCATGGCTACGAGCCTGTGATGAGTATGAGACCAGCCCATCACGAAAACCACTGCGTCCCAGGAGGGCCGGTACCAGCCGGCATCCGACCCCGGAATCGATGTCGGAATGTTGGCGCATCCTCGGCGAGAGGCAAGTACTTTATGCCGGTTTCAGTGCAAATGCCGGATATTTCGACCGGCAGGTTTCGGCGTGGTCGGCTTCTTCGGTTCCCCAAGAGTTCACCGCGCGTTCTCCGTGGCGGCTGGTTACGCCTGTTAACTTCCTCGAGCAATTCGAGAAACCATGAGGAGCGAGATGGGCCACAAGCGTTCGAAATCCAGAGTCCGATTAATAGGCGGAGCCGCCGCGATCGTCGCGACCGCACTGGTCGCATCGGCGTGCGGGTCCGATTCATCGGATTCCGCGTCGAGCTCAGGCGCTGCGGCGGCCGACAAGGGCAAGCACGTGCTCCTGCTGTCGGTCGACGGGCTACACCAGGCCGATCTCGTGGCGTACGTGGGCAAGCATCCCGACTCCGCATTGGCGGCACTCACCAAGCGCGGCACCGAGTTCACCAACGCGCAGACCCCGATCCTCTCGGACAGCTTTCCGGGCACCGTCGGGCAGGTGACCGGCGGAAATCCGCAGACCACGGGCATCTATTACGACGATTCCTTCGACCGCACGCTGCTCGCGCCCGGCACCACGCAGTGCGCCGGCGCGAAGACCGGCGGCCATATGGAACTCACCGAGGAGCTGGACAAGGATACGCACAGGATCGACGCGGGCCAGGGCCTCGCCAATCTGCCGGATTCGGTGGGTGGCATGACCGCCGCACCGCAAAACCTGCTCGATCCGGCGAAGCTCCCCGTCGACCCGAATACCTGTAAACCGGTGCAGCCGTGGAACCTGCTGCGCGTCAACACGATCTTCGGTGTCGCGCACGGAGCCGGCCTGCGTACGGCGTGGTCCGACAAGCACCCCGCCTACTCGATCCTCGCGGGGCCTGGCGACGGCACCACAATCGATGACCTGTTCACCCCGGAGATCGACTCGTCTGTCGACGGCACCGAAGACGGGAAAACGTGGGCGTCGGACAACGGGCTGACGCAGCGGTACGACACGTACAAGGTCACCGCCCTGCTCAACGAGATCGAGGGCAAGGACCACTCGGGGAAGAACTCGGTGGGCGTGCCCGCGATCTTCGGCATGAACTTCCAGTCGGTGTCGACGGCACAGAAGCTGCCCACCTCGGGCGGGCAGCGCGGTGGCTACGAGCCCGACGGCGTGACGCCCGGCCCCGTGCTTGCCTCAGCGCTCGACTTCGTGAATACCCAGGTCGGCAAGCTCCTCGACAAGCTCAAAGCCGCTGGCGCCGAGCAGAGTACGACAGTCGTCCTGACGTCCAAGCACGGACAGTCGCCGACGAAGCCGGGCGACTTCCGCCGGATCGACGACGGGAAGATCGTCGACGACGTGAACGCCGCGTGGGCCGCCGGACACCCGGGTGCGCCAAAACTCGTCGAGCATTCGGTGAACGACGACGTGATGCTCTGGTGGCTCTCGGATCGCAGTGAGGCGGCGCAGCAGTTGGTGCGCGAACGGCTGGGCGCGGCCTCCGGCACCGGCTACGACATCAACGGCAACCCCGTGCCCTACGTGAAGGCGGGCCTGGCCCAGGTGAAGGTCGGCGCCGATGCAGCCGCCTACTTCGGTGTGCCCGTCACAGATTCGCGTGTGCCGGACGTCGTGGGCCTCGTCGATCCCGGCGTGGTCTACGCGGGTAAGCCGTCGAAGATCGCTGAGCACGGCGGCAGTCAGGCCACCGACCGCGACGTGCCACTCATCGTCGCCGGGCCCGGCTTCGCTGCCGCCACCTCGGATCAGCAGGTCGAGACCACGCAGATCGCGCCCACTGTGCTCACCGCGCTGGGCCTGGACCCGAACCAGCTGCAGGCAGTCCGCGCCGAGGGCACCAAGGCGCTGCAGAAGTAGCCGGGCGCGCCGCGGTAGCGGTGCCGCGGGGTGGGAACATGGCCCACCCCGCGGTCCGGGCTGCCGCAAGCTAGCCGGCGCAGTGTGTTGAAGCCGGATCAGGACCGCCGGCGATGCGAGCGACGACTCCGTCGGTGATGTTGAAGGCGAGTTGGCCCTGTGGGAGTGTGACGAGATAGCCGGGTCGGGAGAACGGGCCGGTCTCTGGAATCGGCTGCGCGTCAGGATAGGTGGCGGTCACTTTGCTTTCCGGATCACCGAGGCCGACGCCCTTTTCACTGGTGACTGCCGGGTCGGAAGTACTGGTGCCCGCCGCGACCACACAACTGACCGGGTCGCCATCTACGTAGAGTCTGTTCTGCCTTCCCATCGACGGTCCACGTGCGCCGTCGCCGATGGGTACGAACGTCAATCCGGTTGCCGCATCGGCCTGCTCGACTGTCATGCCCACTTTCACCACGCCCAGCGACGTGGGCGTGATCGTCAAGCCGCTATCGGTCCAGGCGCCCGACGCCTGTTGCGTGGTGACCGACGGTATGGGGTTGCCGGTGGGTGTGGTGACCGACGGTGTGGGGCTGCCGGTGGGTGTCGTGGTCGAAGTCGGTGGCTCGCTCTCCGGTGAGCCGTCGGTGGAGCATGCCGCCGCACAGCACAGTAGTGCCGCACATGCGATGGCCGGCAACGTTCGATCCAGTCGCATGGCGTTCTCCTCGATTGCGTGGTTGCAGCGTTTCGAAGACTAGCCACCGACCGCCACATCCGACGTCGAACCGAACTGTGGAAGCGCAACTTTCGTACGTTCGGACGATATGGGCCGTACTTTGCGTTCTCGTCCTTGACGACAGAGGTCAACCGCCTAAAGATCCACGACTGCCGCGACTCACCGCGGAATTACGCACGGCGAGTGCCCAATTCGTCAGTCTGTGGGAGACCGAGCCCGAAGCGCCGATCCTCGAACCGTTCCGGCACAAGGTGATCGAGCATCCCGACGTGGGCCCGATCGCCGTCGACTGCGACACCCTCGTGACTACTCGTGCGGGGCCGCGGCCGCCGCTGCGACGAGCGCACTGTTGATCGAGATCTCCCCGCGCATACCCGGCGCCGCCACCATGTCGCCGACCAGATAGACGTCGTCGCCTCGTGCGACGGCCGGCCGGTCGTGCCAGGTCTGGCCGGGTAGGTCTAGGGCGCCGGTTCGGTCCTTGGCCACAGCTGTCCGGTGAAATGTGGTCCGCTCCCGTCGATGTGGCAACACTTGGTCGGCGAGGTGCTCGAGGCGCTGGTGCGCGGCGGCATGCGCTTCACCCTCGCGAACCGGCATCTGCAGCTGGTAGAGCGCTTCACCGGCGGGCGCCACCGAATCGTCTTGCACGCTATAGCTTTCATGGAAGCCGCCCTCGTCGAGGTCGAAGACGAGTTTGGAGTCGTGGCGATCCTCGGTGACGGCGACGTCGAGCAGGACGGCGTGGCCGCTGGTCCAGGTCAGCGAGTCGTCGCCGAGGAGGCGACGCGCGGCGGCGAGTTCGGTGGCCACGATCACCGGGCCGTCGGTCGGCAACGTGTCGATGCGCGTCGAGGCGTGGATGTCGACACCGAGTTCGGTGGCGCGGGCAACCATTCGGTCGATAACGGTCTGCCAGCCACCGCGCACCCACCGCACCGCCGGCGGGCGCGGCCCGAAGACCCGCTGGAACAGCCCCCAGACGAATGCCGCGGAGAGCCGCCCGGTGTCGGCGTCATAGGTGGCCACGCTGATGGCGTTGGCCATCTGACGGGCGGTCTGCTCGCCCCATCGCTCCGCGGCCCAGGTGTGGAAGTCGGTGTCGACGGGCGCCTTGAGGCCGGAGCGTATCTGGGCGCGCAGCACGCGCAGCGGCGGCACGGCCCGGAGGCGTCCGTCGGCGCGGAAGCGCAACAGCGAGGTGAGACTCGACGGCCCCGGCCATCCCAGACCATCGACGAATCCACGCGTCTTGAGCCAGGTGTAGTGGGGTCCGTCGGCGTAGAAGACGTGGGCGCCTTCATGTGCCACGTAGGGCGCCGGGGTGGCGCGACCGCGGCCGCCGAGGTGTTCGTGGGCTTCGAAAATCTTCACAGCAGAGCCGGTTTCGGCGCAGGCGATGGCGGCGGTGAGGCCGCCGATCCCGCCGCCGATCACGTTGATGCGTCGGGCCATGGGTGCGGTCCTTTCCCGGGGAATCGGAAACGAGCAGGCGCCGCGGGGTGCGGCCGGCGATCATCTCGGCGATGGCGCGGAATTGCCACGATTCGTACGGCGCTCCCGTTCCTGGACGCGTGCCGAAGGGCGAATCACACTGGGTCTGGCCGGTGCGACGATGGCCCCATCGGGTGCCTTCCGAAGGTGAATGCCTACTTGTATCGAAGCGTCTGCCGCTGTGATCCACAAGGCTGAGCCGCAACCCTGTGATCAGTCCGACAACAGCGCCGTGACCGCCTCGCGCACCAGACTTGCGCGTTTGCGGGGACCGGGCAGGTCGGCGACCGCGCTGAGCTCGTCGGTGAGGTCGGTCCACACCGCGGCGAGCTGCAGCACCAACGCCAGGAGAACGGCAGGCGGATAGCGGCGCGTGAGTCGGCCGTCGGCCTGCGCGCGGGCGATCTCGTCGACCTTGTGCCGACTGCTGCCGAGGACGGCGTCGACGAGGGGAGCGTTGCCGCGTTCGAGCCGGTGCCACGTCGCGAGGCGCTTGATGTCGGGATACTTCGCATAGCGCGCCACGAGTTTGGCGGCGTAGCCGGGAAGGTCGTCTACATCGATGGGCAGCGTCGCCGCCGTGCTGTCGACGATGTCGGTGAGCACCGCGTCGAACAGCTTTTCCTTGCTGCCGAAGTAGTGGTAGATCTGCGCCTTGTTGCTCTCGGCGTTCGTCGCGATGCGATCGACTCTCGCTCCGGCGATTCCGTGGGTGGCGAATTCCGCGCGGGCCGCCGACAGGAGACGGGCCCGGGTGGCCGCGGCGTCTCTGATCATCACCACAGACTAGCAACTGACCATTCGGTTGATTCGCATCCGACGCAGGGCTACTCTTGACCTATCCGATCAGCTAACCGGTTAGTTGACTCGCGTCGTAGGAGAACATCACCGTCCGCACTCGCGGACCGATCACCCTTGCCCCACTCCGGATAGAGGAACCATGACCGCTCTGATCTCGACGCCGTTCGGCGCCGATGCAACCGCTGCCGACGTCCTCACCGGCGTCGACCTGACCGGTCGACGCGCCGTCGTGACAGGTGGGGCCGCCGGTCTCGGCCTGGAGACGGCGCGGGCGCTTGCCGCGGCCGGCGCGCAGGTGACGATCGCCGCGCGCCGGCTCGACGTGGCGCGCTCGGCGGCTGACGACCTCGCCGAGAGCACCGGAAATCCCCACATCGACGTGCGGAGTCTCGATCTCGCCGACCTGCAGTCGGTCGCCGACTTCGTCGGCGGCTGGTCGGGTCCGCTGCACATCCTGGTCGACAACGCCGGGGTGATGGCCACGCCGTTCCAGCGCACGGCCCAGGGGCACGAGCTGCAGTTCGGCACCAACCACCTCGGTCACTTCGCGCTGACCGTCGGGCTGTACGGCGCACTCGCAGCCGCCGACGGGGCGCGCGTGGTGGTGGTGAGTTCGGTGGGCCACATCAACGGCGGAATCGACTTCGAGGACATCGACTTTCACGAACGGCACTACGACCCGTGGCTCGCCTACGCCCAGTCGAAGACCGCGAATGTGCTCTTCGCCGTGGAGGCTGCTCGCCGCTGGGCAGCCGATCACATCGCGGTGAACGCACTCAACCCCGGACGGATCTGGGGTACGGGCCTGTCGCGGTATGTGGACACACCGCCGGAATCCTTCGATCCGTCGGCCGCGACCGGGGTGTCGGTGAAGACCGTCGAGCAAGGCGCGGCGACATCGGTCCTGCTGGCGGCGTCGCCACTCGTCGACGGCGTCACCGGCCGGTACTTCGAGGACTGTCAGGAAGCGGAGTCGCATCAGGACGGCGTCCGGCGCGGTGTCGCGGCGTACGCCCTCGACATCGAAGACGCTCGTCGGCTCTGGGACCTGTCGGTCGGGATGACGGCGCGGCCCGTACGCAGTTAGCGCCATCCGCCGGATCGTTCTCAGCGCAACTCAGCGTCTCCACAAGGTGCGGTGGCGACGCTGGATTCGGGTCCTCCACTCGGGATGGCCCGAAAGATCAAGGAGGACAGCATGACAGAACACAGGAAAGTCGGCCGTGTTCGTCGCTTGGCCGTGGGCGTCGGAGCGGCGGCGATACTCGCGGTGGGCACCGGATTCGGGGTGGCTCATGCGATGACGAGCGCGCCACCGGCCGCGAGCCCGACGGTGGGATCGTCGGTGGACCGGCCTGAGCCCGGCGACGTACCCGACGTCGGCAACCACCCCGATGGATCGGGTCACGACGCCACAGTCGATCGCGGCGGACCCGCGGACCAGCACGAACTCGGGGATCGGCCCGATTCGTCCGGTCAACCGGATCCGGCGGAGCCCGGGGACACCCCGGACACAACCGGATAGGCAAGGCAAGGGTCTCGGCGGTGTCATGGCTTGGCACCGCCGAGGCCCAATGGCGTCGATCGGATGCGGTGAACCCGAGTAACGTGCCCTCGGGACGCTTCGGTCGGTCGATGGGAAATACCCGGACAAGGGTGGTGCAGGCGGCGTGCGTGTTCTCGTGGTCGACGATGATCAGAATTTCGCCGAGACGGTGCGGCGGATGATGGTGGCCGAGGGCTGGGTGGTCGACGTCGTGCACGACGGGGCCACCGGCTTCGAGAAGGCGAGCACCGAGCGATTCGATGTGGTGGTCCTCGACATCATGATGCCCGGGCGCAACGGGTACGAGGTGGTGCGGGATCTGCGGGCCGCCGGGGTGTGGACCCCGGTGCTGATGTTGACGGCCAAAGACGGTGACTACGACCAGGCCGACGCATTCGATTTCGGCGCGGACGATTACCTGACGAAGCCGTTCTCGGTCGTGGTGCTGATCGCGCGGATGCGTGCGCTGGCGCGTCGCGGAGCACCAGAACGGCCGGCCGTGCTGACCGCCGGATCATTGTCGCTGGACCCGGCCGGGCATACCGCCTGGCGTCACGGGCAGGAGTTGACGTTGACGCCTCGGGAATTCGCGATGCTGGCGTTCCTGATGCGCCACAAGGGTCAGGTGGTGACGAAGGCCGAGATCTTGGATTCGGTGTGGGACATCAACTATCGCGGGGACGAAAACGTTGTCGAGGTGTACGTCAGCTATCTGCGGCGACGGATCGACGCACCCTTCGGGTGCAAGGCGATCGAGACGGTTCGCGGTGTCGGCTACCGACTGGCCGCAGACGGCGGCGGTTGAAGTCTGACAACCGAATTCACTCCTCGTGCAGCGCAACAGGATCGTCGCGGGTGGCATCGGGCCAGGCGGCGACCGGCAGGGCGAAGCCGATGGCCGCGCCGCCTGCGGGTGAGTCGCCCACGATCACCTCACCGTGATGCGCCCGGATGATCTCGGTGACGATCGCCAGACCCAGGCCGGACCCGCCGTGACGTTCCCGGGCGGTGTCGAGGCGCACGAATCTTTCGGCGACTCTGGGTTTGTCGGCGTCGGGTATCCCGGGGCCGTCGTCGGCGACGGTGACCGATACCTGGGTTCCGGCGTCGTCGAGTGTCATCGAGAATCCCAGACGATCGCGGGCGTGGTGGGTGGCGTTGTCGGCGATGTTGCGGAGCGCACGCGCGAGCTTTTCGGGGTCGCCGCGGACGCGGACGGCGACGATGTGCGCGTCGATCGTGAACCGGCCCAACGATTCGAGTCGGGTGATCTCTGCGCTGACGATCTCGTCGAGGTCGACGTCGGTGACCTGCAGGGGCACACCGCTTTCGTCGGCGCGCGCGAGCAGTAGCAGATCCGACACCATCGACTGCAGGCGAAGCGCTTCCGGCATCATCACGGTATTGACGGTGTCGGGGTCGATGGGCTGGCCGGTGGCACGCGCGAGGTCGAGCAGACCGACCAGGGTGGCCAGTGGACTGTTGAGTTCGTGCGACGCGTCGTTGACGAACTGCACCTGTCGAGCCCTGGCCGTGTCGAGGCGATCGAGCATCGCGTTCATCGTGCTGGCGAGCGTGGCGATCTCGTCGCCGGTGGCAGGTTCGGGGACACGGTGATTCACGCCCTCACCGGAGATCTCCTCGACCTGGCGGCGGATATCCTCCACCGGCGCGAGCGCGCGGCCGACAAAGTAGTAGGTCAGTATCGCGATACCGATCACGATGATCGGGAACACGATGCAACACATGAGTCCGACGACGAGCACCAGCCAGTCGATCGGTCGTTCCAGCGCACCGACCTCGATCGTCACCGGACCATCGGGTGTGTGCACTCCGAGGACGGTGCCCCGATATTCCGGTCCGTTCGGCGTGGTGGTCGCGCCGTCGACGATGGCCGATTCGCCGACGGGAACGGCCGGGGCCAGCCGCGCGGTGGGGGTCGGGCTGCTGCTCAACTGAACTCGGCCGGCCGCGTCGACGATCTGCACAAGGTTGATGTCGCGGGTGGGCGCGAGCAGTGACCTGTCGACGCCGCGGACGCCTTCGGTGGAGAGCACATCGGCGATCTGATGGGCGCGTGAGGTTGTCGCGCCGTCGGCCGAACGCAGCAAGATCTGGTGGATGGCGACGACGAGGATCACCGCGGCGATACCGAGCGCGAGCGTGACCAAGGCGGTGGCGAGCAAGGTCAGCCTGGCCCGGACAGGTCGTAGTCGACGACTCAACCAGTGGGGCACGCGAAGCATTCGGGCGTGCATCCTTTGACAGTAGCCATCGGCGCCCCTGCGCGATCCATCGTCCAACTCAGCGTTCCCTAAGGAACGCCGGGTGAGGATGCAGGCGTGCAATCGGGAACCAGTCAGCGCCTGTGCGCCGGAATCCTCCTATTGGCGGTGTGCCTGGCGGGAGTCGGCTTGGCGTATCGCGGTGGACCCATCGGGATCGATCAGCCGGTGATGACATGGATGGCCGGGCATCAGCGCAATTCCCTTGTCCCACTGGTATCTGCGTTGTCCGATGTGTTCAGCCCGATCGCGGTCGTCGGGTGGACGGTCCTCATCGCGGTGGCATTGTTCATCCGCGACCGGGCGGTGGGTCGGCCATTGGCGATCATCGGAGCCGTCGCCACGGCCGGTGTCGTCACCGAGATCGTGAAACTCGTTGTCGCACGGCCGCGTCCGCCGATGGCCTATCACGCGGGCGTCAGCGAGATGACGTATTCCTATCCGTCCGCGCATGTCACCGGAACCACCGCGCTGACGGTCACCGCGGCGCTGATCGTCTCCGCCGGGGCGCACCGCTACGTCCGGGCCGTGGCCCTCGGTCTGGCAACGGCGATCAGCGTTCTGGCTGCGGCGACACGGCTGTACCTCGGTGTGCATTGGTGCTCCGACGTTGTTGCGGCATTCGCGGTCGGCGTGGCATCGGCCCTGGTGGTCCCCGCCGCCGCGGATGCGCTCATGAACGACCTCCGCCGCCGACGACCTGCCGGGCTGCCCCAATGGTTCACCTCACCCTCAACATCCTCGACGTCCTCGACGAAAGACGGTGTCAAACATGTTCACTAGCACCACGGGCGCGGGCCTGGGTACGCGGGCGCTGAGTAAGGTCCCCGAGGTCACGATCTACTTCTGGGTGATCAAGATCCTCGCGACCACGGTGGGCGAGACCGCCGCCGACTATCTCAACATGACCTTGGGTCTCGGACTGCGGTCGACCACCGTCGTCGCCGTCGTCCTGCTCGTGATCACCCTGGCGGCACAATTCATGGTCAGCCGCTACATTCCGGCGCTGTACTGGTGGACTGTGCTGTTGATCAGCGTCACCGGGACCCTGATCACCGACAACCTGACCGACGCGCTCGGGGTGCCGTTGGCGGTGACGACCATCGTGTTCGCGATCGCGTTGGTGGTGGTCTTCACGGGGTGGTACCTCAGCGAAGGCACCTTGTCGATTCATTCGATCCGTACCCGCCGCCGCGAGGCGTTCTACTGGTTGGCGATCCTGGTGACGTTCGCTCTCGGCACCGCAGCCGGTGATCTGATCTCCGAGAAGCTGGCGCTGGGATACCTCACCTCATTGATCATCTTCGCGGCCGCGATAGCCGTGATCACAGTCGGCCACTATTGCCTCGCTCTCAACGCGGTGGTCGCGTTCTGGGCGGCCTACATCGTGACCCGTCCGCTCGGCGCGTCGTTGGGAGACCTGCTGACCCAGCCGCGATCCGACGGTGGGCTCGGGGTGGGGACAACGCTGACCAACGTGGTCTTCTTCGTCGTCATCATCGTGCTCGTCGGCTACCTCAGTGTGACGAAGATCGACCGCATCGAGCAGCGGGCCGCGAGCGGTCCGCAAGCCGGGTGACGGGACGAGCCCAGCCGTGGCCGGAGTCGACTCAGCGTCCGTTAAGCACTCCCGGAGCACGGTGACGGGATGAGTAACAGCGCATACCGGTGGATGGTGGCCGTTCCGGCTTTTGTGGTGGTGGCAGCGTTCGGGGTGTACCTCGGCACAACCCACGGCGCCCCCACCGCGCTGGACAGGTCGGTGATGGACACCGTCACCGGTCTTCGGACGCCGACGCTCACATCGGTGATCAAGGACGTGACGGTCATCTTCAGTCCGGTCGCGGTCACGATCTGGACCGCTCTGCTCGCAGCCGTGCTGGTGTGGCGTGACAGGTCGCTGGTGCGAGCCCTGCCGGTGGTGGCCACGGTGGCCGCCGCGGGAATCGTCGGGGAGGCCATCAAACTCGCCGTCAGCCGGCCGCGCCCACCGGCGATCGATCAGCTCGGCGCGGTGGAGGCCACGTACTCCTATCCGTCCGGCCACGTGATGGGGACGACGGCCCTGGTGGCGGCGGCGGTATCGGTGTGCGCCGCATCGGTGGGTGCGCGGGTTGCTGCGGGCTGTCTGGCCGCGGCGACGGTGGTGGTGTGCGCGGCGACGCGGCTCTACCTCGGCGCGCACTGGGTGACCGATGTGCTCGCCGCGATCTGCGTCGGCGTGGGGGTGGCACTGGTCGTCCCGGTTGTTCTCGCCGCCGTAATCGGTCGATTGGCGCCGCATCTACCGGCGTGGGTCGGTGTGCCCGCCGCGAATGCCGGGAGCAAGGCATGACCGCTCGGCACGTCGCGATCACCGTGGGCGGTGTACTCGTCGCGGTGGGGCTCCTGCTGCTGGGCTACCTGCTCACCCCGCACCACATGGACGGTGACTGGTTACCCGACACCGCCGGATGGGTTGCCACACAACGGCATTTCGGGCATCACTGACAAACGTCATCGTGCCGGCACTCAGACCATGTCGTGCGCGACCAGCTCGACGGTCACGGCGACGGCGATCGCGCTGACCGCCAGCAAGGCGATCAGCACGAACAGTTGCATCACCGCGGCGGTGGTCGTCGACGCGCCGCCGAGCACCATTCCGACGAAGGCCCCGGGTATGGTCACGAGCCCGACCGAGCGGGTTTGGTCGAGTCCTGGAATGAGGGCGGTCGACGCGGCGGTGCGGATGATCTCGAGACGGGCGTCCCGTTCACTGAAGCCGAGTGAGCGGGCCGCATCCACCTCTCCATGGCGCGTGCGCAACTCGTCGTCGGCGCGTCGCCCGGCGAGCGAGGTCGTGTTCATCGCACCACCGAACATGATCCCGGCCGTCGGGATGATCGCGATCCCGGAGGCCGGGATGACGCCGATGGCCACCAGGACGCCGACCACGACGATCGTGGGCACCGCAACCGGGACGAGACACGTCGCAGCAAGACGAATGCTTTTGCGCCCGTGGGCGATCCGTCCGGCCGAGGTCCACGCCGCGGCGAGCGCCATGACCACCACGAACAGTGCCGATGCCCACAGCCGGGTGATGACGACCGCGAGAATGGCTGCGAGCGCAGCCAATTGGATCACCGCACGTACGACCGCGACGCCGGTGTCGGCGCCCAGGCCGGAACCCGACCACCGGTTGATCGCCACGGCCACGACGACCAGTACCACCAAGACCACGACGAGCGCCGGGCCGACGTGGATCAGCACACTGTTCGGGTGGGTAGTCATGATCGGGTGGGGGTCTCCACGTCTGCACTCCTGTTCGGTGGTTCATGGTCGCTGAACTCCGAATTGGAGCGTAGTTCATGGTGGTGACACGCTGAACATATGCAAAACCCGCCATGTGGGGGTAAGACAGACAGAGAGGGGGCCTTGAGGACTGCAACCGCGAACTGCGACCACATGAAGGGCGATGTCAGATGAAGGCACTGCAGATAGTCAAGCCGCAAACCGAACCGGAACTGCGCGAGGTGGACAAGCCGACGCCGGGCCCCGGCCAGGTGTTGCTCAAGGTGACCGCCGCCGGTGCCTGCCATTCCGACGACTTCGTCCTGAATCTGCCTCCGGACAAGTTCGAGTTCCCGCTGCCGATGACCCTCGGCCATGAGGGCGTCGGCGTGGTAGCCGAACTGGGACAAGGTGTTTCGTCGATCGACGAGGGTGCCGCAGTCGCCGTCTACGGCCCGTGGGGCTGTGGTGTGTGCCACTTCTGTGCGCAGGGCCTCGAGAACTACTGCTCCCGCAAGGAGGATCTGGGCATCTATCCGCCCGGGCTCGGGAACAACGGCGCGATGGCCGAGTACGTGATCGTCGACGATCCGCGTCACCTCGTACCGATCGGTGATCTCGACCCGGTGACGACCGTGCCACTGACCGATGCCGGCCTCACCCCGTATCACGCGATCAAGGCGTCGTTGCCCAAACTGCTCGGCGGCAGCACCGCCGTCGTCATCGGTTCCGGCGGCCTGGGCCACGTCGCCATTCAGCTGCTGCGCCATCTCACACCAGCCCACGTCATCGCCCTCGACGTCACCGAGGACAAGCTGAAGTTCGCCAAGGAGGTCGGCGCCCAGGACGCCGTACTCAGCGACAAGGATGCGGTCGAGAACGTACGGAAGATCGTCGGAAAAGACGGTGCGACAGCTGTTTTCGACTTCGTCGGCTATCAGCCGACCATCGACACGGCGATGGGTATCGTCAGCACCGAGGGCGATGTGTCCATCGTCGGCCTCGGCGACGGCCAGGCCGCGGCCAAGGTCGGCCAGTGGGCCCAGCCCTACGAGGTGGCGGTACGCGCACCCTACTGGGGATCTCGCTCGGAATTCATCGAGGTTCTCGATCTGGCCCGCGACGGTGTCCTCGACGTCGCGGTCGAGAAGTTCACCCTCGACAAGGCCGTCGACGCCTATCGGAAGTTGGCCGCCAACGATCTGCGCGGCCGCGCGGTGGTGGTTCCGGAGTAGGACCGCGCACCACGGGCCCGAGGCCGACGGCTGCCGTCACGTACGGTGTGGGACATGCGTCGTTCCCTCATCCGTTCTCTGTGCGCCGCTGTCCTGGCCTCGGCGGCCGTGGTGTCGCTCGGTTCCACGCAAGCCCATGCCGCGCCGGGTGATGACGCGGTCATCGCCGCGACTCTCCCCGCCCGGCTGGCCGCGGCCGACGCCTACGCGGCGAGTCGCCCCGGCGGCACGGGCGTGGTGGTGCTCGATCGCACGACGGGCACCGTGTATGCCGACGGCCGGGCCGACACCCCGGTGTGGACGGCCTCGACCATCAAACTGGCGATGGCAACCGACCTGCTGAACCGGCAACGATCGGGTGCCATCACCCTGTCGGCCGCCGACCGCGCCGACATCCACGCCATGCTGCACAGCTCCGACGACGCCGCGGCCGACCGCCTGTGGTTCGCGTATTCCGGCACCGATCACCAGGCGTTCAACCGCGACTTCCGCGCATTCGGGATGACCGCGCTGCAGCCCCAGCGCGGTTTCAGCTCCTACTACCCATACTGGGGATTCCAGAAGGACACGCCGCGTGACATGGCCCGGCTCGTCGACTACGTGTTGACGCGAACCGCGCCCGACGATCGCCGCTACCTGGTCGGCGAGATGCGTGGGGTCGCCGCCGATCAACAATGGGGAATCCTGTCCGCACCGGCAAACCGGCTGCCGGGCAACAAGAACGGCTGGTCCGACGAGCGCGGCGGCTCGGTGATGAACTCCGTCGGATTCGCCGGTGAGGGTCAGCGCTTCGTCGTCGCGATCATGAATGACCTGGCCGGCCAAGGCGGTCAGGCGCAGGGCAAGGCGACTGTGTCCCAGGTGGCGCGTGATCTGCTCGGCTGACCGAATCCCCGGCGCGAGTTGCAGTTTCGATGATCATTGCGGCCGGACCCTGGAATAGCAACTTCGCCTGCCGCAACCTTGATATGAATTATGCTGGCGCCGGCCAGTCCGAAGTAGCTGCGCGTAACGCGTATCAGGCGATGGCGTGCCGCCCGGCTCTGCTGCCGCGGTAGGCGAGATCGCGGACGGTGCTCAGCCACTCCGGGAGGAAGTCGATACCCGGCGCGAGATTGCGGATCGGATCGAAATCCACATCGTCACCGACGAGGACGGTATCGAGGCGCAGATCGAGGACGGGTGTGAAACCGCCGGCACCGGTGGCGGTTTCGATGGTCACCGCAACCGGTTGCCCTTCGGTGATCGAGGAGTGCAACGCCTCCAGCGACACCTCGGCGGTGGTCGTCGGCTCGACGAAGCGGCCACGAATCCAGAACGGGGTGCCGTTCTGTCGATACGGCGTCAGGCTCGACACCATCGTCCCGCGCCAGTGAATGCTCGGCAACGGCAACGGGATACGTCCGCCCAGCGGTGCCGGACCCGAGAGCAACACGTCCCAGTACCGCACGTCGCCGGCGTCACTCGGTACTCGCAGGCGCACCGCGAGCCCGACGATGTCGGGGACCCTGCCCGGTAATCCGATGCCCTTGGAGATCCGCGCGGTGACCGGGCCGTCGCCGAACGGCAGCGACGACTGTCCGGCACGTGTGGCGATGCCGGCGCAGAAGAACCCGTCCGGGTGAAAGGCCCGGGCGTGTCGGACTTCGGCGAGCAGCCGGAACGGCGTGGTGATCAGCGAAGCAGGATGCACCCTCCTGGGTTGCCCACGACGAAGCGGTCCGAAACGGGGCACCGAGGGGTCTAGGGTGAGAGAGCTTGCAGCAGCGTCGAGCAGTCTTCATCCGCGTTCTTCGAAAGGCTTCTCATGATCATCCTCGGCGCCATCTGCCTGATCCTCGGGCTCATCTTCGGCATCCCGATCCTCTGGTCCATAGGCATCATCCTCGTCGTGATCGGTCTGATCCTCGCTCTCCTCGGGGCCACCGGCCGTGCGGTCGGTGGGCGCGCGCACTACTTCTGAGTGCGCTCGCGCCTACCTCACGCGGGCGGCCGGTTCATGCCGCAGATTCGGCGAGAAACGGGCGGATCAGGTCCAACAGGTCCGACGGTGCGTCCAGCGGCACGATGTGACCGCTACGGGGTAGGACGCGGCTGGTGAGGTGGTCGGTGACCGGGCGCAGCTGCCGAGCGGTCGCGTCCCCGACCACCTGCCCACCGATCGTCAGCGTCGGAACCGTCAGGCGTCTACGCGTCGTCGCATCGGTGATCTGTTCGGCACTGCGCGGCATCGCCCGGTAGTACTCGAACGCGCAGCGCAGAGCATCCGGTTCGCGGTAGGCGGCGACGAACGCATCCCGCACCGGCGGCGCGACCCCGGTCCCGTCGGCGGTGCCGGAACGAAGAAAGAAGTCGATATAGGCTGCCTCGTTACCGGCGAGCACCGTCTCGGCCAGGCCGGGTACGGCATGAAAACCGAACCACCACGGAGGTCCGGCGCGGAAGAAGTCCTCCGCGCCCGGAAGACGGCCGATCGTCGTCTCGATGAGAACCAGCCGACTGACGCGGTCGGGATGCTCGAGGCCGAGGAGGAATGCAGGCGGGCCGCCGGCATCGAGTCCCACGACGGCCGCCGACTCCACCCCGAGGGCATCGAGGAGACCGAGCATGTCCGCGGCGAGATTGCGGGCGTCATATCCATCGGTCGCCCGGTCGCTGTTGCCCAGCCCGCGCAGGTCCGGCGCGATGATCCGATATTCACTCGCACACTCGCCCATGATCGCGCTCCACACCCGCCAGGTGTGCGGAAACCCGTGCAGCAGAAGAAGAGCCGGCCCATCGCCGCCGAGCGCGACGTTGAGTCGGGTGCCGTTGGTCTCGACGGTCGTCTCGGTGATCGCCCGTGGCGGCATGGCTGCCTTTCGTGGTTACCATTGGATACCACATCACGATAGGAGACCACCGATGACCGCGGAAGACGGCACTTTTGCATCACCTGGTCACCCCGCCGAAACCGCCGCGCCGGACGGGCGCCGTGG
Organism: Gordonia sp. DT219; assembly: GCF_049847065.1. Lineage (NCBI taxonomy): Bacteria > Bacillati > Actinomycetota > Actinomycetes > Mycobacteriales > Gordoniaceae > Gordonia > Gordonia sp. DT219. Next base: position 233,037 of record NZ_JBNCNR010000002.1, on the reverse strand, counting down.
TGATCTCTTCGACCCCGCATGCCCGACCCGGCAACTGCTGGACCGCATCGGCGGCAAGTGGACCTCGATGGCGATCAAGGTCCTCGGCGACGAGTATCCCGGGGAGATCCGCTTTGCCGAACTCAAGCGCCGGATGCCGGGCATCTCGCAGAAGATGCTCGCCCAGACGTTGCGGCACCTCGAGCGGGACTCACTCGTGGCACGGCGTATCGAGGCCACCGCACCACCGCGGGTGCACTACCGCCTGACCGCGCTGGGTATGTCACTCACCGAGCCGATAGCAGCCCTGCGCGAGTGGGCCGAAACCCACATGGCGCGCATCGATGCGGCGCGGATGGACTGGGACCGCGCCGAGGACCGTCAAAGTCAAAGAGCCTGATACTCAGACACGTTCGAGGACGACGACGGGGATCACCCGCGTCGTCTTGGTCTGATACCCGTCGTAGGCGGGCCACACCGCGGTCATCTTCGCCCACATGGCGGGCTTCTCCTCGTCGGTGGCCACCCGTGCGCGGACCGCGAAGCGTTCGTCCTTGATCTGTACCTCGGCGTTCGCGTCGCCCTGCAGGTTGAGAAACCAGGCCGGCGGCGCGTCCGTGCCGCCCTTCGAGGCGACCACCAGGTAGGCGTTGTCACCCCACGGCTGGAAGATCAGTGCATGCCTGCGCTCCTCGCCCGACTTGTTGCCCTTGGTGAACAGGATGAGGATCTCGGTGCCGTTCCAGTGATAACCCTGCTCACCCCCGGTCTTCAGGTAGAGGTCGACGTGCGGGTTTCCGTGTAGTTCATCGACAGAGCTCATCTCTCCACCATGCCACCGATCGCGGTGGATGGCAGGCGGGTGCCGGAGTGGGGGACACTGGACTGCACGCGCGCGCCGATTGCATGTTCACGACCGTCGAACGAATGGAGGTGAGGCCGATGCTGGAACTCGAACCGGGATTGGCCGCATCGCTGCGCAAGATCGAAAGACGCGTCCTCGCCGATGTGCCGCTGCGGACCGGCTCGCGGCGCGCGATCTGGGTGACGATCGTGGTGCTCGCGGTGGCGAGCGTGACCGCGTGGGCGACCAGCGACGCCGACGGCGTCCGCACAGTGCTCGGTGAGGTCGCGGTCGGGCTCGGGGTGGCCGGCGCGGTCATGTCGACGGTCGCGGTGACCCTGCGTCGCTTCGGCTGGTGCGTGCTCGCCGGTGCGATCAGCGGAATCGCGGTCCCGCTGACGGTGCTCGGCTACTGGTCGACCCAGACCGGGCTCCGGGTCACATCGATCGGGTTTCTCGTCGCCGCGCTGTGTCACGCCGTGCTGGTGGGTAACTGGGTGCAATGCGCGCGGCCGCCGGAAGGCGTGCATCGGTAGTCGGCGGGTTCGGCGCCCGTCAGGACTCGTCGGTCGACGTCGGATCCCCGATGCCGTCGCGGCCGAGGGCCTCGGCCTCGTAGTCGGCGCGGACGGTCGAATCCCGCACGGCGTCAACCTGGTTGGGAACCATCCGACGCATCAGCACGTCACGCACTCGTTGCGGCAGTAAGCCGACGGCCCGGACCGCGGGGCCCACATACGACGGCAAGGTCACCTCGAAGCGCGGCTTCTCGATGGCCGACACGACCGCCGCGGCCACATCGGCGGGATAGAGCATCGCCGCCGAGCCGGTCGCCGTGCCCGCGGCGAGTTCGGTGTCAACCACGGTCGGCATGATCGCGGTGATGATCACCCCGCTGGTGCGCAGTTCCTCGCGGACCGCGGTCAGGTAGCCGAGCACGCCGTGTTTGGTGGCGGCGTAGGTGGCCTCGCCGGGTGGGGCGAGTCGGGACGCGGCCGAGGCGATGGTGATGACGTGGCCGCGACCGCGTCGCCGCATCGGCGGGGCGGCGAGCCGGACACCGCGGATCACCCCGTGCAGGTTGACCGCGAGCATGCGGTCGGTGGCGTCGTCGGGCTCGGTGTCGAACGCCCCGACCCACATCACGCCGGCGTTGTTCACCAGCACGTCGATCGGTCCGATCGACGATTCGACGGCGGCCAGAAAGGCCGTGAACGACGAAGTGTCGGTGACGTCGAGTGCAAATGCGTCGACGTCGCCGTCGATGTCGGCGGCGGTGCGTTGGGCGCCGGGCAGATCGCGGTCGCCGATGGCCACCCGTGCACCGGCGCCCCGCATACCACGGTAGGAGTGCGTACCTAACAGCCGAGTCGGAGTCGGGCTACGTGACCGTATCGTCCGTCGGCCAAGACGACGCGAGTGCCGCTGCGCATGCGCGTGGGCCGATTGGGTTGTCAGCGGAGGTCGCCACGATCGATGATGCCAGCAGTCCATCACAGGCCGATCAACGATGACGACGCTTGACAGGTGGCCTCGACTTTCCGCCGCTGCGGCTTGTGCTGGCGAGTCATGGCGGTAGCCCGGGCACGCTCCCATTCTTTTCTCCTTGCGAGCTTCCTGCTGCTGTTCTCGGAGAGCTCAATGCGTCCCCGTTTTCGGGATTGTTTCCGGTCCGGAAATCCTGTGCACCGCTCCTACCAGCGACTTGCGCAATCAAGAAGGCGACGGCGATCTTTAGGTTGCCGAATCCTGTGAGTCGTGCTTGGGTATTCGAGAACTATTCAGAATCTGGCATCGTCCATGCAAGTCGGTGCACTGACGTGTGCGAGGAGTGGCTCGAGAGGTGAGAAGCAGTCAGGAACAGCAGCAACCGGGGGCGACGGCGCGGCGTCGAGCGCTCACAGGTGCGTGTGTGGCGATCGCCGCGCTCGCATCCTCCGTGGCGGGTGTCGGGATGTCGGCCGCAAGCTCGAATGCGTTTGCTGATCAGCAGACCACGAAACGCACCGATGACGGCTGGGTCGTCTCGGCGATCAAGTCGCACGAGCAGGTACGGTCGGTACCACCGCTTAATCAATCAAGCTGGACGAGAGAAGGATTCATCTCCCTCAAGGGTGAGGGTGTCATCGCCGGTACCGGTTCGGTGCCGGTGCAGGCGGGCACTGTCGCGGCCGGTTTTCAGATCGGCTGCAACACCGACGTCACCTCGGGCGCCACGGTCGGGATCTCGGGTGGCCCGTCAGCGCAGATGAACATTTCCTATCCGCCGGCGGTGGTGATCGGCGCGACGGTCACCCCGAACATCTCCACGACATTGCGGCCGGGCACCATCGCCGACATCCCGTTCGGGTCGAAGAAGATGCAGACTGGGAAAGCCGGCATCACCGTCGACGGCGTGCATGTAAAGGTCGACGGCTGTCTGGGACCGGTCGCCCTACGGGCGTACGTGACCGTCAGCGTGTCAACAGCGTTGAACGACAACACGATCAACGTGTACGGCAAACCCCACTACCTCTGACCCATTGGTCTAGCCGGTCACCACGAGCTCGGCCAGTGCGGTCGACGACTTCATCCAAGAACAAACGTCCAGATTTGTCTCCTGAAGGGCTGTGAGCCTGTATGACTGCTCCTACTTCTTCCTTGTCGGTGTCGGGTGGCGCGCATCGCCTCGACGCCAACGCCGTGACCACTGAACTCCCCACGACGGCGGGCCATACCGGTCGCTCGGCCGCCGAGGCTGGCCCGACTTCTGCGCCGGACGATCCCTCCGCCAGTGGTGGGGTGCCGGTACTGAAGGTGATGCTGTTCCTCGTCGGCTGCGTACTGCTGGTGCTGGCGGCGGCGAACTTGATGAATCTTGGGGTGTGGTCGGATCGGTGGGGTGTGATTCCGGTATTCCTGGTGTTCTTTCTAGTGATGTCGATCGCCGGACGCTGGTTTTGGGCCGGTGCGAACGCCATCCTCGGAGCCCTGATGTGGGGCAACAAATGACATCCAGCAGCGGAACGCGAGCAGAGCAGTCGGTGGCGTCGAAGGTTCGTCGGGGGCATCACCGGGTCCCGCGCCATCGTCTCGGTGCTGGGCTGCTGGCTGCCGCGGTGTTGGCGATCGGCGGCGGGGTCACCGCAGCGGCGCTCGGCAGCGAACCGGCTCCGGCACACGCGGACGCGTTGTGCGATCAGATGCGCGCCCAGTACGGCTCGAACTGGCCGTGTGTCTCGGTACCTACCAACACCTTCCAACCCACTACGAACACGCCGTACGTACCGACGACCGGCGCCAACGGCACCGGTGGCCCACAAGTCGGCTCCAACATTGGGCCCGGCCCGGGCGAAGGCAACGGCACGCCGATCGTCACTGTGCCCGGACAAGCCGCCCCACAACCACCCGCAGGCACCGGCAACGGCGAATCGGTACCAAACAACCCGAACACCGGCAGCGCACGGCCAACAGCACCGCAACCAGTCCCGCCCGGCGACACCACCGGTCAAGTACCGGTAGCCCCGAGCACTGCTGCCCCGGCAGTGACAACCGTGCCGGGCGCGGCGACCGCCGAGCCAAACAACCCGCCGCACGCATTGGATTCGGGCTCGAAGCAACCGGAGATCCCGCTGGCTGCGTGGGTCGTGGCGGGTGCGGCGGCATTCGCCGCGGCGAACCCTCGGGTACGGCGCGCAGCCCTCGGCGGGCGGTCGTCGTCTGGTGGGCTGCAGAGTTGGTCGTTGCTGCGGCGTGGCGGGTCGGAACGGGCCACGGTGGGTCCGTCGCAGTTGGTGTTGATCAACGATCCGAGCAGCCCGAAAAACTACGTGTTCCATGAAGACGTGCCGCCGGGTGGGCATATCGGGGTGAATCCGGACGGGTCGGCCACCATCTACGACGCCACCGGTAAACCAGTCAGCCAGATCGCGAAACCATGGGCCTACGACGCCCTCGGACGACCTCAGAAAACCTGGTATACCGTCGACTACAACGGGAACCTGGTCCAGCACGTCGAACCCTCGCCCGATGCGGTGTATCCCATCGTCGCCGACCCGACTCACGAGGAGTCGCAAGCGCAAGCCGGTTTCGACGCGCTCACCGCTAACACTCAGGGCCCCGCGGTACAGGGGCGCGACGGCGCTCAACAACGCCAAGCGTTGCGGCAAGAAGGCTTGGATGTGACCTCGGGGACCTCCTCGGACGGAACCCCGGTCGCCAACGTCACCGACCCTGTCACCGGGGACAGCGGTCAGGTCGCCACCGGCCCATCTCCGGATACTCAGCAAGCAGTGGCGGCGTCGAACTCGCAAAGCCAGTGGGACCAGATGACCGCCAACACCCAAGGCCCCGAAGTGTCCGGTCGTGACGCCGCTCAGCAACGCCAGACCCTACGCGATCAGGGCTTGGCGGTCACCTCAGGCGCTACCGATGACGGCACCCCGGTCGCCAACGTCACCGACCCCACCACCGGAGATACCGCGCAGGTGCCGACAGGCATGTCCCCGACCACCCAACAGGCAGTCTCCGACTCACATAGCCAAGACGTCATCGACCGTCAGATCGCCAACACTCAAGGCCCCGCGGTACAAGGACGAGACGGCGCTCAACAACGCATCGAGGCTCGCGAGCAGGGCTACGCGGCCACGGCCAGCGTCGACGACGACGGCAATCCGATCAACGTCTACACCGATCCCACCACCGGCGCTCACTTCAGTGTGCGCGCCACCGGCAACGATCCAGCCCAAGCGTTCACCGATCAACTCACCGCCGCCACCAGCATGGGCCCCTACACCAGCCCCGAAGCGCAACACACCGCGCAGGGCGCGCAAACCCGCACCGGACTGCGCGAACAAGGACTCATCGTCAACACCGGCACCGACCCCGTGACCGGGCAACCCGCCACCACCATCACCAACCCCCGCACCGGACAAACCCAATACACCGGCACCAACCCCGACGGCACCACCTACACCATCAACATCGCAGGGACCGGACAATCGGCCACCGGTGGCGAGGGCGAGGCATCAACGTTGTTCACCAATCCGGCTACCGGAGAACCACTGGACCTCAACGGCCCAGCAGTCACCGCAGCCATTGGCGCCGCACAGCAACGCGGTGGCGATATCGCAGCTACTTTCCGGCAGCCAGGACCATCCCATTCGGTGGGCAGAGCCGGTCTCAGCGCAGAAGAGATCGCACGCCTCGGCTCAGCAGGCAAGGCTCTGGCTCGGGGCTCGTTCCTTCTCGGGACCGCGTTGACCGCTGCCGATGAGTTCGGCAAGTATCATCGTGGTGAAGAAGACGGCGGCGATGCACTCGCTGGCGCGGGTGGAGCCATTGCAGGCGGTGCGCTTGGCGGTTTGGCCGCTGGCGCGGCGATAGGGTCGTTCGCGGGTCCGATTGGTACCGCCATCGGCGGAGGTATCGGCGCGGCGGTTGGAAGCCAGGCAGGCGCGGACGCCGCACGGTGGATCAAAGGATTGTTCGACTAACCACGGCGAGAGAACCGGCAAATGAGCAAGCGAACACGACCTCGACACTCGGCAATCAAAACCCGTGAAGCATGGGCCGTTGATAACGTCGACGACACCAACAAGTTCGTACGCAACCGTCTTGGCGACAATATTACTGATACATGGTTGATAAACTTCTACGCCATCCCCACCGTGATCGCTTTTCTCCTAGGCGCCATAATAGGTAGCTCACTACTCTAGGGTTAATCTTAAAGGGAGCACATTGTGACACTAACCGCCGTCGAGTACGGTATCCGTGCAACCGGGAAGCCTGCAACTTTGCGCGCGGTGAACCCGCAACTGATGTTTGCAGCTCCCGTAGGATGGAGCGATGCCGACACCGAACTGGCTAACTCGCTGATGGCAAGCAGGGTACTGCTTCAACCTCCGCGCCGGGGTGAATCGTTTGCCCCTAACGTCGTCATTCAATACTTCGACTTTATGTCATCCGTCAGCTTAAAACTATCCGCAATTGACACTGACCAAGACATCCTAAACCTCAACTCTTCACAGTTGATTGGACACCACGTTCTCGTAAATGGCTTCGTGAGCATCGACGAAGGCCGCTTCGTCGAAGATCATAGAGTGCTCGCTATCAGACGGATACATGTGTCGTACAAGACAACAGAAGGGAAAGCGGCCCTGTCGATACTCTCCTGCACAGCACCGGTGAGTGACTGGGAATCCCTAGCCTCTGATATCGGTACAATCTGTCGAACATGGCTCAAGACAACGGTACCCGGTCTCTCATGAAGCGATTGCGCTGGGCTTTCACCGGCTGGTTCGGTTGGCTCATCACTTACCCACTAATAGCCTTTGCGGCAGGATTGGCACTGGGAGCGATCGTATAAACCAGTCCGGCACGTAGAGGTTAACCTAGGTTAACCTCTATCTTTCGTGTGGCGACGCTGCGTGATGGTTGAGCCCGGATGGGTGGTCTGAGGACCGATTTCCGGGGTCGGGCCGTGTGTGGATGCCCGAGCGTCGGTGGGCGTCGGGGTTCACGGCCCCGAGGTGGGTGTCCTTTCTGGTCTGTGGTCAGGTCGGATAGCGTGGTCAGCCAGGGTTGGGAAGTGTTGCGATTCTGGTGATTCCGTCGAGGAGGAGCTGCAGGTTCGGTGCGGTGGCGGCGAGTTTGAGTCGGGTACGTCGCGCATGGCGGGTGAGTTTCGCGGCGATCGAGAACAGTTGCTGCCGTAGCCGTTTAGTAGGTTCCCACCTGCGGGCCGGGTGATCGGTGAACGCAAGGAGCTGGGTCCAGGCCAGTAGCTCGCAGGCCAGCTCGACGATGGCGCACCAGATGCGGTTCTGCTCGAACCCGTGTAGTGGCAGGTTGGTCAGGCCGCAGTCTTTGGCGGTGCGGATACGGTCTTCGCAGCGGGCTCGGCGCCGGTGCCTGATCGACGACGGTGATGTGGTCGGCGGCGATGTTCGCCCCGGCATTACCAGCCCGCAACATCATCGCCAGGGGTTCGCCGGTACCGGCGGGCCCGTGATCGACGAACGCACACAACGGGTGAAACCCATACCCGCGCATATACGTTGGTGCGGCGTGTTGCTTCTCCGAGTGCGCGGTGACCAGGGTGGCATCAAGATTGACGATCACCGGATGGCCAGCACCGGTGTTGTGGTCGGGGCGGCCGGGCCTGCTGCCTGCCACGCCAGTCGGCGGGCCGCGCCGCGAGCGGTGTTGATCGCGGTCAAGGCCCTCGGCGCATCCCGGGCCACCAGGGTGATCAGGCGGGAGACCGTCGGATTCCGGTCGACCCGTCAGCACCGCAGCGATACCGCCGGCCTTGGCGGCGGCGCCGGCCAGGGCGGCGCACACGAACTCGGCCCAGTCGATCGGCACCGCCCGGGCAGGGCCGGATTCCCGACCATCCGAGGCGGTTTGGCGAGAAGCATAGTCACGTAGCCGGAACGCCTCGGTGAGCACGGTGATCGCGTCGTGCAACTCGGTAGGTTCCTGAGACCAACGGCGTTGGTGGAGGTGTATAACCAGCGACGGCAAGTTGCCGGGCGATCTCGGCTCCGATGCCCTGGGCACCGCCGGTCACCGCGACGACCAAGCCCGCTACCGATCTGCGCCGACTCATGATCGGTCAGTCTGTCACAGCGGTGCGCGGATGCGAGTGGGATTGCAGCCGTGTGGCGACCTCGTCGAGCACGCGTTCCGACGCCCGGTACGGCTGTTCGGCCCGGGGCCAGTGGACGATCACATCGGTGAAGCCGAGATCGGCTGCGCGGCCGACGAGTTCGTCGAACAACCCGATGCTCTCCAGCGCGTTGCGTGGTGAGGCGTCGAGGCTGAGGTACCGGGGAAAGTCTCCGGTCCGGCCGTCCTTCTCGAGGGTGTCGGTGAGCAGTTCACTGCTGGCTCGGACCCCGTCGAGCCAGTCGTCGAGCGTGTCCGCGGGAGCGCCGGTGGTGATCCACCCATCGCCGTGCCGGGCGGCGAATCGCACTGAGCGCGGGCCGTTGCCCGCCAGCAGGAACGGCACCCGTGGCCGGACCGGATCGCCGACGAGCCGCATGTCGCGGGCCTGGTAGTACTCACCGTCGGCGTCGACGTGGTCCTCGCTCAGGGTGCGGTCGAGGAGCAGGGTGAACTCCTGAAGCCGGTCGACGCGCTGCCGCGGTGGCAGTCGATCGCCGCCGAGCAGAATGTCGTCGGGGGTGCCGCCGGCGCCGAGCCCGAGCAGCAGCCGGCCGTCGGAGATGTCGACGAGCGTGGCGACCTCGCGGCTCAGCGCGACCGGATGCCGGAAGTTGGGCGAGATGACGAACGCACCCAACGAGATTCGCTCGGTGACCATCGCCGCGGCGGTGAGCGTCGGGATACCGGCGAACCACCGGGAATCGGGCAGGCCACCCCAGACCAGGTGATCGTAGGTCCAGGCGTGATCGAAACCCATCGCCTCGGCGCGGCGCCATCGCGGCTGCGCCTCGCGCCAGGTCAGCTCGGGCAGGATGCAGATACCGAAACGCATGCCCCAGCCTATCGTTGCCCGGTGTCGCCGACTGCTGCGGCGTGCGGTGCGGCGGTGAGGACCGCGAGCCGCTGGGTGGCCCGGGTCATGGCGACGTACCGGTCGACGGCTCCCGCGACGCCGCCGCCCAGCGCAGGGGATTCCACGAGCACCACGAGATCGAACTCCAGCCCCTTGGCCAGTACGGGCGGCAGGGCCCGAACGCGTTCGCGGGTGCGGAGATCGGGCAGCTCATCGGGAGCGGCGATGACGCAGGCGGTGGCGCCGGGATGGTCGCGCTCCCACTCGTCGAGGATCGTGTCGAGCTCGCCTGTCGACCCGTGGTGGACGTCGATTCCGTTGGCGCGGACGGAGACCGGCACGTTGGCGTCCGGAATCGCGGCGGTGATCACCGGCGCGGCCGCGGCCATGATCTCCTCCGGGGTGCGGTAGTTGATCGACAACCCGACCTGCCGGACGTCGGGGAAGCCGACGCGGTGCAGGCGCTGCGACCAGGTCTCGGTGAACCCGCGGCGGGACTGGGCGCGGTCGCCGACGATGGTGAAGCTACGGGAAGGGCAGCGGGACAACAGCATCGACCAGTCCGCGTCGGTCAGCTCCTGCGCCTCGTCGACGATGATGTGCGCGAACGGCCCGGCCAGCGGATCGCGGTCGGCACCCGGCGCCGCGGACTCGTCGACGAGGACCTCACGGAGGTCGGCGTTGCGCAGCATCGGGGCGAGTCCCTCGCCGTCGTCGAGGGTGTGCGCCGCGAGCAGATGGTCGACGACGGCGTCCATCTCGGCGCGGTCGGCGGCGAGTGTCGCCTCACGGATACGGCGACGACGGGAGAAGCCCGGATCGCCCAGCCGCCGGTGCGCGGCGTCGAGCAACGGGAGATCTGCGGTGGTCCACGCGGAGGGCTGTGCGCGCTGCAGCAGCCGGACCTGCGCGGAACGCAGCTCCGGCGCGGCCAGCCGCAGATACGCCGGCACCGACCACAGGTCGGCGACCAGAGTGGCCGCGTCGAGCACCGGCCACGCGGCACCGAACGCCTCGACCAGCGTGGTGTTGTGCGCCAGCGTGGTTCGCAGTTGCGGTCGCGGTACGGCGTCGCGATCGTCGAGCAGATCACCGACGATGTCGACGATCGCCTCGAACACCTCTTCGCGCGCCTCGTTGTGTGGCGTGCCGGGCTCCGGCACACCGAACGCCTCCGCCCACTCGCCGGTACCGAATTCGACGTCCTGCCACGGAGTCTCGATCTCGATCGAACCGGTGGGCGGTTGCTCGTAGAAGCCGACTGCCCGCTCGATCACCCCAACCGGGTCGAGGCGTGACTTGAGCTCTTCTACCTCCGGTTCGGATTCGGTTGTGGCAGTATCCCCTTCGGGGACGAGATCGCGGAGGATGCAGGTGTGTACGCCTTCTTCGCCCAGACTGGGCAGCACGTCGGACACATAGCCGAGGTAGGGGTCGTGCGGCCCCACGACCAGCAGATCGCCGCGATTGCCGGCCAGCCGGGGATCGGCGTAGAGGAGATACGCCGCGCGATGCAGGGCGACCACGGTCTTGCCGGTACCGGGGCCGCCGTCGACGACGAGCGCGCCGTGGCTACCGGCCCGGACGATGGCATCCTGGTCGGCGGCGATGGTGCCCAGTACATCTCGCATCCGTGGTTCCCGGTCGGCGTCCAGGCCGGCGAGGAATGCCGAGTCGGCGTCGAGTGCGAGGTGACGGTCGTCGCCGGTGAACGACTCGTCCCAGAAGTCGAGGATCGTGCCCTGGTCCCACCGGTATCGGCGCCGGCTCGCCAGCCCCTTCGGGTCGGCGTGGGTGGCGGCGAAGAACGGCTCTGCCGCCGGGGTGCGCCAGTCGACGAGCAGCTGCTCCCCGGTGCGGTCGGTCAGTCCGAGCCGGCCGATGTAGGTGATCGTGTCGTCGGCGGTGACGGTCCGCCCGAGACACAGGTCGACGCGGTACCGGCGCAGGACCCGGAGCCGGCGGGTGGTCTCGTGGATCTCCAGATCGCGGTCGAGGGCCCGCCGGCCCCCGCCGCCCTCGGCGTGCCGCAGCGCATCGAGACGATCGGTGAGGTCGGTGATCGTCCGGGTCAAATGCTCGGCGATCGCGGCGAAATGCCGCTCGTCGTCACCGATGATGTCGGGGCGGGCCTTGGGTGATTGCGGGTCGGGCAGGGAGAAAACGCGTGGCGCGCGAAAATCCATGTGCGCCATTGTGAGGCGCCCAGGGGGCCTTGCCGCAAGCCCCCTACTGCGCTATACAGTGAAGTGGGAAGAAAAGTTCTACACCGCACTCCCGGCATTCGCGACCGGCTGCTTCCGGTCCATCTTGACATCGCGCGCCGCGATCAGCGTCGATGCCGCCTGCGCGAGGATCGGGATGGCGAGCACCGACATCGCGATGTTCCACGAACCTGTCGAATCATGTAGGGCACCAACGACTATGGGTCCGAAGGCGGCCAGGATGTAGCCCACCGACTGCGCCATCCCCGACACCTGGCCGGTCTGTTCGGCCGACGAACTGCGCAGCACCATGAACAACAGGGCCAGACTGATCGAGGCACCGGGACCGAACATCACCAGGATCGTCCAGAGCACCGTCGCGTGGTCGGTGAGCAGCAACCCGGCCAATCCGATACCGCACAGGGCCACCACGATGAGCGTGATCACGCGCTGATCGGCGAAGCGGCCCGCGATGATCGGGACGATCAGCGACGCGAGGAGCGCGACGACCTGCCCGACCGCCAGAATGGTTCCGGCCGCGGCCGCCGAGTAGCCGTCGTTGGTCAGGTACGCGGGCAGCCATGCGGTGAAGGTGTAGAAGACCAGTGACTGGGCGCCCATGAAGACGGTGATCGCCCACGCGATGGTGTTGCGGCGCAACGTTCCGGTGGCTGCGACCGTTTCTTCGCTGCGCCGGGTGATCTGTGGGGTCCAGATCACCGCGGTCACCACGGCCAGGATCACCCAGGCGGCGATCGTGAGTCGCCAGTTGTTGCCCAGCGTATTGTCGAGCGGCACCGTGACGCCGGCGGCCACGGCGGCACCGCCGGACAGTGTCATCGAGTAGAGACCGGTCATCAAGCCCGACCGATGTGCGAAGTCGCGCTTGATCAATGCCGGCAGCACCACGTTGCACATGCCGATCGCCGCGCCGACGACGGCCGAACCGGCGAACAGCAGAGCCGTCCCCGGGACCAGGCGCATGAGGGTGCCGACGATCAGCAGGAGCAATGCGCCGAAGATGGTGCGCTCGATGCCGAATCGGGCGGCCAGCCGCGGCGCGACCGGAGCACTCAACCCGAAGAACAGCACCGGCAGCGTGGTGAGCAGACCGGCGGTGGTACTGCTGAAGCCGGTGTCGGCGCGGATCTCGTCGATCAACGGGGCCACCGACACCACGACCGGCCGTAGGTTCGCCGCCACCAACATCACGCCGACCGCGGTGAGCACAGTGCCGATCGGGCGGGCCCGACGGGTGCGGCCGGATGCGGTCGACGGTTCCGTCACCGTCATCGGACCACCTCGCGGGCGATGTCGAGGTAGGTGTGGACGGCCGCGCGTGCGCGTTCCGGCGAGCCGTCGGCAATCGCCGCCACCACCTCGTGGTGGCCGTCGGGGTGTCCGTCGTGCGTGGCGCCCGCGGCGATGGCCTCGTGAGTGCGGCGCATGACCTCGCCGACACCTTCGTACAGCTCCATCAGCAGGCGGTTTCCGGAGATCTCGACGATGGTGGCGTGGAATTCGATGTCGAGTTGCGCGTATCGGGTGACATCGTCGGCGTCGAGTGCGGCGACGGCCGCCTCGAGTTTCGCCCGCAGGCGTGCGATGTCGTCGGCGTCGGCCCGCTGCGCCGCGAGCTCGGCGGCCTCGGTCTCGAGGGCGCGTCGCGTGCTGACCAGATCGGTCAGTACCGGGTCCGGGGTGGCCCGGGTGAGGGCGCCGACGAGCACGTTGCGGCTGCGGACGTAGGTGCCGTCCCCGCGGCGTGGCATCAACAATCCCGAGTGCTCCAGTGCGCGCACCGCCTCGCGAATCGTATTGCGGCCCACGCCGAATTGTTCGACGAGTTCGGGCTCGGCGGGGATGCGGGCGCCCACGGGCCACACGTTGTCGCGGATCAGTTCGTGCATCCGGTCGACCACCAGCGAACTGGTGCGCGGGGGCGGTGTGATGAGCGGCGTCATACAGACAGGCTAACATCCCATGTTTGACTCATGCCGAGTCGCGGCGTTGGAGATGGAGTGTGTGCAGCTCGGCATTGATGCGATCGGTGTCGGGGCCGTACCGCCACGGACGGTCGTCACGCACGGCCAGGCCGACGAGGTGACCGAGCGGAACCGGTTGTGCGTCACCGACTTTCCGGTGGACACGGTAGACGATCACGGCGGTGGGAACGATGATGAGGGCTGCGATGGTGAGGATCAGGGGAGTCATGACAGAAAGCATGCGCCCATTCAATTCCTGCCACTAGTGGCGGAGGTGCCATTGTTCGCAAAATATCTGCCACAATGGTCTTCATGTTGAACTCCGTCGCCGTTCTGCTCTTCGGGCGCGTCGCCCTGTTCGAGTTCGGAGTGCTCAACGAGGTGTTCGGGCTCGATCGCACCGACGACGGGGTGCCCGCCTTCGACTTCCGGGTCGCATCACCGACGCCGGGTGCGGCGCTGCAGGTCGACCACGGTGTGACGGTCGCAGCCCCGTACACCCTCGATGAGTGCCTCGACGTCGACCTGGTCGCCGTGCCGGGCGGCAGCACCTCCGGGGACTACCCGGAAGACGTCCTACGCACCCTGCGGACCGTCGTCGACAACGGTGGCCGAGTGCTCACCGTCTGCTCCGGAGCGTTCGCGGCCGGGGCTGCCGGACTCCTCGACGGGCGACGCTGCACCACCCACTGGAGGTACGGCGAGAAGCTCGCGCGGATGTTCCCCGACGCCAAGGTCGACACCGATGTGTTGTTCGTCGACGACGGGCCGATCACCACCAGCGCCGGAACCGCCGCCGGTATCGATGCCTCGTTGCATCTGGTTCGGGAGGAATGGGGGTCGGCGATCGCCAATCGCATCGCGCGCCGGATGGTGGTCTCCCCGCACCGCGACGGCGGGCAGCGACAGTTCATCGATGCACCGGTGCCGACGTGCGCCGATGAGGGATTCGGCGAGTTGCTGGACTGGATGATCACCCATCTCGATCACGACGTCTCCGTCGACGATCTCGCCGCCCGGATGCACATGTCGGGGCGCACCTTCGCGCGGCGGTTCGTCGACGAGGTCGGGATGCCGCCGCGACGCTGGTTGACCGAGCAACGCGTGCTGCACGCCAAACATCTACTCGAGACCACTGCGCTGTCGGTCGACGAGGTGGGGCGGCTGGCCGGTTTCGCGTCGGCGACATTGCTCCGCCACCACTTCACGACGACAGTGGGAGTGGCGCCGGTGGTCTATCGCCGGCGATTTGCCGGTGACACGGCGAACGTGATGGAGAGGAGTGAGTGATGTTCGATCTGCGTGGGCTCGAGGTACCGATCATCGCGGCCCCGATGGCGGGTGGTCCGTCGACCCCGGGACTGGTGATCGCCGCCGCCCGGGCCGGCGGATTCGGCTTCCTCGCCGCCGGATACAAGACCCCGGAGGTCCTCGACTCCGACATCGGCGCCGTTGCTGACGTGGGTGTGGACTACGGCGTCAACATCTTCATCCCCGGCCCGCCGATCCGTGACCGCGCCGCCGTCGAGCGGTATCGAGAGTCGTTGCGGCCCTTGGCGGAGCGCTACGGGGTGCCATTGCCCGAGATCGTCGACGGCGACGACGACCACTTCGCGGCCAAGATCGACCTCGTCGTCGAGCGTCGGGTTCCGGTGGTGTCCTTCACCTTCGGGCTGCCGTCGGTCGACGTCGTCGCGCGATTGCATGATGCCGATATCGCGGTCGTCGCCGGTGTCGCGAGTGCCGACGATGCCGACCGGGCGGTCGCCATCGGGATGGACGGACTGTGCGTGCAGGGCACCGAAGCGGGTGGACACCGCGCCTCCCTCGATCTCGACACCCGGCCGAACACCACCCCGGCGATCACCCTCGTCCGAGAGGTGGTGTCGCGCACCGACATTCCGGTGATCGCCGCCGGCGGGATCTGCGACGGGCGGGCGGTTGCAGACAATCTGGCCGCCGGGGCCGTCGCCGTCCAGATCGGTACCGCCCTTCTCGACTCCGACGAGGCGGGTACCAGCACCGTGCACCGAGCCGCGCTGCGGAGTCCGTCGTCGACCGAAACCGTTGTCACCCGCGCATTCTCCGGTCGCCCGGCCCGCGCGCTGCGCAACGACTTCACCGACACCTACGACTCGACCGCACCCGCCGAGTATCCGGCCGTCCACCATCTGACCAGCCCGCTCCGCAAGGCGGCCGCCGCTGCCGGTGGCCGTGACGACGTGAACCTCTGGGCCGGAACCTCGTTCGGCTCCATCGGCGGAGGCTCGGGCGCCCACATCATCGCGGATCTGTGGGCGCAGTCCCAGCACAGCTCCGGCCGGTAATCGGCGAGCCTACGGCTGCAGGGCGCGGTGCAGCATATGCATCGCGACGGTGGTGGACCGTTCGCGGACGGCGGCGCGGTCGCCGGGCAGGTACAGCGTGCGTGCCAGCGCGGTGCCGTCGGCGAAAGCGAGGCCGAAACATACTGTGCCGACCGGCTTTCCGGGTGTGCCGCCGCCGGGGCCGGCAATTCCGCTGGTGGACACCGCGATGTCGACGCCGAAGCGCCGCACCGCCCCCGCGGCCATGGCGGCGGCGACGGGCTCGCTGACCGCGCCGTGCTCGTCGATCAGTTCTGCGGGAACGTCGAGGGTTCCGGACTTCGCCGCGTTCGAATACGACACCACCCCACCGACGACGTAATCCGACGATCCGGCGCGGTCGGTGAGGCGTGCGGCGATCATGCCACCGGTGCAGGATTCGGCGGTCGCCACGGTACGGCCCTGCAGCGTTGCCGCCACCAGGTCGTCGATGGTGGCGCCGTCGACGGAGAAGATCTCGCCGTGATGGTGCTCGCGCAGCTCGTCGGCCAGCGCGTCATAGGCGGGCTGTGCGCCTGCGGGGTAGCGGGTGACGATCTCCACCTCGCCGCGACGCAGGCAGGTGGTGATCTCGAGGTCGCCGATCCCGGCGATCCGCGGCTCGACGCTCCGTAGCGTGGCGGCGAGGTCGGATTCGGACAGGCCGAAGGCCCGGATGGTCTGCTCGCGGAAATCGCCCCGGCCGGCGATGGCGGCGGCCACGGGCGCGGCGCTGATCGCGGCGTCCCACATCCCCTGCAACTCGCGGGGTGGGCCGGGCAGGACCAGGATCGCCGGCAACCCGCGTTCCCCGTCGGTGACGGCCGGGACCGCGACACCGGGGGCCGTGCCGACCGGCGGGATCGCGAGCGCCCCTCCAGGGACCATGGCCTGCTTGTGCGTCCCGGCGCGGGTGGATTCGGACTCCGCCTCGCCGCGTTGCCGTTGCCAACGCGAAATGATCTGACCGATATGCCTTTCGAGGTCGTCGTCGAGATAGAGCGGCCGTTCGCAGAAGCGGGCGACGGTCTCGACGGTCAGATCGTCGGCCGTCGGACCGAGCCCACCAGTGGTGACGATGAGGTCGACGCCGGTGTCGGCGAGGAAACGCAGCTGCGCCGTCAGATCCTCCGGACGGTCCCCACCGATGGTGATATGCGCAACGTCGACGCCCATGGCGAGCAGTCGCTGTGCCACCCAGGGACCGTTCTCGTCGGTGATTCGGCCCGTGAGGACCTCGGTTCCGGTGACCACGATTCCCGCGCGCACCTTCGGGGCCTGCGGGGTCGCGCGCTGGGCTGAGACGGTGTCGGCATTCACCCGATCGAGCATAGTGGCGTTCGGGCGGTGGGCGGTCGCAGCGGCTCAGCTCGGCAGATGCCAGGCGATCGCGGCCGCGATCGCACCCACGCCGTTGACCGCCCAGTGCAACGCGATCGGCGCGAGGAGGCTGCCACTGCGAATACGCAACCAGCCCAGGATGATTCCGGCGAATCCGGTCACCAACACGGCAAGGAGGACGCCGGCCGCGGTGCCCCACGCGCCCGTCCCGACGGTGTCACCGAGCGCCTGATTGTGCGCCGACAACCCCAGCGACGACGCCACGTGCCACAGCCCGAAGAGCCCGGCTTGGGTGAGTAACGCGGTCCGCGGGGTGAAGGTCCGGCGCAGGGCACCGAACAGCACGCCCCGGAAGATGAGCTCCTCGGCCAGCACGGTACGCAGCGGGATGAGGATCAGCGCGGAGTAGAGCGCCGGCCCTACGTCCCGGTAGGCGTCGTTGTGGAAAAGCTCCCGGGTGAACGGAAGTGCCACGCCGACGGCGGCGATCACAGCGATCGCCCCCACGATGACGGCCGCATATTGCAGGCCGCGACCCATCGAGCGGGGCGACAACCCGACATCGTCCCAGGTGAGCCCCACTGCCTTTCCGATGAGGAGGATGAGGACCGCCCCCACCGAGACCGACCACCCGCCGTCCGGGATCGACGGACCGAACACCAGGATCTGGACGACGATCAGGATCGCCACCACGCCGATGCAGAGCAGACCGAACCGACGGTTCACGATCGTCTCCTCCCCGCTGCTCGCGCCCGGACCGACGTTCTCTGCCACGATGTATCGACTGACGTGCCCGGCGGGCCGGGAACGAATCGCGTGGGCAACGAATCACAAGAGTACGGACAACAGGAGCGTGACACAGTGCCGGAGTCGAGCACGGCGGGGGAGACGGGCACGGTGGGGGCGAGCGTCGTCCGTTCCCGATGGTCGCGGGCCGGAGTCCTCGCGCTGGCCTATTGCCGGCGCATCAGTTTCTCCGGCCTGGTGGTGGGCACCGTGTTCCTGTGGCTCTCGGCGACGCCGTCGCTGCTGCCGCGCGGGCCCCTGTTCCAGGGCATCGTGAGCGGGGCGGCGGCCGCACTCGGGTACTGCCTCGGCGCATTCTTCGCCTGGCTCGCGCGATTCATGATCTCGCGCGGCCGGCGGTGGCCGTCCCCACCGTGGTACGTGTGGGCGGGCCTGGCGCTCGTGTTCGCCGTCGGCACGGCCGTCATGTTCTGGTGGTATTCGGAGTGGCAGACCGAGATTCGGTCGCTCATGCGGGTCGGGCAGCTGTCGTGGACGGCGTATCCGACCATCCTCGTCGTCGCGGTGATCGTGTTCGTGATCCTGATGGTGATCGGACAGCTGTGGGCCGCGCTGGTCGTCTGGGCGGTGTACAAGCTCAATCGCTTTGCACCACCTCGGATCTCGGCGGTGGCCGGGGTGACGGTGATCGTCTTGATCAGCGTGTTCATCCTCAACGGGGTGGTGGCCAATTACTCGATGAAGTGGCTCAACGCCTCGTTTGCCGCCGCCAACGACGAGACCGACCCGACGACCAACCCGCCCGCGACGGCCCTGCGATCGGGCGGACCGGAATCGTTGGTCAGCTGGGCGTCGCTCGGGCGTGAGGGCCGGAAATTCGTCGCGAACGGTCCTGGTACGCAACAGCTTTCGGAGTTCAACGGGACGCCCGCGACGGAACCGATCCGTGCCTTCGTCGGTCTCGGGTCGGGGGACGACCTGCGGGCGAATGCCGCACTGGCCGCCGACGAATTGGTCCGGGCCGGCGGGCTGAATCGGGCGGTGGTGGCGATCGGGTCGGCGACCGGATCGGGCTGGCTGAACAAGTCCACCGTCGACTCGCTGGAATACATGTACAACGGCAACGTGGCGACTGTCTCGATGCAGTACTCGTATCTGCCGAGCTGGTTGTCATTCCTCGTCGACAGCGAACGAGCCAGGCAGGCAGGCAGCGCACTGTTCGAGGCGGTCGATGCTCGCATCCGGGCGCTGCCGGAGGGTCGGCGACCCAAGGTCGTGGTGTTCGGCGAGAGCCTGGGGTCGTTCGGTGCCGAGGCCGCGTTCGGCACGGTGCCGACCGTCGTCGCCCGTACCGACGGCGCGCTGTTCGTCGGACCGACGTTCAACAACCGGCTGTGGAGCGACGCCACCGCCGAGCGCGATGCGGGCTCACCACAGGTGCTGCCCATCTACGACGGTGGGCAGCACGTCCGCTTCATCGCCGATGCCGCAGATCTCGACCGCCCGGCGGCGCCGTGGGCCGACCCGCACATCGTGTACCTGCAGCATGCCTCGGATCCGATCGCCTGGTGGTCGCCGAGGCTCATCCTCAACGAGCCGGACTGGCTCAAGGAAGCACACGGACGCGACGTGCTCGGCGCGATGACGTGGATTCCGTTCGTCACGTTCTTGCAGGTGTCGGCGGATATGGCGGTCTCGATCGACGTGCCGGACGGGCACGGCCACAACTACCTGTCGGCGATCCCGTCGTCATGGGCGAGCATCCTGCAACCACCGGGGTGGACACCCGAGAAGACCCAGCGACTGCTGCCGCTGCTGCACCGCGACTGAGGTGGCCGGGCCCACCGGAATTGGCGCCGGCGCGCACGTGCTGTTGGCTGGAGGCAGCAAGTGGCGACCGAGCACGGGAGTAGAGCGCACATGACCGAGGACCGCAGCGAGGACCTGGTGGTGCTCGTCGAGCCCGACGGCACGCCGTGCGGAACTGCCGACCGGCTGTCGGTGCATACGGCTGCCACTCCGCTGCACCTCGCGTTCTCGTGCCACCTCGTCGAGGCGGGCCGGCTGCTCATGACCCGGCGTGCGTTGGCCAAGAAGACATGGCCGGGCGTGTGGACCAACTCCTTCTGTGGTCATCCACGTCCCGGGGAGAGCGTCGAGGCCGCGGTACATCGCTATGCGCAGCGGGAACTCGGCCTGCGCCTGACCGATGTGCGCTGCGTGCTGCCCGACTTCCGCTACCGTGCCGTCGACGCCGGCGGCGTGGTCGAGAACGAGGTGTGTCCGGTGTTCGTGGCCCGCCCGGCCGGAGCGGTGCGGCCCGATCCCGACGAGGTCATGGATGTGGCGTGGACGGGTATCGACGACGTCTGGTCGGCGGCCCGGCACACTCCGTGGTTGTTGAGTCCGTGGTTCGTCGACCAGGTACATGCGCTCGGGACCGGACCGGACCCCTATCGCGGGCATGACCGGGACCCGTCGTGAGATACCGCACCACGGCCGGGGCGCATCGGCTCTACGACGACGTCGCCGAGGCCAGCGCCGACCTGGTGATCCGGCGGTACTCGTCGTCGTTCGGGCTGGCGTCGCGGCTGCTGGCCGGACGCGAACGCCGGGAAATACGCAACGTCTACGCGCTGGCCCGCCTGGCCGACGAGATCGTCGACGCGCCGCGTCCCGGGCACGATCCGGCGCGGCTGCGGAGCGCGCTCGATCAGCTCGAAGCCGAGACAGTCGCGGCGCTCGGCACCGGGACGAGCACGAACCTGCTGGTGCATGCGTTCGCCCGCACCGCCCGCCGGGTGGGTATCGACGCGTCCCTGACCGGCCCGTTCTTCGCATCCATGCGCACCGACCTGGACCACAGCGTCCACGACGAGCAGAGCCTGGCCGCCTACATCTACGGATCGGCCGAGGTCGTGGGCCTGATGTGCCTGCGGGTGTTCGTCGCCGACCTCCCCGGCCGCGATGCCCGGTACGAGGCGCTGGGTGACGGCGCACGCCGGCTCGGGGCCGCCTTCCAGAAGGTCAATTTCTTGCGCGACCTCGGCGTCGACGACGGCGAACTCGGCCGGCGCTACCTGACCGGGCTCGACCCGCGTGCGCCGAGTGCTGCGGCATGGCGGGCATGGCTCGACGAGATCGACGCCGACCTCGCCGCGGCCGCAGCCATGATCCCCGAACTGCCCCGCCAGTCGCGGGTCGCCGTGTGTGTCGCCCACGATCTGTTCGCCGACCTGTCGGCACGGCTGCGGCGGACCCCGCCCGAGGTGGCGGTCACCCGCCGCGTGCGGGTGCCGGCGCCCGCCAAGATGCGTATCGCCGTGGCCGCGGTCCGCAGGCGTGGCCGCCCGGGCACTGTCGACGCGGTGACCCGATGAGCGGTGCGCAGCGGGTGGTCATCATCGGCGGCGGGGTGGCCGGGTTGGCGACCGCGGCGCTGCTGGCCGCCGACGGCCACGACGTCGACGTCGTCGAGAAGAACCCCGAGCCGGGCGGTCGCGCCGGACGCTGGGAACGTGACGGCTTCCGCTTCGACACCGGCCCGTCGTGGTGGCTGATGCCCGAGGTCTTCGACCACTTCTTCGCGCTACTGGGCACCTCCACCGAGGCACACCTGGATCTGACGCGCCTCGAGCCGGGCTATCGGGTGTTCTTCGAAGACGACGGGGAGGGCGAGGGCACGGCGGAGTCGGTCGACGTGTCCGGCGATCGCGCCCGCAATCGCGAGATGTTCGAGCGGATCGAACCCGGAGCCGGTGCCGTCTTCGACAAATACCTGGAGTCGGCCCAAGACACCTACGACGTCGCGGTGCGGCGCTTTCTCTACACCAACTTCGAGTCGCCGGCCGCCTTCGCCGGCGCCGAATTGTTGCGCCGGGTACCGCTGTTGGCGCGCTTGCTCACCGAGAGTCTGGAGCATTTCGCCGCCCGGCACTTTCGCGACCGCAGGCTGCGACAGATCCTCGGCTATCCGTCGGTGTTCCTCGGGGCCAGTCCGGAACGGGCGCCGGCGATGTATCACCTGATGAGTTGGCTCGACCTCGACGACGGGGTGCGATACCCGCAGGGCGGATTCGCCCGGTTCGTCGACGCGCTCGTCGAGGTGGCGCGCGAGCAAGGCGCCCGATTACACACGGACACAACGGCTGTCGAGATCTGCACGCGGGGCCTTCGCCGGCGAGCGCCGATCGGCCGGCGCGCCGCGGTCACCGGCGTCCGCGTGCTCGGGCCCGACGGCACCGAGACCACGATGCCCGCCGACGTCGTGATCGGCGCAGCGGATCTGCATCACCTCGAAACCCGGTTGCTGCCAAAGCCTTTACAGACCTTCGGCCAACGGTGGTGGAATCGGCGGACCTCCGGACCTGGAGCGGTGCTGGTGCTGCTCGGGGTGCGCGGCGAGTTGCCGCAACTGGCGCATCATTCCCTGTTTTTCACCGCGGACTGGCACGACAACTTCGATGCGATCTTCACCGAACCCACCCGGGTTCCCGACCCGGCGTCGCTGTACGTGTGCCGGCCGTCGGCCACCGATGATTCGGTCGCTCCCGCCGACCACGAGAATCTGTTTGTGCTGATACCGGTTCCACCGGATCCCGAACTGGGACGCGGTGGGCCGGACGGATCCGGTGACCCGGTGATCGAGCAGATCGCCGACCGCGCCATCGACCTCGTCGCCGACTGGGCGGGCATCGGCGACCTCGCCGACCGGATCGTCCTGCGGCGCACCATCGGTCCCGCCGACTTCGTCGCCGACGTCAACTCGTGGTCCGGTGGTGCACTCGGGCCGGCGCACACGTTGCGGCAGAGTGCTTTTCTGCGTGCCACCAACCGCTCCCGCAAGGTCGACGGCCTCTACTACGCGGGTGCCTCCACCCGTCCGGGGATCGGTCTGCCGATGTGCCTGATCAGCGCCGAGCTGATCCGCAAACGGTTGCGGGGTGACCGGTCCACCGGCCCGTCGGATTAAGCCGCGGTTCGCGCGTATATCGGAATGGTCCGCGCGCCGCGGGTACGGTGGAACGCGTCCCCTCCAGGAAGGCAGGAACGCCATGACCTCAGTTGTGATCGTCGGCGGCGGCCTGGCGGGAGCCAAGACCGCCGAGGCATTGCGTCAACAGGATTTCGACGGTGACGTGGTGCTGATCGGGGCGGAGAACCGGCTCCCCTACGAGCGGCCACCGCTGTCCAAAGACTTCCTCGCCGGCACCAAGAAGCCCGACGAGTTCACCGTGCACGACGCCGACTGGTATCGCGACAACAAGATAGACCTGCGCCCGGGTACCACCGTCGAACGCATCGACGCCGCGGCGAAAACCGTTGCGCTGCCCGATGGATCGACCCTCGGTTACGACAAGCTGGTGCTTGCCACCGGGTCGTCCTCACGACATCTGGATCTCCCCGGCGCCGACGCCGCCCACGTGCACTATCTGCGCACGCTCGACGACGCACATGCCTTGGATGACGACGTCGGGCCGGGCCGTCGGCTGGCGATCATCGGTGGCGGCTGGATCGGGCTGGAGGTGGCTGCCTCGGCACGCGGACGCGGCGCGGAGGTCACCGTGCTGGAGGCCGGCGAACTGCCGCTGCTGCGGGTGCTGGGCGCGCAGGTGGCCGAGGTGTTCGCGGGCCTACATCGTGAACACGGTGTCGACATACGCACCAACGCGCAGGTCGAGGAGATCCTCGTCGACGCGGGGGTGGCGACCGGCATCCGGCTCGGCGACGGCGCCACCATCGACGCCGACGCCGTGCTCGTCGCCGCCGGTGCGGTCCCGGCACTCGGTCCGGCCCGATCGGCGGGACTCGACATCGACGGCGGCGGAGTCCTCGTCGACGCCGGGCTGCGCAGCAGCGATCCCGACATCTTCGTCGTCGGCGACATCGTGAACGCGGCGCACCCGATTCTGAAGCGGCGGGTACGCACCGAGCACTGGGCCAACGCACTCAATCAGCCGGCCGTTGCGGCCGCGAATGTGCTTGGCGGAGCAGAGCAATACACCAATCTGCCGTACTTCTTCACCGACCAGTTCGACCTCGGCATGGAGTACACCGGGCTGGCCGGCCCCGACGACGAGGTCGTGCTGCGTGGTGATGTCGCCGGTCGCGAATTCGTCGCCTACTGGGTCGGCGAGGACGGTCGCGTGCTGGCCGGGATGCAGGTCAACATCTGGGATCAGCTCGACAACATCAAGGCGCTGATC
Source organism: Gordonia sp. DT219 (assembly GCF_049847065.1). NCBI lineage: Bacteria > Bacillati > Actinomycetota > Actinomycetes > Mycobacteriales > Gordoniaceae > Gordonia > Gordonia sp. DT219. The sequence goes on along the minus strand of NZ_JBNCNR010000002.1, from coordinate 208,880 downwards.
ACCGCCGGTGATCCCGTGCCACCCGAACGGTAGGCATTCCAAGCGGTTTCCGAGAGAGATGTCTACCGCTGTGCGCCGATCCGGAGCGCCTCGACCGGGCTGACCGCCACCGCCCGACGGCTCGGCGGCAGGGCGGCGACGAGCGCGAGGCCGACGGTCCCGACGACGATCGCTACCAGGGCTGGCCAGGGCAGTCCGATCGGCACGCCCGACGTCAACGCCCCGACCAGGGACTGGCTGCCGAGGGTCCCGAACAGTATCCCGAGGAGCAGGCCGGTGGCGACCGCGGTACCCGACATGGCCAGTGATTCGCGGAAGATCATCGAACGTACCTGCCGCGCAGTGAATCCCATGGTGCGCAGCATGCCGATCTCCGCGGTCCGGCCGATCACGGTGAGCGACATCGTCGAGACGAAGCCGACGGCGGAGACGACCACCGAGATCGCGACCACGGCAAGGAGAATCGCGGTCATCACGGCCAGGGTTTCTCGGGTGGCAGCGGCGTTTGCGGGGGTCAGGTCCCACTCGTCGACCGATCGTGACACCGAGGTCATGCCGGATGCGATGGTGGTGACGAGGGTGACGCCGATCAGCAGGCCCAGCACCGAGCGGGTGGTGCGGTGTGGATCGCCGACCGCGTTCTTGCGTGCGACCGCCGACGCCGCGCTGCCGCCGAGCAGGCGCCCGCCCAGCCGCACCAGGGTCGGCACGATCAGTTGGGCGCCGACCAGTGCGCCCACGGAAACCGTTGCGGCGCCGAGAAATGCGACGACGAAGCCGATCAGGTTCCCATGTTCGCCCAAGACAGCAGCCAGGGCGAGCAGTGCGCCGCCGGCGAGAGCTGCCACGACCGCGAAGACACGTCGCCCGGCGCCGACCCGACCGAGCACCGGCGCCGCGGCGAACCCGGCGAGCGTGGCGCGGGTTCCGGCGCGGGCGGCGATGGCGCCGGTCACCACCACGGCGGCAACCGCCACGAGGACTCCGGGTGGCAACATCCGGTAGCCGCCGTGCGCCAGCGTGCCGTTGTGTACCAGAATGATTCGGGTGATGTCGCCGCCGATCGTGCCGAGCACCGCACCGCCGACGGCACCGAGGGCCGCGACGAGCACGACGGCGCGGGTGATGCTCGCGCGCAGTTGTGCCGAGGTCGCGCCGACGAGCCGCAACAACCGTAGCCGGTTGCGGCGTCCGGCGATGACGGTGCCGACGCCATTGCTGATGACGATCCCCGACACGAACAGGGCGATAAGGATGAAGACGTCGGCGACGACGTCGAGCAGCCTTCCCGGCGACCCGCCCTTGTGGACGGCGTACACCGACAGCATGTCCGATGCGGTCATCAGGGCGGCGCCGTACGCGGCCGAGAGCGCCGAAACCACCCCGACGGTGGCCAATTCGCGCAGTGAGCCGATGGTCAGCCGCGTGGCGGTGGCCCTCATGCCGGCGTCTCCTGCAGGTCGATGAGGAGCCGGGAGATCTCGCGCGGATCCAGACCCCGATATTCGCCGACGATCCGGCCGTCGGCGAGCAGGACGATCCGGTCGGCGTGCGACGCGGCGACCGGATCATGGGTGACCATCGCGATGCCCTGCCCGTACTCGCGGGCTGCCGCGGTCAACAGCGCCAACACCTCTCGCCCGGTACGGGTGTCGAGGGCCCCGGTAGGTTCGTCGGCGAGGATGATCGTCGGATGCGGGGCGAGTGCACGCGCGATCGCGACGCGCTGCTGCTGTCCGCCGGACAGTTCCGCGGGCAGATGGCCGAGCCGGTCACCGAGCCCGAGCGTGGTGATGAGGTGGGCGATCCAGGCCTGCTGTCGGTCATCGGGGCGGATGCCGGCGAGCACGAACGGCAGCCGGATGTTCTCGTCGGCGGTCAACGTGGGGATCAGGTTGAACGACTGGAAGACGAACCCGATGTTGTTGCGGCGCAGCAATGTGCGCGCGGTGTCGTCGAGGCCGGCGAGCGGGGTACCGCCCAGCCAGATCTGACCCGAGCTGATCTCGTCGAGTCCGGCGATGGCGTTCATCAGGGTCGACTTGCCGGACCCGGACGGACCCATGATCGCGGTGAACTCGCCGCGGTACAGGTTCAGGGTCACGTTGCGCAGGGCGTGTACGCGGGCGGCGTCGGCGCCGTAGGTCAGTGACACGTCATGCAGGACGACGGCAGGTGCGGGAGGGGGCGTCATGGTTGCGACGCTACGGGCGGCGACGGCGCCGGTCGTCGGTCGCGGTGACCGACTTCGGTCCGTCCCGAGGTGCAGGCCACTACATCCGTGGATGTACCGGGCCGGGCCGGATTCGGTCAGACCAGTCCGTGGTCGTAGGCGTAGACGACCAGCTGAACCCGGTCGCGCAGCGCCAGTTTGGTGAGAATCCGGGAGATGTGGGTCTTGACGGTGGCCTCCGACAGCACCTCGGCGGCGGCGATCTCGGCATTCGACAGTCCGCGTGCGGCGCGCAGGAGGATCTCGCGTTCACGTGGGGTCAGCTGTTGATATTCGGGCCCGGGTTCGCCGGCCCGGGGCCGATGTGTCTCGAAGAGCCGCCGGGTCGCCGACGCGGCGACCACCTGGCTGCCGTCGCACACCGCGCGGATCGCGGCGAGCAGGAACTCTGGCTGCGCATCCTTGAGGACGAAGCCGCTCGCACCGGCGGCGATCGCCGACGCGGCCGCCTCGTCGGTGTCGAAGGTGGTCAACACCAACACCTTCGGTGCCGCGTCACCGAGTTCGGCGAGCAGGTCACCGGTGGCCGTGATGCCGTCGATGCCCGGCATCCGCACGTCCATCAGGACGATGTCGGGCCGGGTGGTGGCCGCGACTCCGGCCAGTCCGATCGCCGAGGATTCCTGGGCCACCACGATCATGTCGGACTGGCTCTCGACGATCATCGCGATACCACCACGGAACAACGGCTGATCGTCGACGAGCGCGATGCGGATCATCGGGTGCGCACCTCCTGGGCTGCGGGAACGTCCAATTCGACCAGCCAGCCGCCGTCGCTGTCGCCGGTGCTGCGGAGCCGTCCGCCGACCTGCGCGGCACGTTCGGCGAGGCCGGCCAGTCCGTGTCCGGCACCGCCAGGAGCCAACGGGTTGTCCGACAAGGCATTCCACACGGAGATCCGGCATCCCGTGGTCCAGTCCAGCCGGACGACGACGGGACGGGCGAGATCACCGTACTTGAGGGCGTTGGTCAACGCCTCGCCCAGCACCTGGTCGGCGACACGCGCGATCAGGGGATCGGCGTCAGCCGCACTGCCGGTCTCGCGGCTGTCGATGGTCATCCCGGCGCCGCGCATCCGCTCGAAGATGCCGGCCCGATCCGACCGCGACACCGACGACGCGTCCTCGCTGCGCAACTGCTCGAGAAGGGTGCGGACGTCGCCGAGCGCCTCACGTGCGGTGCCGGCGATGACACCCAACGCATCCCGTGCGGCCGCCGGGTCGGCGTCCATACGCAGCCGGGCGCCCTCGGCCTGCGCGACGACCACGGTCAGCGAGTGCGCCACCACGTCGTGCATGTCGCGCGCGAGCCGGGTGCGTTCGGTCTGTTCGTCGTACAGGTCGAGCAGGCGTCGCCGTTCGAGCTCGGCGACGGTCTCGGCCACCGCCACCTGAGCGACGATGCGCCGCTGGTGGCGGATGAAGCCGAAGGCCCAGCCGCCGATGACCACGACCGCGGCGCCGGCGAATCCGAAGACGGCAATGGCGATCGGCTTTCCGGCCGCGTCGGCATATGCGCGTGGGAACTCCCAGCCGGCGAGCACACTCCCGACGACGGCCACCGCCAGGGAGCCGAACCGCACGCGCCGATCGGGATGCCCGCCGACGGTGGCGAACAGCGGAAAGTATGCCAGTGCGGCCAGCACCGCGACCTGGTCGGCGGCGACCTGCACGACGGCCGAGGCCAGCGTGAGCGCGATCATCGCGCTGGGTGCCACCCGCCGCAGGGCGAGTGCGAGGGTCACCAGGACCGCGGCGGCGGTCGCCGCGCCGGACTGGACGAGGTGGACCGGGATGGCGACGGCGCCGAAGACGACCGCGGCGCCGACGTCGACGAGAAGTCCCCGCCGCGTCAGGGTGCCGGTGCGGAGCCGATCGCGCATGCGACGATGATCGCATGCTGCCAGGTGTTCACGAACGAACCGCCCGATCGGTGACGCGATGAATCTCGACGCCGCGGTCGTCCTGTTCGTCGCGGGACTGATCTTTCTGCTCGCACTCGTACTGGGGGTGTGGAAGTACCGCCAGATGATGACCGCATCGGATCATCTCGCGCATCCGTACGTCGACATCGCCCACCGCGCCGCCCTGATGTACTCGTTCGCGACGGCTCTGCTGGCGGCGCTCGTGCAGTTCAGTGCGTGGCCGGCGTGGCTGAACCTCGTGGCCGCCGGAGTCCCGATCGTGTTCTTCGTCGGAGCCATCCTCACCTACATCGAACACGGATTCCGCCGCGACACCACCAACCAGTTCGCCCATCCGACGTCCGGGCTACGCACCTCGATGATCGCTCTCATCGTGGGCGAGATCGGCGGAACCGCAGTGCTTCTCGTCGGTTTCGCGGTGGGCGCATTCACCTGAGCGATATCCGCGACTACGGCGCGACCGAGAGCCAGTCGGCGAAGCCGGACGGATCGTGGCGGCCGAGCGCACCGTGTTCGAACAGTCCCCATCCCTCGCGGGTGGTGCCGTCGGCTTCTCGCAGAACCGCCCGGCCGACGTGATCGATCACCCCGAACGGGATACGGCCGGCGACAGCGGGATCGGCGAGATCGTAGGTGCGTCGCTCGGTGAAGTCCGCGCCCTTCCACAGTCCGTGCGTCCAGTCGGGATCGCCGCCATAGCCACCGCCCACGTGGATCGGTGCGGCCAGCAGCGAGCTGACGTCGAGATGTAGTGGGCCGCCGGTGGCGTCGGTCATGTCGATGGACGCGCCGGTGGGAATCCGGGTGCCCGACCGGTAGTCCACCGCGATGCGTGGCCAGCCCAGCTGCTCCACGCGACCGTCCTTCCAGACGCGGCTGCAATCGTTGAGGGAGCGGAACCCGTCCGGGGCCTCCTGCACGATGAGCACGAGTTGGAAATCGTCGAACGCCATCGGGATGTAGGTCCACCACATTCCCTCGAATGGCGGATCGGCCGGCCGCCCCGCGGGTTCCGGCTCGCCGACCGGTCGGATACCCCACGAGCGGTCCCGCGACCCGATCCAGGTTGCGGGATCGACGGCGATCTCCTCGCCGTCGATCACCAGATGTCCCTGCCAACTGCCGAGCTGCGCAAAACGCTGGGCGTCCAACGTGATCCGCTGCCCGGTGCGCATCACATGCGGCATCTCCTGCAGCGCGTCGAACAGTCCGGTGAAACTCAGGTCGGCGGCGATACCGTCGATCTCGTCCAATGTGATCCGGAGTGAGCGCAGTGGTTCGCTCACCTCGACCCGGTAGCCACCGACATGCTGGTGGAGCCGATCGTTGTCGATGGCATCCGACAGATGGACCGCGGTGTGTGTGGTGCCGCCGCGGTTGACGAGGACGAACGCATCCTTGACCCCGAGGTTGGGGTAGTAGCCGATGCCGGTGATGACGAAGATCTCGCCGGTGCGGTCGTGGGCGTTGAAATACGATCGGTCGTAGAAGTTGCGGTCGGAGGTGCCCGGCCACGCGATGGGCGCGGCGGTCTGGTGGACCGGGAATTCGTCTGTGGGGCCGAGCATTACGGTCCTTCCGTGAGGAGTCGTTCGAGGAGTGTGCGGTGATAGAACAGCTCGGCGTCGACGTCGGCGGGCCGGGGGATCTCGCCGAAGTGCACGCGACGGGCGCCGGCGCGCATGAAGACGCAGCACCAGACGACGCCCGCGAACACCGAGAACCAGCGCAGGTCACCGAGTTCGACGCCGGTCAGTTCGCGATAGGTGGCGCGCACGTCGTCCTCGCGCAGGAACTCGGGCATCCCCGGCAGTCCGGCCAATCCGCACAGCTCCTGAAAGACCTGATGCGCGAAGATCATCCACGAGACGTCGAGTTCTCGCGGGCCGATGGTCGCCATCTCCCAGTCGAGGATCGCCGCGGGCATGAAATCTTGATAGATCACGTTGCCGATCCGGGCGTCACCCCAGGTCAGCACCGACTCGCCGGCCGCCGCCTCGGTCGGAAAATTCTCGTCCAGCCAGCGCAGCGCATGATCGACCAGCGGCGAGGAGCCGATCGCGGCCGCCGACGACCGGTACCACTGCGACAGCCACGCGAGCTGACTGCGTAGATCGGAGTCGCCGGCCGGCCGGCCCTCCCGGAGGTATCCGAACGTGCCCGGGGCGTCGGGGATCGCGTGCAGACGTGCGACGAGTTCGATGCTGGAATCCTGCAGGGCGCGTTGCTGTTCGGGACTCGCGTCGAAGAGCCAGTTGTCGCCGAAGGTGTAGGGCATGACGTCGGGTGGGACGAGACCCTCGACGCGATCCATGAGGAAGAACGGGGATCCGAGGACGCTGCCGGTCGGTTCGAGCCACCGCACCCGCGGGATCGGTAGCCCGGTGGCCTGCGCCGCGGTGCGCATCGTCTTGTATTGATGGTCGAGGCGGTAGGTGTCGAAGACGGGGATGTCCTCGGGCCGGGGGGCCATGCGCATGACCCACCGCTCGTCGGCCGGCGCTCGGCCGTCGGCCCAGTTCGCGTCGACCATGATCGTTTCCGACGACATCCCGTTGGCGTCGATACCGGCGTCGATCCGCAATCCGGGGCGGCCGCGGGAATTGTCCTCGTGTGCCGTGATCCAGTCCGCGAGAACCGTTGGGACCGTGGATGTGTCGCGCGCCGATCGCTGTAGTGGATCGACGTGGGCCTCGACCACCGGGGTGGTGGGACCGGTGGGGCGATCGTCGGTGGGTGCAGTCTCGACCATGGGCGGCCTCTCCGTTATTACGCTACGCTCAGTAGCGTTATGACAGCAGACGATCTGCCCGCCCGCAGCAGAATCCGAAAAACCGTGGGACGGCCGCGCGACGGCGGCATCGACACCGCAGTGATCGGTGCGGTCCGCGCATTGTTGGTGGAGGCCGGATATGCCGGAGTGACGGTCGCATGGGTGGCGCAGCGGGCCGGCACCACCAAGACGGCGATCTATCGGCGCTGGGAATCCAAACCCCATCTGATCCACGACGCCACCTTCGGCCGCTTCACCACCCTGGTGCCGCAGACCGGACCGCTCGCGGCGGACCTCGCCCAGATGGTCGACGAGGTGTGCGAGGTCTTCGGCAGTCCGGTCACCCGGGCCGCGCTACCGGGCCTGATCGCCGACATGGCCGCCGACCCGGTCGTGCACCAGCGGGTGCTCGACGGCTTCGCGAACGTCTTCGGCGGCGTGGCGCAGCGCCTCGAAGCGGCCCGGACCCGCGGCGAGATCCGAGATGGCGTCGACCCGGCCATCCTGATCGAAATGCTGGGCGGTGCAGCGATTTTGCACACGCTCACCTACGGCCGGCTCGACGACGGTTGGGGCGCGCGCATCCTCGCGCTACTCGAGGCTGCCGTCGTCGGTGACGTGCGCCGGGCCTGACGGCCGGGTCAGCGTTTGGGCGTGGGGGCAGTGGGAGTGGGAGAAGCGATGCGCTGGGCCCACTTGTACAACCCGACGACTATCAGGACGAAGAACACGATGCCCAGCCACTGGGCGTAGTCGGCGAAGCCGTCGCCGACGACGGCGAGCGCGCTGTCGTTGCCGGTGGCAGCCACGACGGCGGCGAAGACAACGCCGAACAGGCTCTCCCCGACGATGAGGCCGGTGGCCATGAGGACCCCGATCCGCTTCTTCTGCTCGACGTTGCCGCCCGAGCGGACCGCCCACTTGTTGTAGATCACCCCGGCGATCGCACCGAACGGGATGATCAGGGTCAGCGACATCGGCAGATACATCCCCATCCCGACGGCCAGCGGCGGCAACCGCAACCGGCCGGTGGTCTTGCCGAGTACCTCGTCGACGACGATGACGCCGACGCCGATCAGTGCGCCGATGCCGAGCAGCCCCCAATCCAGGGACCCGCCCAGCACACCTTTGGCCAGGGTGGAGAGCAGTTGGGCCTGCGGCGCCGACAGCGCGTCGCTCCCCGCGCCGGGGGTGCCGGCAAAACCGAAGGAGGAGTTCATCAGACCGAGGATCGGCGGGATGATCGCCGACCCGAACAGCACGCCGATGATGAGCGCGACCTGCTGCTTCCACGGGGTGGCGCCGACCAGTTGACCGGTCTTGAGGTCTTGGAGGTTGTCGTTGGAGATGGTGGCGACGCCGAAGACGATCGCCGTTGCGAAAAGGGTGTAGGCGATCAGCGCGTCGGTCTGATCGCCGGTGGCCGTGCCGTAGACGACCTTGATGACCACCGCGGCGATGATCACGGCCAGCACACCGACACCAGAGATGGGGCTGTTCGACGATCCGATCAGCCCGGCCATGTAGCCGCAGACGGCGGCGATCACCAATCCGATGACGACGACGAAGACGATCGTCACGGTGATGATGCCGCCCGCCGAGCCGGCGAGCGGCGTCGCAGAGGACCCGGACGCGGCCGTCTCGACGAAGTCCCAGAGCAGCAATCCGATCGGGATGAGCAGCGCGATGACAGCGGCGCCCACGTAGGCGATCGGGATATCGCGTTCGGTGATGTCGACGGTGACGCCCGCCCGTCGCGAGCGCGCCGAGGTGAGTGCGCCGGAGATTCCGGTGATGACCGGCCGCAGGATCTTGACGAGGGTCCACACGGCGGCGATCGCGATGGTGCCCGCGCCGATGAGCCGGACGTCCGAGGAGAAGACGGTGTCGATCACATCACCGATCGCCCCGGTGGATGCGGTGAAATCGCCCCACGAATAGATCGGCATGAGGACCAGGTAGGAGATGACGAGTCCCACGAGCATCGCGATGCCGACGGTGAGTCCGACGAGGTGCCCGACGCCGATGAGGGCCAGCGACAGGCTCGCACCGAACAAACTGCCGCCACTGCCGATCCGGTACACCGCCGTGACCGCGTCGGTGAAGATGCGCATCTTGGTCAGCAGTGCGAAGAGCGCGGCACCGACCGAACCGATGATGATCGCGAGCAGGCCCGCGCGGTTGCCCTCCGCGCCTTCCGAGGTCTCGCCGACCTTCAGGACCTCCGCTGCCGCAACACCTTCCGGGTAAGGCAGATCCGATCCGGTGACCAGGGCGCGGCGCAACGGGATGGAATACATCACGCCGAGGATGCCGCCGACCGCACACACCCCGACGGTGATCCAGTACGGGAAGCCGCTCCACCAGCCGATCATCACCAGGCCCGGGAGCACGAAGATGATCGCCGAGAGTGTGCCCGCCGCCGAGGCGATGGTCTGCACGATGTTGTTCTCGATGATCGAATGGTTGGCGAAGAACCGCAGGATCGCCATCGAGATGACCGCGGCCGGGATCGCAGTCGCGAACGTCAAACCCACCTTGAGGCCCAGATATACATTCGCCGCGGTGAACACCAAGGTGATCGCGCCGCCGAGAATGATGCCGCGCACCGTCAATTCGCGCAGGCCGGGGGACGGCGGTAACGGCGTCACAGTAGGAGAATCGGACATGTCGGTCTCTCCTTCGGTCGATGGTCTCCACACCATAAAGCGTTACTGCGGCTCATCGGTGGGCCTGCGTGATTGTGGCGGCGCGTCGGAGCGCCGGGAGGCGCGACGGTCGCGGTGCGGTCTCCTACGGTGGGGACATGCCCAGAACCATCGCCACGGCCACCGACGTCGAGAAGGCCCAGCTGATCGAATTCCTCCGCCCCCGGCACCGGATGCTGCTGCTGACCACGAAATCCTCGGGTGCTCCGCAGCTCTCGCCGGTCACCGGCGGCGTCGACGAGGCCGGGCGCATCGTGATCGCCACCTATCCCGGGCGTGCGAAGACCATCAACGCCAAGCGCCGACCGCAGGTCGGTGTCTGCGTGGTGTCCGACGAGTGGAATGGACCGTGGGTGCAGGTCGACGGGACCGCCGAGGTCTTCGACATGCCCGACGCCGAAGACGGCCTGGTCGACTACTTCCGGGCGATCTCCGGTGAGCACCCCGATTGGCAGGAATACCGCGAGGCTATGGCGCTGCAGAACAAGTCGCTGATCCGCATCACGCCCTCAGCGTGGGGCCCGGTCGCCACCGGTGGCTTCCCGGCCGATGTCGCCGCGACTCTCGACGCGCGGGACAACTGATCCTCGTGTCGCCTCCGGCGGCAGCAATCCCATCGCCTTGGACGACCGTGGGGTGACATTGCCGAGGAACACCGCGAGATAGAGCCACCACACGGCGACCGGGACGAGGACCGTCAGGGCCTGCGCCCAATCGCCGCCGACGTAATTGTCGACGACGGCCGAGAGTGCCCCGGCGACGACGGCTGCGGCCGGCGCATGGATCCCGATCTGGACGGCCGACGACCATCCGCCCAGTGAGCAGACGACGAGGACGGCGGTGAGGACGGCCGCGACCGCACCGGTGTAGGTGAGTCCGGTCGATGGCGCCGGATCGTCCCAGAACGCCAGGACGATGATTGCGGCGACGAACGCGATGGCGACGGCCGTGGCTGCGGTCGCATGCGGCGCTATCCGAGCCCACACGGAATGGCCGTGCCCGGTGTCCCGCCGTGTGGGAACGACTTTGGTGCACGCGAGTGCGAGCGTGAGTGCGACACCGACGACCAGTGCGAAACAGATGAGCATCGGCTCGATCTGGAATCTCGTGAGCAGCCGCGCATGCGTCAGGATGGTCCCGATCACACCGGCGGCCACGCAGATGCCGCCGAAACCGGCCGCCGCGCGGCAGCGTCGAGACGAGCGGTCCCCGGCAGCGTCGACGTGGGCACTCCAGTCGGGCAGTTGCGCCGGCCGGGGCCCCGTCTCCTGCTGCGCCGCCGCCACCGCATCGCAGAACCGGCGTTTGAAGGCCCGCCACTTCGACCGGGCGGCCCAGGCACGGATGAGCAACACCACGCCGAGCGCCATCATGATTCCGGCAAACGTATACCAAGGAACCGGGCCGGTACCCGAATCTCCGGGTAGCACAAGCGAAGCCAGCAACGTCGCGGCCAATGCGGTCAGCAGCCGCACCGGGTCGGCGATCAGGCCGAGCAGGACCGGGATGACCCGCAAGAGCGCAACGCCGACGATGAGCGCCGACTTCTTGACCGGGCTCGGATGAATCGACGCCGGCTGCAACGCCCGTACGACCAGGCTCGACGTCCGCGACACCAAGCCCACCCGGTACGACGGGCCGAGTGCGGTGAGCGCGCCGAGGCCGTGAACGGGGACGGCGTGTGCGTCGGCGTCCTCGTCGGCGATGAGCTGTTGAAGTCCGCGGATCTTCTCCGCGATCTGCTCGGCGGGTACGTCGGCGGCATCGGCTCGGGATTCCCGATCGCTGAGCAACTTCACGATTCCCGACGCGGCATCCATCCGCCCCCAGCGCCAGTCGCTGGCCCGCCAACGCCAGTCCAGGAAGCCGCCGAAACGCGCCAGCGGTGTTCCGCAGAGCTTGTCCTCGGCACGGCCGAGCCGCTCGACACGAGACATCCACGCCGACAACTGGTCCGGGTCGATCAGGTCGATGGCTGTGTCGTGTGTGAGCCAGTCCTGCAGCTGTGTGGCGATGGCCGTGTCGCGGAGTTCGGCGGTGTAGCCGTCGCCGATAGCGGGCGATTCGTCGCCGGTGATCTGGTAGAAGCGGATGTTCGACTGGCTACCGGGAACGCCGGAGGCCGTGACAAGGCGCACGATGTCGTAGGCAGAATGAGAGGCGGACCGCGAAAGATGCTGGTGCAGGCCGAAGTAGAGTGACTCGTTCCAGGCCTGCTGATCCCCCTCGGGGCAGGAGCCCGGTGTCTGCCGGGCGGCGACGAGGCATGTGAGGTGCTCGTCGAGATGGGTCCAGATCGCGGGCAGCAGTCCGATGGTGCGGTCCCCGGTTTCTGCTCCGACCCCGTCGCCGGCTGTCTCGCCGACCGCGGACGCGGTTGCCCGGCCCGGTGAGAGAGTCTCGTAGAATTGTGCGTCGTCGAGCGAATTACCCACTGCCAGCGACTGATTCACGCAATCGGTGATCCGCAACTGCCACTGCGCGGCAGTGCCGTCGACGAGAGCGGTGGCCCAGTCCTCGGGCCGCCCGGCGGCCGAATCCTCGGGCCGCCCGGCGGCCGCGGCGAGTCCGGTGTCGACGGTCAGGTGCCGGGCCTGCAGAAGTACTGCGCCGCAGCGATATAGGCAGCGCTTGACCTCGCCGAGGGTGGTGACGCCCGCGGCTTCGAGGGTTCGGGTCCACGAGATGAGGAACTGCGTCGCGTCGAGTGCGGCGGTCGCATCGCCACACGTCATGGCTGCCTGCGCGAGCATCTCCGGCGACCCGTCGGCGACCGGCGCCGACCCGGGTGGCCGGGGGGTGATAGCCCGGTACGCCTGATCGATGGCGGCCTTGATGCCGATACTGACGAGCGGCTCGACCGGTGTGTGTGGCTGCGCGCCGAACGGCGGATTGAAGAGCATGGTGTGCGGGGCGGTCAGGACCTGGCCGAAATGCTCTGCGTCGCTGCCGGTTCGGCACTGGATGTACCGGTCGATGCCGACGCAGGGGAGGGCGGCGGCACTGCTCAACCATGCGGCCAGCGCGTCGGCGCGCCCGCGGAGTTCGAGGACGCTCTCGTTGTGCGCGCGGATGATGGCGATCTCGTCCTCGGCGGATTCCTCGCGGCGCTTCATCGCCATGCCGGTCCGGATGACGTTGGTCCACCGCGTGAGCTGCGCGGTCTGCTTGGTCAGTTTCCGCGCTTTGGCGCGCTCGTCGCTCGGTTGCCGGGGAATGGGGTCCGGTTGTGCCGGTGGTTGCGGGTCGAGGTAGACCAAGACGCGTTCGGTCGGTTGGGAGGCGGGGGCGCGCTGGATGGCGCGGATCGCGCGGTCGATGGGGATGTTGTCGAAGACCCCGCCGTCGATGACGAGAAACGGGTCACCGCAGGTGGTTTCGGTGCCGCGCGCGAATGGGAACACCCGGTGCATGTCGGGATGGGTGTCCGTTGACGGTGATGCTGGGTCGGCGCACGAGTACACCGTCGACGGCTCGAAGGCACCGGGAAACGAGGACGTCGACCGGATCGCGAGCGCCATCCGGGCGCGGGCGGTCCTTCCGGCCCCGTCGTGGTCGCCGCGCCCGGGGATGGTGGTGTAGGCCGACCGCAGACCACCCGGACGACGGCTGAAGGAGAAGCCGCCCTGTGCGGTGGTGACCTGCTTGTCCGGATCGGGCAGGAGCGTGGCCGCCAGCTCGACGCTCAACGACTGGGGCGGGCTGCCCGGGGAGGTCCGGTCGCTCGCGGCGATCTCGTCGACGGCGTTGCGGGCCAATGTGAGGAACCGTCCGTCCCCGGAGAGCACGGAGTCGACAGCGCTGAACCCGGACCGCTGATGGTCGTCGGACTCGTGGTCGGGATCGGGGGTGCGCAGCAGATCCCAGAGACCGCCGTCGCGCTCCCAGGTGGTGCGCACGATCGAGTCGGTGACCACGCCGTAGCTCTGCGCCAGAGCGAACAGAACCGCGTTGAGTCCGCCCGCGCTCGCGCCGGCCAGGATGTCGAACTCGACGTCGCTGTACTCGGTCCCGGCGAGCAGCTCCCGGTAGATCGCGGCCCGTCGAGAATCGCTGTCGCCGGGGTCGGCGTTGCCGGGGTCGGTGGCGCCGAGATCTGCTGCACGGCGCAGCAGGTCGAGCTCCGCGATCACCCCGCCGATCCATACAGCCATGCTGACCCCGCCGCGCATCGCCAGGGCGACGCGCAGCGTGCGTTTGGGTGCTTGGTTGCCGCTGACATCGGGGGCCATCGTCGCCGTCTTCCGGCCGTGGTCGTCGCCACATGCGACGACGCTGCGTGCTCATTGAAGCGCAGTTCGGACGTATCGGTCACCCGATGGCGCCCGGACGTCTGCGAATCGATATACAAGCGAACGCCTGGCCCCGGAATCCGGGGCCAGGCGTCGGGATGGGGAGTGTCAGGCGTTGGCGGTCGTGCGACCGAACTCGGTGACGAGCGCGGAGTTGAACGCCGCCAGATCGTCGGGCTTGCGGCTGCTGACGAGGACGTTGGGGCCCTCGCGGCACACGACGACCTCCTGATCGACCCACTTGGCCCCGGCGTTGGTGAGGTCGGTCTTCAGGCTCGGCCACGACGTGATCGTGCGCCCGCGGACGACGTCGGCCTCGACGAGAGTCCACGGACCGTGACAGATCACGGCCACCGGCTTGCCCGCGTCGAAGAATCCCTTGGCGAAGTCGACCGCGGATTCGACGGTCCGCAGATAGTCCGGGTTGGCCACCCCGCCGGGCAGCACCAGCGCGTCGAAGTCATCGGGAGTCACGGTGTCGGTGGTGGCGTCGACGTCGAAGGTGTCGGCTTTGTCGAGATGATTGTAGGCCTGCACCTTGCCGCTCTGCGTGGACACGAGCCGCGGGGTGCCGCCCACCTCCTCGACGGCGCGCCACGGTTCGGTGAGCTCCACCTGCTCGATTCCCTCGGGCGCAACGAGAAAAGCGACGGTGATTCCGTTGAGTTCGTCAGCCATGGTTGATATTCCTTTCAGGTCGGTGCTCGCCCCCCGGACCGTCGGGTACCCCGCCGGCCACGTCGGCAAACCGGCCGGCCGTAACCGGCCCCGCTTGTACGGTTGGGACCATGACCAACACCTCGGATGTGGCGATCATCGGTGCGGGCATCGTCGGACTGTCCGCCGCGCACGCGCTGCTGGCCCGTGGCGCATCGGTCACCGTGTACGAGTCGGGGCGGCCCGGCCTGGGGCAGTCCGCCGGGCAGTCGCGGATCTTCCGGCACGCGCACGACGATCCGCGCCTGGTGGGCCTGGCCGTGCGGGCACGCCGGCAATGGCGGGAGTGGGAGGACGCGTGGGGTGTGCGCCTGGTCAGCGAGGACGGTGGGCTGGCGCTCGGACCGAGCGCGGTCCGGCGCCTCCCCCACCTGGAAGATCACCCCGAGATCGGGGCACGGCTCGTCGACGGTGACGAATTGCGTTCGCTGCTACCGATTCTCGCGCCCTACGACGGTGGGGCGGTCTTCGATCCAGGCGGCGGATCGATCGCCACCCGCACGGCGATCGAACAACTCGCCGGCGTGGTCGGGGACCGGTTGGTCGACGAACAGGTCATCACGGTGCGCGATCACGCTGGTGGCGTCGAGGTGCGCACGCCGACAACGGTATCCACGCACGGAGCGCTGGTGGTGTGCGCCGGGCGCGGAACCGCCGCCCTCGCCCGCGCGCTGTCGGTGGCCATTCCAGTAGAACTCGGAGCGCACGTGCGTGTGTCGTACGCACTGCGCGAGGCTCCCGAGCGGCTGCCCACCCTGCAGGACAGCAGCGGATTCTTCGGCACCGCAGGCGTTTACGCGGCTGCCTATCCGGATCGGTCCGCATTCGGGCTGGGTCTGTCGGATTCGGTGAGCGCGCACGACGACGGTGCGATCGACGACGTCGATGCGCTGGCCGCCTCTGCCACCAATGCCGACGCCTATGTGTCCCGGGCACTACCGGGTCTCGCGCAGGACCCGATCGGGATCGTCCACTGCTGGGTCACCCAATTGCCCTGGGGCGAGGATGGGGTCGCGATCTGGCAGTCCGGGAACTCCTACCTGCTGGCCGGCCACAACCTGTTCAAGCATGCGCCGGTACTGGGCGAGACCCTCGCGGATTGCGTTGCGGCCGGGGCTGTTCCGGAACCGTTCCGGCCCGCCGACCGCCTGGGTCGCGACGGCTGACGACTGCGGCGTAACGTCTCGAAACTATCCACGATGTGTGGTGACGAAATCGGTTGCGGCGGTGGCTGCGTACTGGGCCGCGGCACGCAGGTCGACGCCGGTGGCGAGGTGGGCCGCCAAGGTGCCGGCGAAGACATCTCCGGCACCGGTGGTGTCGGTGGCGTGGACGCGCCGGACGTCGATTCGCGTCACGCTCGCGTCATCCGAGACGAGAACGCCGGCACCGCCCAGGGTCACGACGACGGACCGGCATCGGGTGCCGAGGTCCGCCGCCGAGGAGTCAGGTGTTCCGGCGGCGGGATCGTCGGACCCGCCGCCGTAGTACGCGGCCTCGACCTCGTTGACCACCAGCGGGTCGGCGACCGCGAGGATCGAGTCATCCAGCGGTGCAATCGGACTGGGGTTGAGTACGAGGCGTGTGTCGTGCGCACGGCACCACTGCGCGGTCGCCCGGGTCACCGCGATCGGCGACTCCAGTTGGGTCACCACCACGTCGGGGGCAAGCGCGTCGAGCGATGAGGTCACGTGCTCGGCGGTCAGCTCCGCATTCGCACCGGACAGCACGACGATGCGGTTGGCGCCCTCGGCGTCGACCTCGATGACCGCGCGGCCGCTGAGCCCCGGAACCTGGCGGACGCCTTCGACGTTCACTCCCGCGGCGCGCTGATCATCGAGCATCGCGGTGCCGGCCGAATCCTCGCCGACCGCCCCGATCAGCGCGGTGGGTGCTACCGCCGCGGCCGCCGCGGCCTGATTGGCGCCCTTGCCGCCCGACCGCTCGGACTGGCCCACGCCCAGCACGGTCTCACCATCTGCCGGGAGGCGATCGACACGCACCACCTGATCGAGGTTGAGGGTGCCGACGACGGCAACCCGTTCCGCACGATGCGATGAGGTCACCGGGGTGATTATGCCCGCAACCGAATATGGAATGCGGCTATGGCGACGGCCGAGACGATTATCGTCTCGGCCGTCGCCATAGCTGCCAGTTATATTCGCCGCGGCGGCCTCGCGTAGATTTGCGGCTCATGTCGAACACTTCTGTCCGGCCACGAACGGAATCGGTGTCACGGGTCGACGGCGCCCGGCTGGTGCTGCGCCTGGCACGCGGGCATCAGGTGAGCCCGGATGCCCAGACGCCGCACACTGTGATCCACTCCGGCCCGCACCGCGAATTGCGCCGCTACGGGACCGATGAGGACCTCGCGACGGCGCGCGCCGCCGGCCGGCCGCCGGTGCTCCTGGTTCCGCCGCTGGCGGTGTCGGCGCGCTGCTACGACCTCGGTCCCGGCCAGTCGGTGGTCGCCGGCCTCCTCGCGTCCGGCCGGGTGCCGTATGTGGTGGACTTCGGTGAGGTCACCCGCGCCGACAAGGACATGGGTTTCGGCGACTACTTCGACGACATCGTCCCGCAGGCGATCGGCCGGGTCGTCGGGGATTTCTACGGCGACGCTCACCATGGCGAGAGCACGGAAGGGGTCGGCGACGCACCGGTCGACGTGGTCGCGTGGAGTCTCGGCGGAACCATCGCCCTGTTGACCGCTGCCGCCCATCCCGACCTGCCGATCCGGTCGATCACCGCGATCGGCACACCCCTCGACTACGACGCCCTCCCGCTGTATCCGCTGGTCAAGAAGGTGATGAAGCCACTGGGCGGCACACCGGTCACCGCCGCGATCCGTGCCCTCGGCGGTATCCCCGCGCCGCTGGTCCGCATCGCGTACCGGGGCACCGCGTGGCAGCGTGAACTGAAGAAGC
The DNA here is from genome assembly GCF_049847065.1 of Gordonia sp. DT219. Classification (NCBI taxonomy): domain Bacteria; kingdom Bacillati; phylum Actinomycetota; class Actinomycetes; order Mycobacteriales; family Gordoniaceae; genus Gordonia; species Gordonia sp. DT219. The sequence goes on along the minus strand of NZ_JBNCNR010000002.1, from coordinate 191,309 downwards.
CGGGCTACATCATGCGCAACGCGCACGACACCGAGGCGCTCGCGCGAATGCAGGTCATCGACCGATTCCAGAACAGCATGCCGGGCTACGCCGGCGAGGTGTCGCGGCAGATGTGGGAGAACTTCGTCTACCGCGGCGAGCTCGCCACGGGCGTGGTGGACTTCGACGGACGCAGCGTCGATCTGACCGCGATCGGCGTGCCGATCCAGCTCTTCGGCAGTCACCGCGACGCGATCACGAGTTGGCAGGCCGCGCGGCACGGGGTCGAGCTGTTCGCCGACTCGCCGCACGTGCACTTCACCACCGTCGAGACCAGTCACCTCGGTCTGATCGCCGGCGACGTCGCGGCGCGCGAGACGTGGCCGCGGGTCGACGAGTTCCTCGACTCCCTCGACGGCTGATCGGCCGGACGCCCACGGCGGCGGCCGTCAACCGCGCACGAAGGACTCCACCCACTGGTGCACCAATGGCGTGCGGCTGAGCGGTCACGTTCACACCGGCATGGCGCAACGCTGCGCGGCAGGCGTCGAATGCCGGGTGTATCAAGGCGGCTTCGGTGGGCGCGTCGGCGACGACGTTGTTGTCCATGGGCTCGCCGTCATTCGTCGGCCGCCCGGCCGGTGCGTGTTTCGCGTTGAGCACCGAACCCGGCCAGATGTCGGAGATCTGGCCGGGACGTGCGGAGATGGTCGTCTGGATGAACGTCAGACCGTTCGCGCAGACCACTCGGACGTGCGTTCTGGTGTCGCCTGGGCAAGTGCAGCGCGGGTGGCATCGGCATCGAAGTCTTTGCCGTACACCGGGGTTCCTGGCTGTTGCCGCCACGATTCGTCGATCGAACCGGCGTCGACGGGGTCGAATCCGAGCTCATCAACGATCGCGTGCACCCGTTCGCGGCCGGGACCGTCGGCGCCGGCGATCGGAAGTGCGATCCGGCCGGGAGAGCCGGCGGGAGTTCCGCTCTCGAGGAGATGCTTCCAATAGATGCCGTTGAACACCTTGTAGACCGGGGCCCCGATCAGTTCGGCAACCCAGGCACTTTCGGGCAGGCCGTCCTCGATGGCCGCGATCTCGCCGTCACGCTGCTGCGGATAGTAGTTGTTCGTCTCGATCACTGGTGCGCCCGGAGCGCGGCCATCGACGATTCCGTCGCCGAGGTCCGGAACGTTCTTCTGCGGAATGCTCACGATGACCAGGTCGGCGTCACGCGCGGCGTCCTTGGCCCACACCGCAGTCGCGCCGGTCTCGGCCGCCAGACCGGCGAGAGTTTCCGGAGAACGTGAATTGGACACCGCCACGTCATGCCCGAGTTCGCGAAGCCGACGAGTCAGCGTCCCGCCGATGTGACCTGCTCCGATGATTCCGATTCGCATCTGATGCCTCCTGTGCCGTGGTCACACCGTGGCCGCGGTTGCGTTGTTGGGTGTTCGGTGCCCGTCAACGCCGCGCATGGCGAGGCCTATTCCGGCCTCATCATCTCGCCCGCCGCCCGAGTCATCCGCGCCCGCAATGGGCAACCGCATCGGATATGCGCGTCCGGCGGGTGTCGCACGCGGTATTAGGCTGACGCCCATGCCCATTGATCGCACTGTGCCCGCTGTCGTCGTCGGTCTGATCGGGGGCTATGGCAGCTTTCGCGTCTCGGGTCGGCGCGAACTCGGGGGCGCGGTCCTCACCGCCGCCGGCGTGTACTCGACCCGGCAATGGGCTGCTTCCCGCGGTCCCGCCGTGGCCGCCGGACTCCTCGGCACCTATCTCGCCGCGTTCGGGATCTCGCACCCGCTGGCCAAGAAGATGGGCGGATGGCCATCGGTGGTCGCGGTGACCGCCGTGACCGGCGCGGTGACCCTGGCTGCGACGTCGGCGACACCGCCGACACGCTGACGCGCGCTCGCCGCGCTGTCGTTTCTGCCACAATCGGCGTCATGGATGCGTCCGAAACCGGCCGGGATAACCGGCCGCACGTGGTCATCATCGGTGCCGGCTTCGGCGGCATGCATGCGGCGCGTCGTCTGCGGCACGCGGACGCGAAGGTGACGGTCATCGACCGCGGGACGAGTCATCTGTTCCAGCCGCTGCTGTACCAGTGCGCCACCGGCCTGTTGTCGGAAGGCTCGATCAGCAGCCCGATCCGGCATCTGCTGCGCCGCCAGGACAACGCCGACGTGTGCTGCGCCGAGGCCACCGACATCGACCCGACGGCCCGGAAGGTGACGGTCACCCGCCTGGACTCGACGGTGACGGAGATCGACTACGACTACCTCGTCGTCGCGGTCGGGATGCGCACCTCCTATCACGGCAACGAGAACCTGACCGAGCACACCGTCGGGATGAAGACCCTCGACGATGCGCTGGCGATCCGGCGCAAGGTGATGGCCGCATTCGAGATGGCCGAAACCCTGCCCGACGCCGAGCAACGGCGCCCGTGGTTGAGCTTCGCGGTGGCCGGAGGCGGCCCCACTGGCGTCGAATTGGCCGGTCAGATCCGCGAATTGGCGCATCATGCGCTCGAGCGGGAGTTCCGCAGCATCGATCCCGACGAGGCGCGGGTGATGCTGTTCCAAGGTGACGACCGCGTACTGCCGTCGTTCAGTCCGTCGCTGTCGAAGAAGGCACTGCGGACGCTGCACCGCCTCGGGGTCGAGACGTATTTCGGGGTGCACGTCACCGACGTCTCCGAAGACACCGTCGAGATCACGGACAAGAAGTCCGGTCATGTGCGCAGGTTCCCGGCGCGGACCACGTTGTGGACCACCGGTGTGGAGGCCGTTCCGTTCGCGGGAGCGCTCGCCAAGGCACTCGACGTGAAACAGGATCGCGGCGGCACCATCCCGGTCGGCGACGACCTGTCGGTTCCCGGACATCCCGAGATCTTCGTCGTCGGTGACATCAGCTCGTACAAGAAGTTGCCGGGGGTCGCGGAGGTCGCGATGCAAGGTGGCCGTCATGCCGGTGAGGTGATCGCCGGGTTGATCGAGGGCAGCACCGAACGACCCGCCTTCCGCTACCGCGATTTCGGCAGTGCCGCATACATCTCCCGAAAGAACGCCATCCTCGAGACCGGGCCGCTGCGACTGTCGGGACGGTTGGGCTGGTTCGCGTGGGGCGCCATCCACATCGCTTTCCTCGCCGGGGTCCGCAACCGGACCGGCACGCTGGTGACCTGGGCGGCAACGCTTCTGACCGACACCCGCCGAGAGCGTGCGATCACCTACGGGGATCCGCAGACCGCGCGCCAGTCGTACTGACCGGACTCCTCAAGCGGGCCGTGGCCTCAGAGCCAGTCGCGACGTCGGAACATCACGTACAGGGCGACGATGGCGACCACGATCACCGTGCTGCTGATGGCGAAGCCGACCGTGGTCTGGAAGAACGGGAACTGCAGGTTCTGTCCGTAGAAGCCGGTGATGGCGGTGGGCACGGCGATGATCGCGGCCCAACCGGTGAGCTTTTTCATCACGGTGTTGAGGCGCGCGTCGGCCAGCGACAAGTTGGTCTCGAACACCGTGGTCAGCATGTCCCGCAACGATTCGGTCCATTCGGCGGCGCGCAGCGCGTGGTCGTAGAGGTCGGAGAAGTGCGGGTCGAGCTCGGGCGGGGCCTCGTTCTCGTAGCGGCGCCGTTGGATCCCGGCGATCACCTCACGCATCGGGACGACGACCCGCCGCAGCAGCACCAGATCCTTGCGGAGGTCATAGGCCTTGCGCTGCAACGTTCGTCCGCTGACCGACTCGTCGAACAGCAGCTCCTCGAGATCCTCGATGTCGGTGTCGAGGCGCTGCACCGCGTCGAAGTGACCGTCGACCACCACGTCGAGCAGACCGTGCAGCAACGCGCCGATCCCGTATTGCTCGCCGCCGATCTCCGCCCACCGGTCGACCACCTGGTCGATGTCGAATCCCGGTGTCAAGCGGACCGTGATCAGCGCGTTCTTCTTGACGAAAATCGAAATTCGATGGAGCACAAACGATTTGGCTTTGTGGGAAAACGGCGAGTGCTGATCGAGGCGTTCGTTGTCGTGAGGGGCGGTGTCGGAGTCCGGGCCGGAATCCCGGGCTCCGGCGGGCAGTGTCCCGCCGGCATCCGCGTCGGAGCCGGCCCCGGTCTTCGTGGGGGTGATCGCGTAGACCGTCATGAAGTTGTAGTCGCGGTAGTTGACGGTCTTCACGCGTTCGGCCGCGCCGATGGTGTCCTCGATGGCGAAGCTGTCGAGATCGAGTTCCTCGGCGAGTGCGGCCAGATCCTCGTGCGCCGGGCAGTCGAGGTCGGCCCAGATCAAGGTGTCGGGACTGTCGAGATGGTCGGAGATGCTCTCGAGCGAGAAGCCGTCGACCTTGTGCCCGTCTTTCCAGATCTGCCCGCGGACGACCTCGCCGTGCCCGGACCAGGGTGTGCCCGCCATGGCTTCATCGTGCCACCTGTCCGGACTCCGACGGCAGCGCGACTGGCAGGATCGGTCCATGGCGTCCCGAGTTCCCTCGCTCACCGGTGTGCGCGCGGTGGCCGCGCTCTCGGTGTGCCTGACCCACGCCGCATTCTGGACCGGCCGCTACACCGACGACTACGGTGGCCGGCTCTTCGCGAGGTTCGAGGTCGGGGTCGCCATCTTCTTTGTGCTCTCCGGGTTTCTGCTGTTCTCACCGTGGGTGCGCGCAGCGCAGCGTGGGTCGGGGCGAACGGCAGATGCCGGGGAAGGCTCGACGACGCCGCCGATCGGCCGGTACTTCTGGCACCGTGCGCGCCGCGTTCTGCCTGTCTACTGGATCACCGTCATCGGCGTGTACCTGCTCTACGCGATCGCCCCGCCGGCCGGAGAGGTGTCGCCGACCGGGACCGGGTGGTCGGGGTTCTGGCGGAACATGACGCTGACGCAGGTGTACGGGCTGGGACACCTGCACTCGGGGCTGACCCAGATGTGGAGCCTGGCCGCCGAGGCGGTGTTCTACCTGGTGCTGCCGCTGATCGCCTGGATCGTGGTCGTCGGGGTGGCCAGATTCGGTGGTCGCGCCGGCGGCTGGCGACCCGACCTGATCATTGCGGCACTGGTCCCGTTGCTGCTGATCAGCCCCGTCTGGTCGGTGATCGTCGCGGGCAGCGCCGGGGTCGATCCGACGGCCCGGCTCTGGGCGCCCGCCTTCTTCGGATGGTTCGTCGGCGGAATGCTGCTTGCCGCCTGCGCCCCGGTGATCCGGCGCTGGAACGCCACGGCCTGGGTGCTCACGGCGGTGGTGGCGTTCGTCGTCGCCGGTGGCGCGCTCGCCGGGGAACCGACGATCACCCCGACCACCGCGTCGGCGACGATCGTCAAACACGTGCTGTATCTGGTGATCGCGGTCGGTGTGGTCGGCCCGCTGACCGGCGCCGACCAGAGCTCGTGGTGGGCGCGGCTGTGCGGCAGCCGGCCGATGGTCTTCGTCGGCGAGATCTCCTATGAACTGTTTTGCGTGCACGTCGTCGTTCTGGAGGTGGTGATGGCGGTTCTCGGTTACCGCGTCTTCACCGGCAACGTCGTCATCGCGTTCGTCCTGACCGCAGCCGTCAGCGTCGTCTTGGCGTGGGCGCTACACCGCGTGACCTCGCCGCTGTGGCGTGCGCGGACACCCGGGACGGTCGGTTCCCGCAGGTAGCATGGATGCGGCACCCCGACGGATATGTGCCCGACGGGTATGTGCTCGATCGGTGCATGACGGCAGGGCGGCAGAAGAGGCGAGAAGATGATCGACGATGACAGAGTCCGGGGCGGCGAATCCCGGGGTGATGCCGCACGTTTCAGCGCACCGGGCAGCGGTGAGATCCGGCAGTGGTGCGATCGCTCGGCGGTGCCGGGCGAACGCCCGGAACTCTCCGATGTCGCCGCGCTTCTGGTCGCCGCGGGCTTTCTGACACCGGCGGGACGGGCCATCATCATCCGTCGCGTCTCGGCCGGTCTGCCCCTGCCGAGGGTGCCGGGCGGATTCGGGGACATGCGCCGGTTGCAGCGCGCGATCGTTCAACTCGAGGCACAGCAGTCGGGACCGATGGTGCCCGGCGTCCTCGCCGCGATGATGCGCAACCGGGTGAACGGGCTCGTGCGCCGTCGTGAGGATGCGCACAAGACCATCGTCACCGGCAAAGGTGTCTTCGCCGGCAGCACTCGCGCCATCCGCCGCGAACGACGTGAGAACGTCTACCTCGAGATGGACGAGCGCGAGCGGCTGTTCGCCGGGTTGCTGTGCACCCCGACGCCCAATGTCGGCACGATGCGAGCGGTCCGCCGAGCCGGAACCGTTGCGGTGGAACGTATTGCCGGCGTCGTCGGTCAGGTCGCGGCGAAGTCGGGGAGTCGGCAGGTCGAGCAGTGGGCCGGTCAGATCTCGGCGTCGACCCCGCACGATTCCCAGGTCCCGGCGGTGCCCGGGTCGGCGAATTTCGTCGACGGATACGAGGCACTGCTGTTCATCGCCGGTCACTACTACGACCGGATCATGATGAATCCGGCGTGGCGTTCGGATCACTTCGCCGTCCAGCGCACCCAGGTGAACCTGCACTCCGAGCTCGCCGAGATCGCCACCGACGTCATCGCGCTGCGCGCGGTGCGCGTCGACCTGGACCGGGCAAAACGCAACGGCGGTTTCGACCGGGCCTTCGCCGAGCAGCTCGACCGGCGCGAGACGACGCTGCGTCCGGTGTGGTCGGAACTGATCGATCGGGTGCAGGCGCTGTCGGAGGTGGCGCACGTGGTCGAGTCGGCCGCGACCGAACTGCGCATCCTCGCCGAATACAACAAGGCCATGACGATCGACGATCGGATCGATGCACTGGTGGCGCGCTCGGGTGATCGGGAGATCTCGATGGACAACGCGAAACGGCTGTCCGAGCAGGTTCGCAGCGGGGAAGAGCAGCTGCGAATCTATCGAGATGTCTTACAAGGCAACATTTCGCGTCTGTCGCCGGCGGTACCCCGGGAATTGCCGGCCAGGTACGAGCCGTCGTGATCGATCGCCGCACCGCGTTCCGGTCAACGGGACCAGGCCCGCAAATGCTCTTTCTCCGTGCCGGTCAGCCGGCGTAGGGAGTGCGCCTCGATGTCGACGACGGCCATCTGGGTGCTCGCCACACATGCGGGTTTGCTCGTCGCTGCAGCATCCGCGCCGCGGATCTCGTATCCGATCGTGAAGTCGACGGAACGAAAACCCTTGATCCACATGCCGATATGCACCGGCGAGTCGTCGTGGCGGAGTTGACTCTGGTAGCGGATCTCGACGTGGACGATCATCGCACTCTTGATCAGCGGGGCGTATTCCTCGCCGGCCGACAGCAGCCATGCGATGCGGGCTTCCTCCATCAGCGTCACCATGCGCGCATGGTTGATGTGACCGAAGGCATCCATGTCGGACCAGCGCACCGGTACGTCGGCGGCAAAGGCGAATTCGCCCGCGCCGAGACCGCTTTGAGCTGCGGTGTCTGCTGTACTCCGGCCGATGTTCGAGGCACCCACGTGTCGTCCGCTCCTGAATGCTGTCTGTGAAATGGAGTCGTGCTCTTCACTGTCTTGTTACCCGCGAGTAGTCTTCCACCAGCAGACTGTTGTTGTGCATTGGGGAGTGCCGACGCGGTCCGACGAGCGGTGATGTTGTTTCTGAGCGGTGATGTTGTTTCTGAGCGGTGATGTTGTTTCTGAGCGGTGATGTTGTTTCTGGTGTGCAGTGACGGGGGATGGGACAGAAGATGATGGTAAGACGTGTGGCCGCAACGATCGCGACCGTATTCGGTGTCGGCGCTCTCGCAGCGGGTGTTCTCGCCCCGGCGGTTGCCGATGCCGCTCCCCGCGTCGAGGCGCGCATCGTGACGAAGAAGCCCTTGGGCGAGTTGCGCACCGACATCTGGGTCGACTCACCGTCGATGAAGCAGCGGATCAAGCTGAACGTGTTGACACCTGCCGGGTCGAGCGGTCCCCGCCCGACCATCTACCTGCTCGACGGTGCCGGAGCCGAGGGTGACGTCAGCGATTGGATCACCAAAGGGCATGCGGGCCGGTTCTTCGCCGACAAGAACGTCAACGTCGTCCTCCCGGTCGGCGGCGCAGGCAGCTTCTACACCGACTGGCAGCGCGCCGATCCCAAGCTCGGCAAGCCGACGTGGGAAACCTTCCTCACCAAGGAACTGCCCCCGCTGATCGACTCGACCTTCCACGGCAACGGCCGCAACGCGGTCGTCGGACTGTCGATGGGTGGGCAGGCGGCGTTCGCGCTGACCATCCGGCATCCGGAACTCTATTCGGGGCTGGCGTCACTGAGTGGCTGCCCGCCGGTCTCCGGCCCGGCCAACGAGGCGTATGTGCGCACCACGGTCGGTCGGGACGGCGGCGACGCCACCAACATGTGGGGTCCGTTCGGGTCCGCGGGCTGGCAATCGCACGATCCCGGTTTCCATCTCGACGCATTGCGCGGCAAGGACATCTTCATCTCCGCCGGGTCGGGCGCGATCGGGCCGCTGGATCTGACGCGCAAGATCCAACCCGACGAGGGACCACCGGCCGCGGTCACCGCGTCGTCGTCGGCGCTGGAGGCAGGCGCCTACCGCTGCTCGTTGGAGTTCGCGGTGCAGATGCGGGCTCACGACATCGCCTACACCGACGGGTTCCGGTTGATCGGCACGCACACCTGGGCCTACTGGGAGCGGGATCTGCCCGCTGCGTGGAAGACGGTTTCCCGGCACCTGTATTCGTGATCGGCCGCCGTCGGTTCAGTTCGTGTGGGGCTCCCGCGCCTGCTGCCATTCACGCGCGAAGGCCAGGAAGCGATCGTTCTCGTCGGCGTGGGTGACGGTCACCCGTACCCCGTCGTCGGCGAACGGGCGCACGACGACTCCGGCGTCGACGCCGGCCTGCGCGAATTCCAGGGACCGCTCGGCGAGGTCGAGCCACACGAAGTTGGCCTGTGAGTCGGGGACCCGGTAACCGGCGGCACGGAGATGTTCGGTGACGCGGCGCCGTTCGGCCACCACCGCGTCGGTGCGCGCGAGCAACTCGTCCCGGGCCGCCAGACATGCAAGGGCCGCCGCCTGGGCGACGCTGTTGACCGAGAACGGCACATGGGCCTTGCCGAGCGCAGTGATGATCTCCGGATCGGCGATCGCATAGCCGACGCGCAGACCGGCCAGGCCGTATGCCTTCGAAAACGTCCGCAGCGTCACCAGATTCGGGAACTCCCGGCGCAATTCGAGCGCGTCGTAGGCGTGCTCGTCGTCGAAGCGTGCGTATTCGATGTAGGCCTCGTCGAGGGCGACGACGACGTCGTCGGGAACGGCGTTCAGGAACTCACGCAGATCGGCCGCCGTGACCACGGTCCCGGTCGGGTTGTTGGGATTGCAGACGAAGATCAGCCGGGTCCGGTCGGTGACGGCATCGGCCATCGCCGCCAGGTCGTAGACGTCGTCACCGGTCAGAGGCACCTGCACCGCTGTCGCACCGACGAGTCGGGTCGCCAGTGGGTACGTCTCGAAGGAGCGCCACCCGAAGACCACCTCGTCGCCGGGGCGGCAGGTCACCAGGATCAGGTTCTGGCACAGGATCACCGACCCGCACCCGACCTGGATCTCCTCGCGACCGACGCCGAGCTCCTTGGCCAAGGTGTCGGTCAACTCGACCATCCCGTTGTCGGGGTAACGGTTCACCCCGGCCGCCGCCGCCGTGATCGCCTTGAGAACCGACGGGAGCGGCGGGTGGGTGACCTCGTTGCTGGCGAGTTTGACCGCGTCCGGAAACGTCTTGCCGGGCACGTAGACGGGCAGGTCGTCGAGGTCTGGGCGGATGCGGAAGCTCACCCGTCAACTGTAGGTCCCGGCCGCGCAGAGGTTGTCGGATGGTCCGCTCGGCGACTCATCCGACAACCGCTGCGGGACGGTGACCGCGCGGTTTGCTTCCGTGGGCGGCCGGTGTGTAATCTTTCGCTTCGGCAGTTCGAAAGGACTCCGCTAGGAGGCGTGCCAGAGCGGCCGAATGGGACTCACTGCTAATGAGTTGTCTCGCTAAAACGGGACCGGAGGTTCAAATCCTCTCGCCTCCGCCGACCGCAGTCGCGCCGACCGCGGTGACAACTGAACAGCATGACAACTGAACAGCACGACAACTGAACAGCACGACAACTGAACATGCACGCGCCCGTAGCTCAACGGATAGAGCATCTGACTACGGATCAGAAGGTTAGGGGTTCGAATCCCTTCGGGCGCACAGGTGAGAACGCAGGTCTGGGTATGTTATCCGGCCTGCGTTTCTTCGTTTCCGCCGTTCGCGCCGCCGCACCCAACCCGACCGGTGCACCGCACCCCGGTAGACATCGCATCTCGGTAGACTCCGCCGAATGACTGTTCCGTTCGTGATCCGTGTCAGCGCGGTCGTGCTGCGCGACGCCACCGGAGCAGTCCTGACCGTCCGTAAACGGGACACCGACCGCTTCATGTTTCCTGGCGGCAAACCCGAGCCGGGGGAGACGCCGCTGCAGACGGCCGTTCGCGAGTGCGCCGAGGAACTACGGCTACACCTCGACGGTGCGGCGCTGCAGGATTACGGTGTGCACCGCTCCGCAGCCGCAAACGAGGACGGATTCGACGTCGAAGCGGCGGTCTTCGTGTGGCCCGGCGCCATCGATCGGGCCACGAGCGGCATCGTCGCGGCAGCGGAGATCGCCGAACTGCGCTGGCAGCCGCTCGACGGTTCGCCGTTGCCTGCCGACCTCGCGCCGCTACTGGTGCAGGAGGTGTTTCCGATGTTGCCCCGGGGTCCTTCAGGCGAAGGACACTCATCGCCCCGGCTTGGGCGACACCGCGCCGACCGGTCATGATGTCGTCCATGCCCGGCTACTCGCTGACCCCGGTAACCCACGACTACGCGGTGCAGACCGCCGGGAAGGCGATGCAACGCGGCAAGTTCGTGTTGTTCTTCACGCTGATCGCGGGGTTGGCCGCGGCGGTCGCCCTCGGATATCTCGTCGACGACATCACTGCACGACCCGCTTGGATCGCGCTGCTCATCGCCGGCGTGATCTGCGCGGGTGGCACGGTTTGGTCGCGGCACATCATGTCGGGCGTTCGCTACCGAATCGGTATTCCGTTCGGGCCGCTGGTCCTCGTCGGCGCCGTCGCGGCGTTCCTGGCGGTGTGGGCCGTGGTCGCGTTCGTGCTCGAAACCATCGGCGGCGACGGGTCACCGTTGGAGTCGGTCAACCGGTGGCTGCTGATCGTCGGTCTCATCGCGGTGCCGACGAGGTACCTCACCGTCAGCAACCGGTTCACGGGCAATGCCTTCACGCTGATGGTCCGTCAGACGCGGGTGCCGTGGACGAGTGTCGGCGCGGTGGTCTTCACCGCCGGATCCAAGCCGGGCACCATCGAGATCGGCGTCCGGTCGAACGGGCCGACGGGGACGAGCAGCCTGAAGACCCGCAAGGGTGAACTGCTCACCGACCTCCCCTACCGCGTCGTGGTGACGCAGCGCTCCTTCGACCTCGACCGACTGCACTGGGCACTGAACCAGTCCGGCCGCGCCGACATCCCGCTCATCGAACGGACGCCCATGGGGGAGCGGGTGGTTCTGCGCTCGAACCAGGAGCTCGCCTCCCGGCCCTGAGTTCTCACAGGTAGCCGACTCCGGTCAGCTCCGCCGAGACCGACCACAGCCGCGCGGCAGCGTCGTTGTCACGCAACGGTTTCCAGAGTTTCTGGCGTCCGGGAGGTCCTCCTGCGCTGCCAGGCCACTGCGGCCCATAGAATTCGCCGCCGGTGCCCGAGGTCGCCGCCATCAGAGCGGGCAGCCCGGCGCTGTCGACGGTGCCGACGAGGATTCCGAGCTTCGACAACCGCCGGATCACCCGCACCTGGTCGGTGTCGGCCGCGCGGCCCACCTCCGGCCGGGCGGCCAGCAGATTCGACGGTGCGACGCCGGGGTGGGAGATGGTCGCGGTGATTGCCCACCCGTCAGTGCGGCTGCGCCGGTCGAGTTCCAGACCGAAGAGTCCACACGCGATCTTCGACTGCCGGTAGGCGCGCATCGCGTCGTAGGTACGTTCCCAGTTCAGGTCGTCGAAGTTGATCGTGCCGCGGCGGGCGGCGATGCTGGTCTGGGTGACCACGTGCGCACGTCCGGCCCGCAGCAGCGGCAGGAGCGCACCGGTCAGCGCGAAGTGGCCGAGGTGATTGGTGCCGAACTGCACCTCGAAGCCATCGGTGGTCACGCCGCGTTCGGGCGGCGTCATCAGGCCGGCGTTGTTGATCAACAGGTGGATCGGGGCTCCCTCCGCGCGCAGTTGTGCGCCGAGGTCGGCGACCGCGGCCAGCGATGACAGGTCCAGCTCACGCAACTGGACCTTTGCCTCGGGATGCAGGGCCCGGATCTGATCGGCGGCGGCCTGTCCTTTGCGTGAATTGCGCACCGGGGCAATCACTTCGGCACCCGCACCGGCCAGTGCCGTGGCGATCCGCAGGCCGATGCCGTCACTCGCGCCGGTGACGACGGCACGTGTGCCGGTGAGATCGCCGAGAGGTACTTCGTAGGTGGTGGGTGCCATGTCGTCTCCCTGGTCGGGTGTCCTGGGTGGGTGTCCGGGTGCCGGACGCCGCGTGACTCCAACTGTTCCCGATGCCGCGCGGTTCAACCACGGCCTGGCGGTCCGTGGATGACCTGTCCGCGGCTGCGGAAGAGTGTCGGACACCAACTTTTCGGCCGAAGTTCGCCACGGCCGACGGCGGGGTTGCATCACCATCGCGTCTCGACCCGGTCACCGTTTAGTGAGCCGGGTTACGAAACCCGGCGAAACAGGTGTCAACTACTGGGGCAAGAGGTGCTCAGGTTACTTGTGTGCTGACGAGACTCTGAAAGGTTGTCATGATTCCTGCTCCGTTCACGAAATACGTGGCCGAGTTCTTCGGCACGTTCTGGCTCGTTCTCGGCGGCTGCGGTACCGCGGTCTTCGCTGCCAAGCAGGTTGCCGAAGGCGATGACAAGGGGACGCTCGTCCAGATCGGCGTCGGCTATCTCGGCGTTGCGCTGGCGTTCGGTCTGACCGTCGTCACCATGGCCTACGCCCTGGCGCACATCTCCGGGGCGCACTTCAATCCGGCGATCAGTCTGGGTGCCGCGGTGAGCGGTCGCCTCGAATGGAAAGACCTGCCGGGCTACTGGATCGCCCAGGTCGCCGGCGGTCTGCTCGCCGGCCTCGCGATCTGGGGGATAGGGCAGGGCAAACCGGGCTGGCATCGCACCGGCAACATGGCCGCCAACGGATACGGCGAGCACAGCCCGAGTCACTACACACTGGCCGCGGTGCTCATCACCGAGATCCTGCTCACCGCGTTCTTCCTCATCGTCGTGCTCGGCGCCACCGACGGCCGCTCACCAAAGGGCTTCGGGCCGTTGGCGATCGGCTTGAGTCTGACTCTCATCCATCTCATCTCCATCCCGATCTCGAACACGTCGGTCAACCCCGCGCGCTCGACGGCGGTCGCGTTCTTCAACGGCGACGGCGCTCCCGCCCAACTCTGGGCGTTCTGGGTGGCGCCGTTGGTCGGCGGCCTCATCGGTGGCCTGATCTATCCGTTGTTCTTCGAGGGCGGCAAGTTCAAGTACGGGTCGTCGTCGCCGGAACCGGAGGAGGCTCCCGTCGCCTGATCTGGTCTCCACCGGCCGGTTCTCGCCGCCCCGACGCCGGTACCGACAGTCCGACGAGCGCTCGGTGGACGGTCCGTAAGGTCGAGAGTGCACGTGTTGGACACGGGTGCGCCAGACCGGCCGCCCGGCATGGATCGGGAGTGGCGACATGGGACAGCCGACCGGGCATCGGCCCGATGCTGGTGGCGGTCCACCCGGTGACGACTACCGCACGCCGTTGTTGCCGGGCGACTATCCCCCATTGGGCTACTCCGAAGGTGGACTCCCCCGCTACGCGCCCGCCGACCTGACGGCGACGACTCGACGCGCCGGCCCTGGATCTGCGGTGACCGGACCGTTGCCCGGTCAGCCGGGATTTGGGCAACCGGGACCTGGGCAACCGGGACCCGGGCAGGTCGGAGCAGGGCCCGGCTCCGGTGGGCCCGGCGACGGACCGCCCGCGGGCCGACGCCGGCGTCGTCGCGGTGTGGAACCCGGGCCCGGTGCCACGATCGGCGCGTTCACCATCGTGGGACTGGTGATCGTGGGCCTGATCATCTTCGGCGTCCGGTCATTTCGTGAGGAGACACCGACGGTGACGCTGCCGACGGCGCAGCCCACCGACACCTACTCGATTCCGGTCCTGCCCACCCAGCCGTCACTACCGGGAACCGGCCCGCAGCAACCGCCGGGCGGGTCGACGGCCCCGCCGGGCGCGCAGGTCACCTATACGGTCGACATCGACGGAACCGGCACCATCCTCTACGTCGACGACGTCGGGGTACGGACCGATTTCGCGCCGCGCCCGAACTGGACGGTGACCTTCACCGCGGGCCGCAACCCGCTGCGCCTTCTGGTCGTCGCCGGGGACGGTTCCGCGGCCAAATGCACGATCACCGTGGCCGGGCGGCCGGTGGCCGACGACAGCGTCGACGCGACCTCGACCCGGCGCACCGCGACGTGCATCGCCTGATCCGCCGCCGGGTTCCAGTACTCGACGTGTGTCGTCGCATCCGGGTAGCTACCGTAGACGTGTGAGTTCTCCCCAAGCAGCCCCTCGGCACGCGGCCGATACCGATGCCGCGACCGAGTTCAAGACCGTGATCACGTGGCGCGGCGTCGGCACCGAACGTCTCGAGCAGGTCCGCCTCAACGTGCAAGGCGCGCGGGTGAAGGCCTACGGCCGCATCATCGCCGCAGCCACCGCCGACCACGACGCATTCTCCGCATCCTATGAGCTGATCACCAATGATGTCGGCGTCACCAAGCGGCTGTCGATCCACCTCGTCCAGGTGGGCGGCGAAACCCAGCTGGGTATCTCCCGCGACGTGGAGGGCAATTGGCTGGTCCAGGCCGGCGGCGAGACCGTACAAGGTGATTTCGGCGGCGCCGAGGACGTCGATCTCGCGCTGTCACCCATGTTCAACGCCCTGCCGATCCGCAGGCTGCACCTCGCCGACGCCGCCGATCCGGTCGAGGTGCCGGTGGTCTACATCTATCTGCCGACCGGCACCGTCGAACCGGCAACGCTGCAGTACACGCCCGGTCCGGACGGCATCGGGGTGTCCTCGCCGGTGGCGAAGACGACCCTGGCCGTCGACGACAGCGGTTTCGTCATCGACTACCCGGGTCTGGCCACGCGCGTCTGACCGAGTTCACCCAAGCCACACGGCGCCGTGATGGGCCTGCCGTCGCATCTCCTGCTGCCAGCCGGGCTCACCGGGCGCGGTCCCGGTGATCGTCTCGCGTGAGGCGTCGGCCATCGCCTCGTAGGCGAGCCGGGCGCGGTACCCATCGTCGATGAGCACCGCGACCGTGCCGTGATCCCGTAGCTCGTCGCGGGCCGCGGTCAGCCGGTCGATGATCTCGCTGAGGGCGTTGAGTACCGCGATGCTGTTGGCCTCGATCATCGCTCGTTGCAGCTCCGGTGCGGTGCCGGCGACGCGGGTGCCGTCGCGGAAACTGCCCGCAGCCAGCCGGAGGGCCAGGTCGCTCTCCGCGGCGCCGACCGCGGCGGTCGCGGCCGCGGTCAGGTGCGGCACATGCGAGATCGCGGCCACTGCGCGGTCATGGGCGTCGGGGGCGGCCGGAACCACCGCGGCCCCGAGGGTGAGTGCCAGCTCGGCCACCTGCCGCCAGTCGTCGGCGTCGGTGGTGTCCTCGGTGGTCACCATCCACATCGCGCCGGTGAACAGCTGCGGGTCGGTGGCTTCCCACCCCGACCGGCTGGTGCCGGCCATCGGATGTCCGCCGACGTACCGCGCGTCGGGGAACAGCCGCCGGATGGTCTCGGCGACAGGCACTTTCACGCTGATGACATCGGTGAGTAGGCAATCCGGCGCATGCTCGGCGATTGCCGACACGATCGGTTCGATCGTGGTCACCGGGGTGGCGAGGACGATCATCGCGCCGGTGTCCGACGCGCGGCGCAACGTTGCGGTGATGTCGGTGGACGCGTCATGGCCGGCCTCGACGGCCGCCTCGACGGTCGCGGCCGACCGGTTGTATCCGAAGGTTCGACGCCCCGATGCGTCCAGGGCCCGCAGCATCGACCCGCCGATGAGGCCAAGGCCGAGAATGCAGACCGGCGTCTTGTGTGTGTCCGTCACAGGTCCCAGATTTCCACATCGTCTCGGCGTCCGGGATCACGACGTCGGCCGGACTTGGGCAGTTCGGCCCGAACGGGCTACCGTGACCTGCATGGCAGGTGCCGGCGCGGGAGTATCGGGTTCCAACAGCAAGGACGCCGTCGACGGTGTCGAGGGTTTCGCGGTCGCGGTGGTGCGCGAGGACGCGGCGTGGAAGGTCACCGCTCTCAAACCGGCCGCACTCACCGATCTCGAGGCGGCCGAACGTCAGCTGCGTGACCTGCGGTCGGCGGGAGCGGTCTTCGGACTGCTCGACATCGACGAGGAGTTCTTCATCGTGATCCGGCCCGCCCCGGGCGGCGCGCGGATGCTCATCTCCGATGCCACCGCGAGCATCGACTACGACGTCGCCGCCGACGTCCTCGACGCCCTCGACATCGACGTGCCCGACATCGATCCCGATGAGCTCGACGACGTCGACCCGTGGGAAGAGGGCGATCTGGCAATCCTGTCGGATCTGGGTCTACCGGAACCCGTCATGGGCGTCATCGTCGGCGACACCGACCTCTATGCCGACGAGCAGATCGGGATGATCGCGGCCCGCCTCGGGTTCGCCGACGAGCTCTCCAGCGTGCTCGACGCACTGGGACATTGACCGACCCGACTCCTGCCGGCGCCACGCAGATCCAGGCGTGGGAGTCGATGATGCGCGCCGCACTCGATGCCGCCAGGCTCTCCGGTGATGACGACGTGCCGATCGGGGCCGTCGTCTTCGATCCGGCCGGCATCGAGCTCGCGCGCGCCGCGAACCGGCGTGAAGCCGATGCCGATCCCACCGCACATGCGGAGATCCTCGCGCTGCGGGCCGCGGCAGCAGCCTTCGGGGACGGTTGGCGGCTGGGCGGCTGCACCATCGCGGTCACCGTCGAACCGTGCACCATGTGTGCGGGCGCGATCGGCCTGGCCCGGGCGGAGACGTTGCTCTTCGGGGCGTGGGAGCCGAAAACCGGTGCGGTCGGCTCACTTTGGGATGTCGTTCGAGATCCGCGGCTGACTCATCGGCCGCAGGTGCGTGGCGGGGTCCTCGAGGCGCAATGCCGCGAGCTGATGGTCGACTTCTTCACCGTGCGGCGCGACGGCTGATACCGCGCCCCCTTTGTGCGCATGCGCGTTCGATACCTCTCGTCCGGTGCTGGTATGTGGCAGATTGAGCACAAGGGATTCGGACGGATCCGACTATCACCCCGACATCAGGAGGACGTCATGTCCGACGCAAGTGACAAGGTCAACGAGGTCATCGGTACGGCGAAGGGCAAGATCAGCGAATTCGCCGAGAACCCGAAGGTCAACGAGGCACTCGGTACCGCGAAGGGCAAGATCGGCGAGATCGCCGAGAACCCCAAGGTCAACGAGGCCATCGGTACGGCAAAGGAGAAGCTGACCGAACTCGCCGACAATGAGAAGGTCCAGGGCGCACTCGGTACCGCCAAGGGAAAATTCGACGAGCTGAAGGGCAAGTGGAAGCACTGACAAGGCCCTGAACGATCGGTACGGTGGACGACGGGGGCAACCCCACGCGGAGGTCGGCGTCGCCCCGTGGCGCCGAACCCGCACCATCCGGCGGGTCGAGACGAGGCCTGTCGCATCATCCGATCGCCTTGAATGTGCGCGCGGTGCGTGCACCCGGCAGAGGAGGCCCACATGGCACTGTCCGATGACGCCAAGAACAAGACCGAGGACCTCAAGGGTCGTGGTAAGGAAGCCGCAGGCAGCCTGACCAACGACGACGACCTCAAGAACGAAGGCAAGGGCGACCAGTCCCAGGCCGAGGGCAAGCAGAAGATCTCCGATGCGGCCGACGCCGTCAAGGGCAAGGTCGACGACATCAAGAACAAGCTCAGCGGCAACTGACCCCGCCCGTAGCCCCTGACCAGCCGATTTAAGGCTGGTCGGGGCGCTGCGGTACAGTCTTCGGCGGTGGCGTGTCCGAGCGGCCGAAGGTGCAGCACTCGAAATGCTGTGTGCGGTAACCCCGTACCGAGGGTTCAAATCCCTCCGCCACCGCCAGAAACACCCTTCCATCTATGCAGGTGGGAGGGTGTTTCCGTTTTCACCGAGGCCTTTTCACCTGCTTCTTGTCGCGTTCCGCGGACGTCGCGAGTCTTTTCTATGTCTGCGGAGGCTCCGCGCGAGCCAAGAGCTCTAGGAACCGGCGGTTGATGAAAAGGCGTTCACGCCCGATCTTGACGTCTTGGAGGAGACCGGCGTCGACCAGCGCGCTGAGCCAACTGGTGGCGGTCGGTCGGGACACGTCGCATCGCTCGACTACGGTGTTGATCCGACAGTAGGGCTGCTCGAACAGGAGTGCCTGGAACTCGGAGTGCGCTGCACCCCTGGACACTGCGCGGGAGCGTTGCCCGAAGCTGTCTTGTAGCTCATGGATGGCGTCGATCTTGTGCAGTGTCGTGAGTGAGGTGCTCTCGATGCCCGCCAAGATATACAGCAGCCACTCTTCCCAAGCCTGCTCGGACGTCACCGCAAGAAGAAGTCGGTAGTACTCGTTCTTCGTGTCGATGAGGTAGCGCGACAGATACAGGACGGGCATCCGCAGTAGTCCCGCCTCGACCAGCATCAACACGTTCAGGATTCTTCCGGTCCGGCCGTTGCCGTCTGAGTACGGATGGATCGCTTCGAACTGGTAGTGGGCTGCGGCCATGCGCACGAGGGGATTCAGGCTGTCGACGTCGTTGTGGACGAATCGCTCCCACTCGGTGAGCTTGTCCGCGATCAGGTCACGGCCTTCCGGGGGACTGTAGATGACTTCGCCGGTCCCGGGGTTCGCGATCCTCGTTCCCGGAATGGCGCGGAACCTCATCTCGCGAGCCTTGATTGTGCTGCACACCGCGGACGCGGTTGAGGCAGTGAGACCACGATCTTGAGTCAGAGCGAACCCCGCTCGCAGCGCGGTGCGGTAGCGCAGAGTTTCCCGCGTGGCCGGGTCGGCGGCCGCGGCATCGTCGTCAATATGGCGAAACAGCTCATCGGTCGTGGTCACGATGTTCTCGATCTCAGAACTGGCCTGTGCCTCCAGGACTGGTATCGAATTGATCAGGACCGTGGGGTTGCGCATCGAAACTGCGGCCTGGTTCAGTTTGGCGAGAGCGGTGCTTGCGCCGATCGCAGCCTTGAGGACAGCCCTGGTCTCGAGCACGTCCGCGGCAGGCGGTGGCGGCAATGAGTTGTATGGCTTGTCGGGTTCCCAGGTCATGTCGCCGAGGCTACTGACAGTCTCGCGTTTCGTGTGAAATTTTTCTCGGATTTTTTACACGTCCTGAGTATGTGCGAAGAAACTTGACGGGTGTCCACCCGTCGATTGGGGTTGAGCCGCCCAGCGACAGCGCAACCTCGAGAGACAGAGCTGACGGCGTTTCCGCCACACCTCTCTCTTCCTGTGCAGCGATCGGCGGATGTTGCCTGGGTCCGTCGAATGGGTGAATGCGCTGGACCGCCGACAGCACATGGCCGAACATTGGCCACATGACCACACCGCAGAACCCCGACGGCGACCAGGGCCGGCCGCTGCCCTCGCAGGCTCCCACGACGCACCATCCGACGCAGCCGCCGCCCGCGCCGGGCGGCGCCTCCGGACCTGATGGCGGCCCGGGACAGTTCCAGCCGGCACCGCCGACCCCGTCGTCCGCCCCGACACGGGTGCACACCCGGCCGACGATCCCGACCGGCGCGGCACCGACACCGCCGGCGGCGCGAGGGCCGCAGGGTCATCCGCCGGCTCCGGGAGAACGTGCGGCTGCGGCGGTGCCGCCCGTCGCCCACATCCCACCGGGTCCGCCCGCCGCCCAGCCGGCACCCCAACAGTTCACACCGCCCCCGCTCGGATCGGGACCCGTTCCCGGACAGTCGTTTCCGTCCGATCAAGCGCCCGTGCCGGGTGGCCGGCGACCTGTCGCCGACGGCCAGCAGATGAAGAAGCGCAATCCGCTGGCCGTGTGGCTGGGACTGCCGCTGATCACCCTCGGGATCTACTCGCTGGTGTGGTACTACAAGATCCACAAGGAACTCGCCGCGTTCGACCGGCGCAAGGAGATCTCGGCCGTCGGCCCGCTGCTCGTCATCCTGTTGCTCAGCTGGACGGTCATCGCGCCGATCATCAGCTTCCACAACACCGGCAAGCGCATTCGCGAGGCGCAACGCAGCGCCGGCCTCCCGGAAACCTGTAACCCGACGCTGTGCTGGCTACTCGGATTCGTGTTCGGCTTGCACACCTTCTACATGCAGGGCGAACTGAACAAGATCGTCGACGCCTACGGTGTCGAACACGGGACGACCGTGCCGCTGTTCGTCTGACTCAGAGAAACGAGCCTGCGGCCCCGACGAGGTCGAGCAGAGGCTGCGGGAAGAATCCGAGCACAAGGGTGACCAGCGCGCACAAGGCGATCGGGATGGTCGTCAACGCGCTGGGCCGCACCACATGTGGCGCGTCGACGGGGACGTCGGCGAAGAACATCGCGACGATGATGCGGATGTAGAAGTAGGCGGCGATGGCGCTGCTGAGCACGCCGATGACCACCAGGACGGTCCCGCCGCTGCCCGCAACCGCCGCGAACACCGCGAATTTTGCGATGAACCCGCTCGTCAGCGGGATTCCGGCGAATGCCAGCAAGAACATCGAGAACATCGCTCCGACAAGCGGATAGCGGCGACCCAATCCCGCCCACTGATCCAGTCCGGTCGCCTCGCGGCCCGACAGGTGCGGACCCGACACCCCGCCGCGTGACCCGGCGAATGCGGCCGGCTCGCGCACCACGGCCACCGTTGCGAAGGCACCGAACGTCGAGAACGCATATGCGGCAAGGTAGAACAAGGCCGCACTCACCCCGGCCGCATCGAAGGCGATCAGTCCGAGCAGAATGAACCCCGTGTGGGTGATCGACGAATAGGCAAGCAGCCGTTTGACATCGGTCTGCGTCACGGCCATCACCGCACCGACGAGCATCGTCGCGATCGCCACCGCCCACAGCACCGGCTTCCACTCGTCGGCGAGCGCTCCGAAGCTCACGGAGAACACGCGCAGCAGCGCACCGAATGCGGCGATCTTGGTGGCGGCCGCCATGAAGGCGGTGACCGGCGTGGGTGCCCCCTGATACACATCGGGCACCCACGAATGGAACGGCACCGCACCGATCTTGAACAGTAGGCCGACCGCCAGCAACCCCAGTCCCATCAACGGCAGTACGACGTCGCCGGTGGAGCCGGCCGCCGCCCGGTCGACGGCCGAGCCGATCGCGCGCAGATCCAGCGACCCGGTGCCGCCGTAGACGAACGCCGCGCCGAACAAGAAGAACGCCGACGAGAACGCGCCGAGCAGAAAGTATTTGAGCGACGCCTCCTGCGAGAGCAACCGGCGGCGCCGCGCGAGCGCGCACAGCAGATACAGCGGCAGCGAGAACACCTCGAGCGCGATGAACATGGTGAGCAGGTCACCGCAGGCGACGAACAGCATCATGCCGCCGATCGCGAGCAAGGTCAGCGGGAAGACCTCGGTGCTCACCGCACCCGCCCGGGTCGCGACGAACTCGTCATCGGAATTCGGGGTGCTCGCGCCCGAGGGCGTGAACATGTCGGCGGGCGCGCCCGCGAGGGTGGCCTGTGCGGCCGCACCGGGACCGTCGCTGATCCGCCGCCCCCCGACCGGTCCGGCGGTCCGGTGCGGCGCCCGGCGGGTCGACGGTGCGACGACGCGCTCGAGACCACGTTCGGCCATGAACGCCACGGCGAGAATCGAAATGACCAACAAGAGCCCTTGCAGGAACAGTGCCGGCCGATCGAGGACCACCGACCCCGAGACGGCTGTGCGGCCCCGGCCGCCGTTGTCGGTGATGTTGACGGCGAGCATGATGACCGCCGCCAGCGCGGCCGCCAATCCCGTGAGCGACAGCACCAATTGGACGCGCCACCGTCCGGCACGCGGCGCGCACGCCTCCACCACCACCCCGACCACGCCGGCACCGAAGACGATCAACATCGGTGCAAGAAGCGAGTATTCGACGTCGGGTTGGCTGATGGCAGACATCGCAGTGGTGATCACCTGGGGCCTCCGGGATTCGGGATCGACACCGTGGGCGCCGGATTGTCTCGGCCCACCGACGACATCGTGTGCGCGATCGTGGGAGTGATCAGATTCAGCAGGGGCTGCGGGAAGAACCCGAACACCAGTAGCAGGGCCAGCAGTGGGGCGACGACGAGACGTTCCCGTCGATGAAGATCGGGCATGGTCTTGCGGGCGGCGCCCGGACCTTCGACAGGTTTGGGGGGACCGCCCATCATGCGCTGGTAGAGCCACAGGACGTAGATCGCCGAGAGCACCAGTGCACTCGAGGCGGCGATCGCCGCGGCCGGGTATCGGGTGAAAGTACCGATGAGAACCAGGAATTCACTGATGAACGGTGCGAGGCCGGGTAGCGACAGGGTCGCGAGACCGGCCACCAGGAAGGTGCCGGCGAGGACGGGCGCGACCTTGGCGACGCCGCCGTAGTCCGCGATGAGACGGCTACCCCGCCGCGACACGAGGAAGCCGGCGATCAGGAACAACGCAGCCGTGGAGATGCCGTGATTGACCATGTACA
This sequence comes from Gordonia sp. DT219, assembly GCF_049847065.1. Taxonomy (NCBI): domain Bacteria; kingdom Bacillati; phylum Actinomycetota; class Actinomycetes; order Mycobacteriales; family Gordoniaceae; genus Gordonia; species Gordonia sp. DT219. The sequence continues at coordinate 168,456 of NZ_JBNCNR010000002.1, read as the reverse complement.
GCGTGGCGCCGCTCTGCGACTGGGTGGTCATCGCGAACACGCCGAGGATGATGAAACCGAAGTGCGAGATCGACGTGTATGCGATGAGGCGCATCATGTCGGTCTGCGCGATGGCCAGGATCGCACCGTAGACGATGCCGACCACCGACAGCGCGATGATCAGCGGTGCAAAGGTTTTCGACGCGTCGGGAAACAGCTGCAGACAGAACCGCAGCATCGCGAACGTCCCGACCTTGTCGACGACGGCCATCATGAGCACCGCCGACGCGGGAGTGGCCGCCACCGCCGAATCCGGCAACCACGAGTGGAACGGCCACAGTGGCGCCTTGATGGCGAAGGCGATCATGAAGCCGCCGAACAGCAATGCTTCGACACCGGTGCCCGCGGCGAGGTGTCCGCCGGCGACGGCGTCGGTGATTGCCGGCAGGCTGAAGGTTCCGCGGCCGTCGGCGCCCAGGTCCGAGCGCGCGGTCACCACGTAGAGTCCGATGACCGCTGCCAGCATGAGCAGGCCGCCGAACAGGTTGTACAGCAGGAACTTCACGGCCGCGGCTGCCTGATGGCCACCGCTGCCGAATCCGCCGATCAGAAAGTACATCGGGATCAGCATCGCCTCGAAGACGATGTAGAACAGCAGCACATCGGTGGCGACGAAGCTCATCAGGACCATCGCCTCGAGCGCCAGCATCAATGCGACGTAGGTGTGCGGACCCTTTTGGCGGCGTCCCGCCGAATGATCCAGGGAACCTGCATGATCGGCGTCACGCCACCCGGCGAGGACGAGTATCGGCAGGAGTACCGCGGTCAACAGGATCAAAATCAGACCTACGCCGTCGAGGCCGAGTTCGTAACGGGCGCCGAACGACGGAATCCACGCGACGTCCGACACGAACTGGTAGCGCGCGCCGTCGGGGTCGAATCCGACCGCCAGCCCGATGGCGACCGCCAGCGCGGCCAGCGTGCCGAGCAGCGCGGCCCACTTGGCGATCGCGGGCCTCGAGGCCGGCACCGCCACCACACCGACGGCCACCACCGCCGGGATCAGCCAGAGGATCGTCAACCAGCCCATCGCCTCTACCATCCCCTCATGAGCAGGACCGCGGCGATCACCACGGCGGCGCCGGCCAGCATCGACAACGCATACGAGCGGACGTAACCGTTCTGCCACAGACGGATCCGCTCACTCGATGCGGTCACCAGAGCGCCCACCCCGACACCGGCACCGTCGATGCCCTCCGATTCGAGGACGTCGAGCCCGCGGGCGAGCGTCCGGCCGGGGCGCATGAGGAGTCGCTCGTTGACGGTGTCGCCGTAGAGGTCACGGCGCGCGGCCGTGGTCAACGTGCCGACCTTGCCCGGCGCCGTGATCGGAATGGGCGCGCGCGCATAGCCGGCCCAGGCGATCGCCACGCCGACGGCCACAACCACCAGGATGATCACCGTCAACACCCAGGTGGGGAAGGGCAATCGGGTGTGCTGCTCGCCGACCACGGGCTCGAGCCACGTCACCAGGACGTCGCCGGCGACCAGCAGCGCTCCCGAGACGGCCGAGCCGATCGCGATGAGGATCATCGGTCCCAGCATGATCTTCGGGGCCTCGTGCGGGTGCACGTCGGAATCCCATCTGCGCTCACCGAAAAACGTCATCAGCATGATGCGGGTCATGTAGAACGCGGTGATCCCCGCTCCCAGCAGGGCCGCGCCGCCGAGGAGAACGCCGCGGACACCGCCGGAGCCGAAGGCGGCCTCGATGATCGGGTCCTTGGAGAAGAAGCCGGAGAACGGTGGCACACCGATGAGCGCCAGATAGCCGATCCCGAAGGTGGCGAACGTGATCGGCAGGACGGTGCGCAGCCCACCGAAGCGCCGCATGTCGGTCCCGTCGTTCATCGCATGCATCACCGAACCGGCCCCGAGGAACAGGCCGGCCTTGAAGAAGCCATGGGTGAGCAGATGCAGGATGGCGAAGGCGTAGCCGGCCGGGCCGAGTCCCGCCGCGAGCACCATGTACCCGATCTGGCTCATCGTCGACGCCGCGAGCGCCTTCTTGATGTCGTCCTTGGCGCAGCCGATGATGGCGCCGAACAACAGCGTGACCGCCCCGACGACGGCCACGGCCAGACGCGCATCGGGGGCCAGATCGAAGATCGCATGGGATCGGGTGATGAGGTAGACCCCCGCGGTGACCATGGTCGCGGCGTGGATCAGCGCGGACACCGGTGTCGGACCCTCCATGGCGTCGCCGAGCCACGACTGCAGCGGCACCTGGGCCGATTTGCCGCATGCGGCGAGCAACAGCAGGAAACCCAAGGCGGTCACCGTGGTTCGGCCGGCGTCCCCCGCGCCGGCGAACACCGTTGCGAACGACACCGATCCGAAGGATGCGAACATGACCATCAGCGCGATCGCCAGGCCGACGTCACCGACACGATTGACCACGAAGGCCTTCTTGGCGGCGGTGGCGGCCGCGGGCCGTTGCTGCCAGAATCCGATCAACAGGTAAGACGCGAGACCGACTCCCTCCCAACCGAGATAGAGTCCGAGATAGTTGTCGGCGAGAACCAGCACCAGCATGGCGGCGAGAAACAGGTTGAGGTAGGCGAAGAATCGGCGCCGGTCGGGATCGTCGGCCATGTACCCGATGGAATAGATGAGGATCAGGGTGCCGACACCGGTGATCAACAGCACAAAGCACATCGACAGCTGGTCGAGGTAGATCCCCATGTCGACCGACAGCCCGCCGCTGCCACCGGATGTGGCCGGTCCCACCTGTAGCCAGGTGAACAGCACGTGATGGACGGGGCGGTCGGCAGTGGTCCGCCCGGCCATCCCGACGGCGAGAACTACTGCCACACAGAACGATCCCGCGGCCAGTACGCACGCGAGGATGTGTCCCGCGCGGTCGGCGCGTCGTCCCGCCAGTAGTAGGATCGCCGCGCCGAGCAGCGGCAGCACCGGCACCAGCCAGAGGATGTCCGCCGAGGTCTGCGTACTCACGCCATCCTCCTCATCTGCGCAGCAGGGCCGCGTCGTCGACCGACGCGCTCCGTCGGGATCGGAAGATCATCATGATGATCGCCAGCCCGATGACGACCTCGGCTGCCGCGACCACCATCGTGAAGAAGGCGATGACCTGTCCGTCGACGCTGTGCTGCATCCGGGCGAAGGTCACGAAACTCAGATTGGCGGCGTTGAGCATCAGTTCGATGCACATGAACACGACAATCGCACTGCGGCGCAGCAATACTCCGGCGGCTCCGATGGCGAACAGGATCGCCGCGAGATACAGGTAGTTCTCGGGGTTCATCGCTGCGAGACCTCCGTTCCGTCGTCGCCGGTCTGTGGGTGACGTGCCCGCAGCATGGCGTTGACCGACAATTCGGCCGGGCTCCCGTCGGGCAAGAGCGCCGGAATGTCGACGGCGTTGTGGCGCGCGAACACACCAGGGCTCGGCAGCGGCGAGACGTCGATGCCCGTGTGGAAGCGCTCGATCGAGCGTTCACGCTGGGTGCGGCGCGGGCCGAAGCGCTCTCGGTGGGCGAGGACCATGGCGCCCAGGGTTGCGGTGATCAACAGTGCCCCGGTCAGTTCGAACGCCCACAGGTAGCGAACGAAGATCAATTGGGCGATCGCCTGCACCGCCCCGTTGCTGTTGCCGGGCGGGGCCGCCGTGGTGGGGGCGGGGGAGGTGGTGACCGCAACCGTTGCGGCGCCGATGCCCCCGCACAGCAACGCGCCGAAACCGAGACCCACGCACACCGCGGCGATACGTTGCCCGCGAATGGTTTCCACCAGCGAGTCGGCGGAGTCGACGCCGATCAGCATCAGCACGAACAGGAAGAGCATCATCACCGCGCCGGTGTAGACGACGACCTGTACGACCCCGAGGAACAACGCTCCCTGTGCGACGTAGAACACCGCGAGCACGATCATGGTGGTGGCCAGGAACATTGCCGAGTAGACGGCCTTGGTGGCGACGACGACGCCGAGGGCACCGGCCACCGCGACGACCGCCAGAATCCAGAACTGCACGGCCTCACCGGTGGAGGTGCGTCCGGCGTCGGCCAGCGCGGTGCTGGACAGACCGGTGCCGGCCTGTGCCGCCTGCCACGCGAGGACCGTGCCGGTCACGGCCGAAGCCCCTTGTCACGGGCAACCGTGCCATCGGGATCCGTGCCGTCGGGGGCAACCGTACCGTCGGCACCGACCCGGCCGAGGTAGTAGTCGACCTCACGCGGCGCGGTGTCGTCGGTCACCTGGGCGGTGATGTCATGCGGAGTCGGATCGGTCCCGGGCGGCAGTGGTGCGAGGAGCTGCTGCTTCTCGTAGATCAGGTCGGCCCGGTTGTCGTCGGTCATCTCGTAGTCGTTGGTCATCGTGAGGGCGCGGGTGGGGCACGCCTCGATACACAGGCCACAGCCGATGCACCGCAGGTAGTTGATCTGGTACACGCGACCGTAGCGTTCGCCCGGTGAATACCGCTGTTCATCGGTGTTGTCGGCGCCTTCGACGAAGATCGCGTCGGCCGGGCACGCCCACGCACACAGTTCACAGCCCACGCACTTCTCCAGCCCGTCGGGGTGCCGATTGAGTTGGTGGCGACCGTGATAGCGCGGCGCGGTGGGCGTCTTCTCCTCCGGGTATTGCTCGGTCACGGTCGGGGCGAACATCGACGAGAATGTCACACCCATTCCGGCGAGCGGCTTGAAGAAATCAGGCATCGGTCGTCTCCTTCGGGTTGCGTACCGCAGCGGTGGCGCCGGGGAGCGGCGGAACCGGGAAACCACCGGCCATCGGGTCGAAAGCCGAGTCCGACACCGACTTCGGAGATATCGCAGGTGGCTGCGGGATGGGCGGGCGGACGACGCGGCGGATCAGCCAGAACAGCAGCAGCGTCACCACCAGACCGACCGCCGCCGTCACGATCGGGCGTATCAGGTCGCCGTTTCCGGTTCCGACGGCGGCACGGATCAGCGCCACCACCATCACCCAGGCGAGCGACACCGGGATGAGCACCTTCCATCCCAGGTTCATGAACTGGTCGTAGCGCAGGCGCGGCAGGCTGGTGCGCAGCCAGATGAACACGAACATGAACACCCAGACCTTGATGGTGAACCAGAGGATCGGCCACCAGCCGGAATTCGCCCCGGCCCACAGACTCAGCGGCCACGGCGCCTGCCAGCCGCCGAGGAACAAGGTGGTGGCCAGCGCCGACACGGTCACCATGTTGATGTATTCGGCGAGCATGAACATCGCGAACTTCAGCGACGAGTACTCGGTGTGGAATCCGCCGACCAGCTCGCCCTCGGCCTCGGGCAGATCGAACGGCGCACGGTTCGTCTCCCCCACCATCGACACCGCGTAGATGACGAACGACGGCAACATGATCAGCCCGTACCAGTAGTTGTGCTGGCCGGCAACGATTCCCGAGGTCGACATGGTGCCGGCCTCGAGGAACACCGCGGCGAAGGTCAGGCCCATGGCGATCTCGTAGGAGATGACCTGCGCGGTCGACCGCAGGCCGCCGAGCAGCGGGTAGGTCGAGCCCGACGACCAGCCGGCCAGAACGATCCCGTAGACACCGATCGAGGCCATCGCCAGGATGAACAGCACGGCCACCGGGAGATCGGTCAACTGCAATGGGGTGTGATGACCGAACACCGACACCGTCGGGCCGAACGGAATCACCGCGAACGCCATGATCGCCGGCACCACCGCGATGATCGGGGCGAGCAGGTAGAGCACCTTGTCGACACCGAACGGTGTGATGCCTTCTTTCAGGGCGAGTTTGACGCCGTCGGCGAGGCTCTGCAGCATCCCGTGTGGGCCCACCCGGTTCGGCCCGAGGCGGGTTTGCATGCGGGCCATGATCTTCCGTTCGGCCAGGATCGCGACTAGCGGGTTGACGATGAGGAAGGCGAAGACCGCAACGGCCTTGATGACCACCAGCCACCACGGGTCGTGGCCGAAGTCGGCGAGGTCCGGATAGCCGGCAGCCGGCGCGCTCACGATTCACCTCCGGCCGGCCGGACGGCGACGACGTCGCCGGAGTGTGCGCCCAGTTGCGAATTCACCGCGGAGCCGGGCGAATTCGTCGGTACCCACACGGTGTCGTCGACCATGTCGGTGATGTGCAGCGGCAGCGTGAGGTGCCCGCGGCCGGTGGCGACCTCGATGTCCTCACCGTGACGGGCGCCGACACGGGCCGCGGTTGTCGGCGACATCCGCGCCGGCGCCGGATGTGCGGTGCCGGCGAGGAACGGTTCACCGTCCTGGAGGCGGCCGCCGTCGAGGAGCAGATGCCACGTCGAGAGGATCGCCTGCCCGGGGCCGGGTGGCGAGACAGGTTGCGGTGCCGGGACTTCGGTGTGCGGGCGTGGCCCGATCCACGGACCGAGGCGATCCCATTGGGCGCGGATAGCATCGATCTCACCGCATTCCAGGTCGACGCCGACGCTGCGGGCCAGCGCGTCGAGCACCCGATGGTCGGGCAGGCGACCGGTGTCGCGCAGCGCGGTGGGGAACGGTCGTGCCCGTCCCTCCCAGTCGACGAACATCCCGGACTTCTCCGGTGCTGCCGCGACCGGCAGCACCACGTCGGCGCGGTCGGTGACCGCCGAGCTGCGGATCTCCAGACTCACCACGAATCCGGCCGCCTCGACGGCATCGAGTGCCTTCTCTGGGTCCGGCAGGTCGGCGGGGTCGACGCCGCCGATCACGAGCGCGTCGAGGGCACCATGTCGTGCCGCGGTGAGGATTCCGGTGGTGTCGCGGCCTGCGGTCGATGGGAGATCGTCGACTCCCCACAGGGCGGCGACCTGTGCGCGAGCGGCCGCATCGGCCACCGGACGCCCGCCCGGCAGGAGGATGGGTAGGGCGCCGGCCTCGAGTGCGCCGCGATCGCCGGCCCGTCGCGGAATCCACGCGAGCCGGGCGCCGGTGCGCCGCCCGAGGCGCACCGCTGCCGACAACGCCCCGGGGGACTGTGCGAGACGCTCCCCGACCAGCAGCACCGATCCGGGCTCGGACAGCAGCGCGGCGGTGGCGTCGGTGTCGAGGACCGCGGTCTCGGCACCCGGTGCCGTGGGAATCAGGGTGCCGTCGAGCTTTTCGACGCCCGGGCTGCGCCACGGTGCGATGGCGTGGACCTGTTGGCCGGTGGTGCGCACCGCGCGACGCAGCCGCAGGAAGACGATGGGGGATTCCTCTTCCGGTTCGAACCCGGCGAGCACCACGGACGGTGCCGCGGCGAGCATGCGGTAGGTGAGGTCGTCGGGCCGAGCCGCGACGACCTCGGCCAAGAAGCCGGTCTCCTCGGCGGTGTGCGGCCGCGCCCGGAAGTCGATGTCGTTGGTAGCCAGTACGGTTCGGGCGAAGCGGGCGTAGGTGTATGCGTCCTCGGCGGTGATCCGGCCGCCGGTGAGGACCCCGGCCCGGCCGCGAGCGGCGCGGAGGCCCTCGGCGGCGGTGCGCACCGCCTCCACCCAGGATGCCTCGCGCAGGTTGCCGTGCCGGTCGCGGACGAGGGGGGTGGCGAGCCGGTCGGGCTGAGCGGCGTAGGCGAACGCCCAGCGCCCTTTGTCGCAGTTCCACTCGTCGTTGACCTGCGGATCGTCGGCGGCCAGGCGCCGCAACACCTTTCCGCGCCGGTGATCGGTGCGCTGCGCGCATCCACTGGCGCAGTGTTCGCACGTGCTCGGGGTGGACACGAGGTCGAAGGGCCGGGCCCGGAAGCGGTAGGCGGTGCCGGTGAGCGCGCCGACCGGGCAGATCTGCACGGTGTTGCCGGAGAAGTACGAGTCGAACGGTGCGTCGGTGGCCGTGCCGACCTGTTGCAGCGCACCACGTTCGGCGAGTTCGATGAGCGGATCGCCGGCGATCTGGTCGGCGAATCGGGTACACCGGGCGCAGAGTACGCAGCGTTCACGATCGAGGAGGACGGCCGACGAGAGTGGGATCGGCTTGGTGAACCTACGTTTGGGGCCGGTGAACCGGGAGACGGCGCGGCCGGCGGTCATCGCCTGGTTCTGCAGTGGACACTCACCGCCCTTGTCGCAGATCGGGCAGTCGAGCGGATGGTTGATGAGCAGCAATTCCATCACGCCGCGTTGGGCTTTGGCAGCCACTTCGGAGCCGAACTGGGTGCGGACCTCCATCCCTTCGGTGACCACGGTGGTGCACGAGGCGAGCGGTTTGCGCTGGCCCTCGACCTCCACCAGACACTGACGGCACGCACCCACGGGGGCCAGCAACGGGTGATCGCAGAACCGCGGGATCGAGATGCCGGCGCGCTCGGCGGCGCGGATGACCAAAGTACCCGGAGGGACGTGGATCTCGATGCCGTCGATGGTGGCGGTGACGAGTGCGGCCGTGCCGGAAGCCGGCCGATCGCCGGATATTGCGGTCATCGGGTCACCCCCGGAACGTACGGGGTGCGCACATCGGCGAAGACCGTCGACGCGGATCGGTCGAACGGGCAGCCGCCTGCTGGGTGGCCATCCGGACCGCGGGCGTGTGCGACGAACTCGTCGCGAAAGTACTCGAGCCCGGACACGATGGGGCTGCCCGCGCCATCACCCAGTGCGCAGAACGACTTTCCCACAACACCATTGGTGACATCGGCCAGCACATCGAGGGCGCCGGTGATCTCGTCGGCGCCGAGCTCGCCGGATTCGATGGCACGCAATTGGTGCACCAGCCAATAGGTGCCCTCGCGGCAGGGCGTGCACTTGCCGCAGGATTCGTGGGCGTAGAACGCGGTCCACCGCAACACCGCCCGCACCACGCAGGTGGTCTCGTCGAAGATCTGTAAGGCCTTGGTGCCCAACATCGATCCGGCCGCAGCCACCCCCTCGTAGTCGAGCGGTACGTCGAGGTGATCGGCGGTCAGCATCGGCGTCGAGGAACCGCCGGGCGTCCAGAACTTCAGTCGGTGCCCGTCACGGACCCCACCGGCACGTTCGAGCAACTGCCGCAGCGTGATTCCGAGTGGCGCCTCGTACTGGCCGGGATGGTTCACATGACCCGACAGGGAGTAGAGCGTGAAACCGGGGGACTTCTCGGTGCCCATCGATCGGAACCAGTCGACCCCGTTGCGCAGGATGGATGGGACGCTCGCGATGGATTCCACGTTGTTGACCACTGTCGGGCTCGCGTACAACCCGGCCACCGCCGGAAACGGGGGACGCAGACGAGGTTGGCCGCGACGCCCTTCCAGCGAGTCGAGCAGCGCGGTCTCCTCACCGCAGATGTAGGCGCCGGCACCGGCGTGGACGACCAGATCCAGGTCGAAACCCGAACCCAGGATGTTGCGTCCCAGATATCCGGCGGCGTAGGCGTCGTCGACCGCTCGGCGCAGTCGGCGCAGCACGCCCACCACCTCGCCACGCAGATAGATGAACGCGTGGCGGGCCCGGATGGCGTATGCGGCGATGATCGCGCCCTCCACCAACGTGTGCGGGGAGGCGAGTATCAGCGGCATGTCCTTGCAGGTGCCGGGCTCCGACTCGTCGGCATTGACCACCAGATAGTGCGATGGCGCGGCCGGGTCGGGATGGTCGGGATCTTGCTGCGGGATGAACGACCACTTGAGGCCGACCGGGAAACCCGCCCCGCCGCGGCCGCGTAGGCCAGACGCCTTGACGGCCTCGATCACGGCGTCGGGCGCCATGTCCAGCGCACTCCGCAGTCCGCGGTAACCGTTGTGGCGCAGGTAGTTCTCGAGTGTCCAGGACTCCGGCTCGGACCAGTGGCGCGAGAGCACGGGCGTCTGTGCGGGTTCGTGTTCGGCCGGCCCGTCGGCCGCGGGCTGCGCGTCGGTCGTCCGGCGTGCCCGGCCGGGCGAGCAATCGGCGACCACGCCGGCGAGGGTGCGGGCGGTGTCGCGGAAGCCGGCGACCGCGCGGTCGCCGCGACCGGGGACGACCGCGACCCCGGCGCGCAGATCCTCGACGAGTTCGACTGCCGACTCCGGGGTCTGCTGATCGAAGAACTCCCAGTTGACCATCACCACCGGCGCGAGATCACAGGCCGCATTGCATTCGATGTGTTCGACGGTGATGCGCTGATCGGCGGTCGTCTCGCCGGGTGCGATGCCGAGATGCGCACAGAGGCGCTCTAGGATGCGGTCGCCACCGAGCACACCGCACAGGGTGTTGGTGCACACGCCGATGAAGTATTCGCCGGTCGGGGTGCGTCGGAACATCGAATAGAACGTGGCCACTGCGGCCACCTGCGCGGTGCTCAATCCGAGAATGTCTGCGCACAAGGCGATTCCGGCCTGGGTGAGATGCCCGTCTTCGGACTGCATCAGGTGCAGCAGCGGCAACAGGGCCGATCGTGGCTGTGGGTAGCGGGCCACGATCGGTATCGACTCGGCACGCAGGCGTTCGGCGGTCTCCGGCCGATACTCGGCCGGACCGTCGAATTCGATCGGCCCGTGCGGACGCGACGCACAGGCCGAGACCGGTCCGGCCGGTGGCGGCGCACCAGCAGTGCCCAGCTCGAGGTATACCGGTTCACTCATCGGTCGACGCCCCCCATCACCGGGTCGATGCTGGCCACCGCGGTGATCACATCGGCGACCATGCCGCCCTCGCACATCGCGGTCACCGCCTGCAGATTCGTGAACGACGGATCGCGGAAATGTACTCGGTAAGGCTGGGTTCCGCCGTCGGAGACCATGTGGACGCCGAGTTCGCCGCGCGGCGATTCGACAGCCACGTAGCATTGGCCCGGTGGCACCCGCATCCCTTCGGTGACGAGTTTGAAGTGGCGGATCAGCGATTCCATCGACGAACCCATGATCTCGGCGATGTGCTCCGGTGAGTTGCCGAGGCCGTCGGAACCGACGGTGAGGTCGGCCGGCCAGGCGATGTGGGCATCGGTCACCATGACCGGGCCGGGGCGCAGACGGGCCAGGCACTGCTCGACGATCCGTACCGATTCGGTCATCTCTCGCACACGAATGACATACCGGCCGTAGGCGTCACACGAGTCCTCGGTGATGACGTCGAACTCGTAGTCCTGATAGCCGCAATACGGCTCGGTCTTGCGGATGTCGTGCGGCAGACCTGTCGCGCGCAGGATCGGCCCGGTGATGCCGAGTGCCATACAGCCCGTCAGATCGAGATATCCGACGTCACAGGTGCGGGCCTTCCAGATGTAGTTGTCGGTCAACAGATCCGAGAGTGCAGCGAGCTTCGGCGGTAGGCTCGCCACCGTCTTGGCGATCGTCTCGGCCGCGCCGTCCGGAAGGTCGGCGGCCACCCCGCCGGGCCGGATGAATGCATGATTCATCCGCAGCCCCGTGATGAGTTCGAACAGGTCGAGGATCTGTTCACGAATCCCGAAGCCGGAGAACATCGCCGTCACCGCACCGAGTTCCATCCCGCCGGTGGCCAGCGCCACCAGATGTGAGGCGATGCGGTTCAATTCCATCAACATCACCCGGATCACCGATGCACGTTCGGGGATCGCGTCGGTGATACCCAGCAGCTTCTCCACCGCGAGGCAATAGGCGGCTTCGTTGAAGAACGGTGACAGATAGTCCATCCGAGTGACAAAGGTGACGCCCTGAATCCAGTTGCGAAACTCCAGGTTCTTCTCGATCCCGGTGTGCAGGTAGCCGATTCCGCAGCGTGCCTCGGTGACGGTCTCGCCCTCGATCTCCAGGATCAGCCGCAACACGCCGTGCGTGGACGGATGCTGCGGGCCCATGTTGACCACGATCCGCTCCTCGCCGGTGTTCGCGGCGGCGCGCGCAGACACCGCGGAGACGATCTCGTCCCAGTCCTGACCGGAGATCGTGTACGTGTGCTCGGATCGATGGTCGAGTTCGGTCATGAGTACCGCCTCCGGCGCTCGGGCGGTGCCACACGAGTCCCCTTGTACTCCACCGGAACACCACCCAGCGGATAGTCCTTGCGCTGCGGATGGCCGACCCAGTCGTCGGGCATCGTGATGCGGGTGAGTGCGCGGTGGCCGTCGAAGACGATGCCGAAGAAGTCGTAGGTCTCGCGTTCGTGCCAGTCGTTGGTGGGATAGATCTCGCACAGGCTGGGGATGTGCGGATCGCGGTCGGGCACCGCGACCTCCAGCCGCAGCCGCCGATTGTGGGTGATCGACGTCAGCGGATATACCGCATGCAGTTCGCGTCCGGCATCATCGGGGTAGTGAACTCCGTTGACACCCAAGCACAATTCGAAGCGCAGCAGCGCATGATTGCGAAGCGTCCGGGCTACCGCGGGCAGGTGACGCGCCACCACGTAGAGCGTCAGCTCGCCGGCGTGGATCTCGACCTTCTCGACGGCCTCTGCGAAGGTCGGTCCGGCGTCGGCAGCCAGTGCCGCAGCCAATTCATCGACGATGAGGTCGAAGTATCCGCCGTACGGACGCCGGGCAGCCTGCCGCGTGACGGTTTGCACGAGTCCGCCGTATCCGGAGGTGTCGCCACTGCCGTGCACGCCGAACAGGCCGTGGCGCACGCCGATCACCTCGTCGGTGCCCCGATCGCCGGTGGTCATCGCGTCGTCATGGGGTTCGGGGTCAAGGGGTCCCGGGCTGTCGGTCATCGCAGCAGCCCCTTCAACTCGAAGGTCGGAGTCGCTTGCAGGGCAGCCTGTTCGGCAGCCCAGATCGCCTCCTCGCGGTTCACTCCCAGCGGCATCTCGCCGATCTTCTGGTGCAACGCGAGAATGGCGTTGAGCAGCATCTCGGGCCGCGGTGGGCAACCGGGCAGGTAGATGTCGACGGGCACCACATGATCGACGCCCTGCACGACGGCGTAGTTGTTGAACATGCCGCCGGAGCTGGCGCAAACTCCCATTGCCAGAACCCATTTGGGCTCGGGCATCTGGTCATAGATCTGACGCAGGACCGGCGCCATCTTCTGGCTGACCCGTCCGGCGACGATCATCAGGTCGGCCTGTCGAGGCGACGCACGGAAGGCCTCCATCCCGAAGCGGGCCAGGTCGTAGCGACCGGCCGTGCTCGCCATCATCTCGATCGCACAGCAGGCCAGCCCGAACGTCGCCGGCCACAACGAACCCTTGCGCATGAACCCGGCGAGGTCTTCCACCGTGCTCAGCAGAAATCCGCTGGGCAGCTTCTCTTCGAGGCCCATGGTCACCTCCTCGCGCCGGACGGGTCATCGGCACCGTGGTGCCGTATTTGCTATCCGGCTGTTCCCTTGGGATCGGCCTGTGTGTGGTCGATTTCTGTCTCGCGCATTCCGCGCATTCGCATGCTGGGCGCCACGTCAGCCCCAGCCCAGTCCGCCGCGGCGCCATTCGTAGGCGTAGGCCACCGACACGTTCACGATGAACAGCGCCATCGCGGCCAGCCCGAACCAGCCGAGCGCGTCGAAGGTGACCGCCCATGGGTACAGGAACACGATCTCGATGTCGAAGATGATGAACAGCATGGCGGTCAGGTAGTACTTGACCGGAATTCTTTGCACCACAGTTTCTCTGACGCCGGTGCGAGAGATGCCTCCGCCGATCGGCTCGATCCCGCATTCGTAGGCGTCCAGTTTGGCGCGGTTGGCCCGGCGCGGGCCGACCGCCGAGGCGATGAACACCGAGAACACCGCGAAGCCGAGCGCGATCACGCCGAGAACGAGGATCGGAATGTATGCGTTCATCGCCGGTTCGGTCCCTCCGTGCGCTTGCCCGGTCGGTGGCTCACCTGCCGCAGCGTCTGGTGTGAGATACACCACAACCTTACGAGCGGATGGCGCTGTGTCGAGGGATTTGGGTGCAGGGATTTGGCCGAGTTCTCGCACGGCCGTGCCGACTCATGGTGCGCGGTGCCGCACGATGCGTGCGGTTCTCAGTCGGGTTGTTGCGGCGATCTGCCACGCAGCATGTCGCCGAGCGCGGCGGGTAACTCGATCGGATCGACCGGCAGCGCGGCGGTGGCGTCGGCACGTGACCAGTCGGCGAGCCAGCGGTCGTCGGAGCGGGCGATCAGCACCAGCGTGGGCGGTCGCGGATCGTATTCGTCACTCATCTGCTTGGCGATGCCCAGGCCGCCCTCCGGGGCCGCCTCTCCGTCGAGGATCGCGACGTCGACGTTGCCGGCGTCGAGTTGGGTGAAGACCATCGGGCCGGTCGCGACCTCGAGGAAGCTCAACTCGGGTAGTCCCGGGTCGAGACGGGTACCGAGCGCCCCGATGACCTGCCTGCGGGTGTCGGCGTCATCGGAATAGACCAACACCCGCAACACCGAAGGTGGTTGTGGCGAAACGTTATCGAGGCCGGTCACGTCGTCGATGCTACGTCAACGTGGCTGGTCTTCCCGCCGTCCGCGGGCGTGTCAGTGCTCGGTCGAGAAGCCGGCGCGCCGGCGATGCGATTCGAGCGCCAGGGAGACCAGCCGGTCGATGAGGTCGGGATAGGGCAGTCCGGTGGCGTCCCACAGCTTCGGATACATCGAACCGGGCGTGAAACCGGGAATGGTGTTGACCTCGTTGAGGAGCCAGCCGCGGCCGAGTTCCTCGTAGAAGAAGTCGATGCGCGCCATGCCGACACACCGCATCGCGGTGAAGACGCGGGCGGCCAGTTCGCGGACCTCGGCGACGGCATCCGCGGACAGCGGCGCGGGGATCACCAATTTCGCGGCGCCGGTGATGTATTTGTCCTCGTAGTCATAGAATTCGCTGCCCGGCATGATCTCGCCGGGCACCGATGTCTCGGGCAGCGCGTTGCCGAGAACGGCGATTTCCACCTCGCGGCCGTCGACCATCTCCTCGATGACCACCACATCGTCGTAGCGCAACGCCAGATTGATCGCGGCGTCGAGTTCGGCCGCGTCGTGGGCCTTGGTGATACCGACCGACGAGCCCATGTTGGCCGGTTTGACGAACACCGGCAGCCCGAGTTCTTCGATGGCGCGGAATGCGACGGTCTGCGGGTCGTCGACCCCATCGCGGAATTCCAGCCACCGGCACTGCGGGATTCCGGCCTGCGCGGCCACCACCTTGGCCATGCCCTTGTCCATGCAGACCGACGAGCCGAGCACGCCGGATCCGACGTAGGGCAGGCCGAACAGTTCCAGCATGCCCTGGATGGTGCCGTCTTCACCATGCGGGCCGTGCAGCAGCGGCAGGACGACGGTGACGGCATTCGCGGTGTGGTGGCGCAATTCGGCGAGCGGATCGACGGTCGTACCGGCGATGTCGAGTTCGCCGGGCAGCGCCGTCTTGTCGGCCAGTGCGGCGATGACCTTGTCGTTGCGGACCCACGTCCCGTTCTTGCCGATGCCGATCGGCACGACCTCGTACTTGGCCGGGTCGGCGGCGGCGATCACATGGGCGGCGGTGACCCGGGAGACGTCGTGCTCGGCGGATGCGCCGCCGTAGAGCACGACGAGACGCAGCAGGGGAGAGGACATGGGTGTCACGATACGGCGCGCGTGCCCGAACGCTCATCCGAGTTCGCCGACGCCGGTGCGGACGTCCCGGACATCGCGGCTAGCGTTATGGCGTGCACATCCAGGCAAGTGAGATCGCCGACGCGGTCGGCGGGCAGTTGATCGGCACCGACGTGACCGTCGACGGGGCGACCATCGATTCCCGTGCGGTCACCGCCGGGCAGTTGTTCGTGCCGATCGTCGCCGCCCGCAACGGTCACGACTTCATCCCGGCCGCGGTCACCGAGGGTGCCACGGCCTACCTGACGTCGGAGGAACCGCGTCCGGCGGTCGCGGCCACCGCCATCACCTGCGACGACACCGCCGCGGCGCTCGCGGACGTCGGACGGCTGGTCCGTCGCCGGCTGCCCGAGCGGGTCGTCGGAGTGACCGGGTCGGTCGGCAAGACCTCGACCAAGGATCTCCTCGCCGGTGTACTGGCGACGACCTTCGTCACCACGGCCAGCCAGAAGTCGTTCAACAACGAACTCGGCCTGCCGCTGACCCTGGCCGATGCGAGCGACGACACCGAGGCCGTCGTCCTCGAGATGGGCGCGCGCGGCATCGGCCACATCGCGCACCTGTGTTCCATCGCGCACCCGACCGTGGGCATCATCACCCGGGTCGAGGGCGTCCATCTGGAGATGTTCGGTGACATCGAGGCCGTCGGCCGCGCGAAAGGCGAACTCGTCGAGTCGTTGCCGGCCGACGGGATCGCCGTCCTCAATGCCGACCACAAACACGTCATCGCCATGGCCGACCGCACGTCGGCGCAGGTCCTGAGCTTCGGGCTGACGCCGTCGGCGGACGTGTCGGCCACCGACATCCGGGTCGACGCCGCGCTGCGTGCATCGTTCCGGCTGCACACGCCGTGGGGATCGACCGACATCACGCTGGGCGCGCGTGGGGAGCACCAGGTGTCCAACGCGCTCGCCGCGGCCGCCGCCGCCGGTGGGCTGGGCGTGCCCGTCGAGGCGATGGCCGAGGGATTCCTCGGTGCCGCGCTGTCGGGTCTGCGGATGGAACTGATCACCACCGACTCCGGTATCACCATCCTCAACGACGCCTACAACGCCAACCCGACGTCGATGTCGGCGGCGTTGCGGTCGCTGGTCGCCCTCGACGCCCGTCGGCGTGTCGCGGTGCTGGGCACGATGGCCGAACTGGGTGATCAAGCCGCCGCTGCACATGAGGCGATCGCGCTCGAGGCGCAGGCGCTGGGCGTCGAGGTGATCGCCGTGGACGAGCCTGACTACGGGTTGACGGCGCGCCACGTCGCCGGCATCGAGGGCGCTGCCGACGCCCTCGCCGATATCGGCGAGCGCGACGTCGTGCTCGTCAAGGGCAGCCGGGTCGCGGCGCTCGAACGGGTCGCCGACGCGTTGCGCTGACCGCCCGGCCGGGCGGCCGAGTGCTGCCGGCAGGCTATGTCTGCCGGGCGGCGTTGGCCCGGATCACGTCGCGCAGGTAGGCGGCAAGGCCGGGGGCGATGTCGTCGTAGTGCTCGGTGAACCGCGGATCGGCGACGTACATGTCGCCCAGGCACACCTGCATCTCGTGGCCGCAGTCGTAGAACTTCTCGATCCCGCCGCGATGCTGCTCGGCGAGGTCGTTGGCCTCGGCCGACCCGGGGGCGACCCCCGGTGCAGCGCGGCGGCAAGCGCCGCCTCGAAGGCGTCGGTCTGGTCTTTGATCTGCTGCCACTCCGCCTTCGTGTATGCCGCGGTGCGCTGCCGGCTCTGCTTCCAGGCGTCGGTGTCGCCCCAGCGCTCCTGCGCCTCGTCGGCGTACTCGTCGCCGAGCAGGTGGGCCAGCGCGTCGGCCGTCGGGTCGTCGAGCAGGGTCGCTATCTGCTCGAGGGGAAATCCCAGTTCCCGGTAGGTGAGGACCTGGTGCAGCCGTTCGACGTCCGCGTCGTCGGAGACGCGGTAGCCCGCGCTCGTGCGGCCGGACGGCACCACGAGCCCGATGCTGTCGTAGTGGTGCAGAGTGCGCACGCTGACACCGACGAGCCGGGCCGTCGCGCCGACGGTCAGCTCACCGGGCCCCGATGACGCCGCGCGGGTGCCTCTGGACCGAAAATCGGGATGTCCTTCGCTCACCTCGCCACCTTCGGGTCTGACGTCGCGTGAGGGTCAAGCGCGAATGCCGGACGCGCGATCGGATCTCAGGTCAGGGGGTCAAACCGATGGCCTTGTTGCCGGACTGGCATGCGGCCAGGATTCCGCGGGCCTCCGACGGGCCGCACGTCCAACCCGAGACCTGCTGCTCGTGGCCCGTCGCGATCTTCGGGCTGTATTCGGTCGCCACCTTCTGGGCCGTCGCGCAGTCGACGTTTCCGGCGAGCACGAGTACTCGCAGGGCGCCGTCCGGGCCGGGGACGTTACCGCAGGTGGTGGCCGTCGCCGCAGCCGAGGATACGGCGCTCGTCCTGGTGGTGTGGGTGGCCGAGTGCGGGCTCGGTCCGGCGACCACGGGCACGCTCGTTGCGGGCGCGGACGCGGCGGGGGTGGATGTGCCACCGGCGTCGGACTGCTGTTCGTCACCGCAGGCGGCGAGCGAAGCCGTCGCGATCGCCGCCATCCCGACGATGCCGAACCACTGCCACGTGATCCGGCGACGAGTGCGAGGTGATCGAGAGCGAAGTGACATGGTCTTCACGGTAGCGAACCCGGGGATGGTCCAGGCCGGGGCTGCTCGTCCGGTTTGGGCGCCATCGCGGTGTCCTGCGAAGATGCATCGGTGACCTCGCACGACACCGCGCCCACCGACCCCCGGAAGCTGGGGCCTTCCTTCCGGATCGGCACCCGGTTGCCCGGCGCCCGGTCGCCCGGTGCTCTGGGCCGCACCGGCGTCATCACGACGCCCCACGGCGACATCCATACGCCCGCATTCGTTCCGGTCGGGACCAAGGCGACGGTGAAGACCGTGTTGCCCGAGTCGGTGGCGGCTCTCGGCGCGCAGGCGGTGCTGGCCAACGCCTATCACCTCTATCTGCAGCCGGGCGCGGAGATCATCGACGAGGCGGGTGGACTCGGCGCCTTCATGAACTGGCCGGGACCGACCTATACCGACAGCGGCGGATTCCAGGTCATGTCGCTGGGTGCCGGATTCAAGAAGGTCATCTCGATGGACCTGACCGGAGAGCAAGACGACCACAAGATCGCCGAAGGCCGCGAACGGCTTTCGCATGTCGACGACGACGGGGTGACGTTCAAGTCGCATCTGGACGGATCGTTCCACCGCTTCTCTCCCGAGGTGTCGATGCGCATCCAGCATCAACTCGGGGCTGACATCATCTTTGCCTTCGACGAGCTCACGACGTTGATGAACACCCGTGGCTACCAAGAGAATTCGCTGGAGCGGACCCGGCTGTGGGCGATTCGCTGCCTGGCCGAGCACAACCGGCTCTCGCTCGACCGCGGCCACCGCCCGCAGCAGTCGTTGTGGGGCGTCATCCAGGGTGCGCAGTACGAGGATCTGCGACGCAAGGCTGCGCGCGACCTCACCGAACTGTCCCGGATCGATCGCGAGTCGGGCGGAAAGGGCTTCGGTGGCTACGGAATCGGTGGCGCGCTGGAGAAGGACAACCTCGGGACCATCGTCGGCTGGGTCAACACCGAGCTGCCCGAGGACGCACCGAAGCATCTCCTCGGCATCAGCGAACCCGACGACATCTTCACCGCGATCGAGAACGGTGTGGACACCTTCGATTGTGTCTCGCCCACGCGCGTGGCCCGCAACGGCGCGGTGTACACGCGTGACGGACGGGTGAACATCACCAATTCGCGCTTCCGCCGTGACTTCGGGCCGATCGATCCCGAGATCACCAACTACACATCGCAATACACGCGCGCCTACCTGCACCACCTGTTCAAGGCGAAAGAAGGGCTGGCCGCCACCCTGGCCACCCTGCACAACGTCGCCTTCATCATCGACATGGTCGACGGTGCGCGGGACGCGATCGACAACGGCGACTACCCGGCCTACCGCGACGAGTTCCTCGGCCGCTACTACGCGGGCCGCAGTCGCTGACGGTGGGCCGGCTGCGACCGTCCATGCGTGTCAATGCCATTCGTCGTCGGAGACGATCCACGGCGTGCGCGGCAGCTGGGCAGGGTCGAATCTCGATGCAAGCGTGTCGATGTCGACGTGCTCGCCCGGGGCGGCCAGCCGCAGCGACACCGCGATGTGGTCGAGGACGGTGCCGGGGCCGATGCCAAGAGCAGCGAGGTCGGCGAGGGTGATCGCGCCGTCACGTTTGCTCAGCCGGACATGCTCGGGGTTGAGCACCATGGGGACGTGCGCGTAGGTGGGCGGGGTGTGGCCCAGCAGGGTGGCGAGGTAGGCCTGCCTGGGAGCCGACGTCAGCAGGTCGTCGCCTCGGCACACCTGGTCGATTCCCTGCTCGGCGTCGTCGACGACGACCGCGAGATTGTAGGCGGGGGTGCCGTCGCCGCGTTGGATGACGAAGTCGTCGACGGCGCCGGTGTAGGAGCCGTGTAGCACGTCGTGGACGGTGAATTCGGCGCGGTCGGCGAGGATCCGGATCGCCGGCGGTCGTCCGGTGGCGCGCTTCTCGGCGCGCTGTTGTGCGGTCAGGGTGCGGCAGGTGCCCGGGTATGCCCCGGGCGGGGTGTGGGGCGCGCTTGGCGCGTCGAGGATTTCCCTTCGCGTACAGAAGCATTCGAAGGTGCGGCCGGCGTTGTTCAGTTCGTCGATGATCTGCCGGTAGCGGCGCAGCCGATCGGTCTGGTAGCGGACCGGCGGCTCCCAGCCGAGGCCCAGGGCGTGCAGGTCGGCGATCTGGCCGGCGTCGGCTCCGATGACGGTGCGGTCCAGATCCTCCATGCGGAGCAGGAATCGGCGTCCACCGGTGCGGGCGAACAGCCACGCCAGCACCGCAGTGCGCAGATTACCCACATGCAGGGGCCCGGACGGGGACGGCGCGAATCGTCCCGCCGGAGTGGCCCCGGAAACGCCAGGATCTTCGGTCATTGCCCTACAGGCTACAAGTGGGCGACGATGGAGCCGTGGATCTCCCCGTGAACCCTCCGGTCGCGCCCATGCTGGCCAAGGCGGTGCCCGCCGTGCCCGTCCAGCCGGCCGGCGGCGAGCCGGAATGGTCTTACGAACCGAAGTGGGACGGATTCCGCGCGTTGATCTTTCGGGACGGCGACGAGGTGTTCATCGGCTCCCGCGGCGGGAAGGACCTCGCCCGCTACTTTCCCGAGATCGTGGCCGCCGCCCGCGAGGAGCTGCCCACCAAGGTGGTGCTCGACGGCGAGATCGGGGTGCCGTCGGCGATCGACGGGACCCAGCGTCTCGACTGGGACTCCCTCGCTCAACGCATTCACCCCGCCGCTTCGCGGGTGACGATGCTCGCGGCGACCACCCCGGCGATCTTCATCGGCTTCGACGCCCTCGCGCTCGGCACCGTCGCGGTCAAGGACGAACCGTTGCGCATCCGTCGTGAGACGCTCGTCGAAGCGATCGGCCCGGGCGGGCGTGACCGCCGCTTCCACGTCAGCCGGGTCACCACCGACGCCGCGCTCGCCGAGGGGTGGTTCGCGGAGTTCGAGGGCGCCGGCCTCGACGGGGTCGTCGCCAAACGCCTTGCCGGGCGCTACGTCGAGAACAAGCGCGAGATGGTGAAGATCAAGCACAAACGAACCGCCGATTGCGTGGTGATCGGGTACCGCGTCCACAAGAGCGGTACCGGCCTCGGGTCGATGCTGCTCGGCCTGTATTACGACGGCGATCTCCGGATGGTCGGTGGCGCAGGAGCTTTCACCGACGCCAAGCGTATCGAGCTGCAGGAGATGTTCGAGCCGATGCGACTCGATCCGGAGCGGCCCGCGGCCGGTGAGCCGACGCGGTGGCGGTCGGAGAAATCCGGGGAGTGGATTCCGATCCGCCCCGAACTCGTCGCCGAGGTGGCCTACGACCAGATGGAGAACGGCCGATTCCGGCACACCGTGAAATTCCTGCGGTGGCGCCCGGACCGGGAGCCGGAGAGCTGCGGCTACGAACAACTCGAGGTGCCGTTGACCTACGATCTGCGCGACGTCCTGGAAGGACAAGACTGACATGGCATCTCGCTCGCCCGCCGAGGAACTCGACGTCGGCGGCATCGCCGTACGGATGAGCAATCCGGACAAGATCTACTTCCCCGAACTCGGTACCGACGGTGGTCGCAAACGCGATCTGGTCGGCTATTACCGGGCGATGGCGCTGCTCGACGACGGTGGTGACGGACCGATCATGACGGCGCTGCGCGACCGGCCGACCTTTCTGCAACGGTTTCCCGACGGCATCGAGGGCGACGAGATCTATCAGAAGCACATCGCGAAGAAGCGGCCCGAACACGTCAAGTCGACGCGAATCACCTTCCCGTCCGGTCGCACCGGGGATGCGCTGCGCCCCACGGTGCCCGCCGACATCGTGTGGGGCGCCAATCTCGGTACCGTCACCTTTCACAGCTGGCCCACCCACGACGAGGACAACGATCATCCCGACCAGCTGCGCATCGACCTCGACCCGCAGCCCGGCACCGATTTCGACGATGTCCGCCGCGTCGCCGTCGAGATCCTCGCACCGCTGTTGGACGAACTGGGATACACGGGATTTCCCAAGACCTCCGGTGGACGCGGAATCCATGTCTTCGTGCCCATCGAGCCGTTGTGGGACTTCATCGCGACGCGCCGAGCGGTGATCGCGATCGCCCGCGAGATGGAGCGCCGCGATCCCGACGCAGTGACCACGTCGTGGTGGAAAGAGGACCGCGGAGAACGCATCTTCATCGACTTCAACCAGAACGCCCGCGACCGGACGATGGCCTCACCGTATTCGGTGCGCCGCAGCGCGAACGCGCGGGTGTCGACGCCGCTCACGTGGCAGGAGCTCGCCGACGTCGACCCGGACGACTGCACCATGGCCACCGTCCCGGATCTCGTTGCCCGCCGGGGTGATCCGATGGCCGACATCGCCGGTCACCGACACGGTCTGCAGCCGCTGCTGGAGATGGTGGCGCGCGACGCTACCGGACGGGCTCGGCGACCTGCCCTACCCGCCGAGTTATCCGAAGATGCCGGGTGAGCCGCCGCGCGTGCAGCCCAGCAAAAAGGTTGCCGCACACTGGGATGAGCAGGGCAACCGGATCGACTGAGCGTTCAGCCGAAGGCCTGTCCGGCCCACTGCGCGAAGGACTGCCAGCCCACCTGCGGGAACTGCTGATGCAGTTGCGGAATGTTGACGCGGTAGCCGGTGCTGCCGAGATAGGTGAACATCGCACGCATATCCGGTGACGAAATGCGTTCGGGATCATAGGATTCGGCCTGCACTGTCCGGCCTCGCACCGAGGAGAGGACAGCGGCCATCTGGCCCGGGGTGACCGAGTCCGACGCGATGTCGATCCGTGCGCCGACGTGTGCCGCGGGATCGGCGAACAGGGTGGCGACGAAGGAACCGAGGTCGGCCCGCGAGAGTTGCTGCAACGGCATCTCGGTGGGTATGGCGATCAACAATGCTCCGGCGTCGAGTGCGTCGGTGTTCCCGAAGATGTTGTCGTAGAAGTAGGTCGGGCCGACCACGGTGTGCGGGATGTCGGTGGCCGCGAGACGTTGCTCGACCTGATATTTCGACTCGAAGTGGGGGACACCGGTGCCCTGGTCGGCGCTCGCCACCGAGGAGAACACCAGATAGGGCAACGATGCCGCACGCCCGGCGGCGATGATGGCATCGCCCTGGGCCAGTTCGGCGTCGACGCCGGACTCGAAGGGCGTGGTCAACGCGAACGCTCCGGCGGTGCCGGCGAACGCCTCGGTGAGTCCGTCGCCACTCACCAGGTCCGCGACCGCCAGCTCCACGCCGCGTCCGGCGAGTGCCTGCGCTCGCGGCGAGTCGGGTGCCCGCACCACCGCGCGCACTGCCCGGCCGACGTCGAGGAGCGCGTCGACGACAGCGCCGCCCTGACCGCCGGTGGCGCCCAGTACCGCGATCGGCGCAGATGACGCGGGTGTGGACATCGTGGTTCCCTTCGACGGTGGCGACCCGAGTCTACGTTTCGGGCATCGACGATTCCGGGTTGTCCGGCGACTTCCGAGTGGCCGTGATCACCTGACGATTCACGATCGAAAAGATCGTGTTAGGTTACCTGCACCTTTGGACTACAGGAAGACGAGAAGACATGCGTATCAAACTGCTGGCGGCGTTGGTGCTCGGCGCGGTGGGTCTGGTGGCCGCTCCGGTGGCCACGGCGCAGGCGGCTGTCCCGACGGTCCGTTCGGGGATGGCGATCAACGTCGACGAGACCATCGTGACCTCGACGTCGTGCACGCTCGGTGCCGTCGTGTCGCCGTCGAAGGCCCTCACGGCCGGGCACTGTGGTCATGTCGGACAGGTGGTGTACACCGATCAGGGCGACGTCATCGGCAAGATCACCGCCAACCAGATCACCCGCGGACTCGACATCGCAGTGATCTCGCTTGCCCCGCATACGCGTGCCCAACTCGACTCCGTCGCCTGGGGTGCGGCCATCACCAAGGGTGAGCGCGTCACCAAAATGGGCGTGACCAGTGGCTTCAGTGCCGGCACCATCGCCGACCCGAAGCCGACCATGCGGACCGCCTACGGCTACTCCTTTGCGCCCCCGTTCCTGCTGCAGAACTCGACGGTCAGCGTGCGCGCAGTGCTCTTCTCCCGTGAGGGCGACAGCGGTTCCGGCATCCGCGACGCGGGCGGCAATGTCGTGGGCATCCTGTCGGCGGGAGCCTCCGACAACGACACGCTCGTCGCCCCGGTCTCCCTGCTTCCCGCCGGGCTGCGTTGACCGACGTCGGGCATTCCGCCGACGTGAAGCAGGGCGTCGGCGGACGCGGTCGGAAGCACGGGTTTGGGTTGGACGCCCGCGCCCGGTTATGATCGACCGTCGTTGGAGGATTCGCCTAGTGGCCTATGGCGCTCGCCTGGAACGCGGGTTGGGTTAACGCCCTCGGGGGTTCGAATCCCCCATCCTCCGCCAAACGGTGTCAGTCGAGCTCGGCGCGTACGCAAGTGCGTGCCGAGCTCGTTTCGTTGGTGGGGCGTTGGCCTGTGTTGATTCCTTCGGTCCGGCGCGTTCGTGCGATGACATCGCCGCTCCTCGGCTGCTTGATAGTGGCCCGAGTGTTCAAGTTGCCGGACCTCTCGCTGAGTGCTTTGCTTGCTGCATATCTAGATTCACGATTGCGCATCCCCGGGTGCGCGGTGTCGGATGGTGAGGGGAATGGGATGGCAGTGGGCATGAGTTCGCGCGTGCGGTGGCGGGCAGCAGCATCACGCCGAGTGCTCGTGGGCGCCGGCATAGCACTTGCGGTGACCGCGGCGGTGTGTGGTTCCGGCGTGGCTGGTGCGGCGCCGGGTTCGTTTGCTGATAAGCAGACGACGAAGCGGACGGGTGATGGTTGGGTGGTGTCGGCGGTCAAGTCGCAGGAGCGGGTGCGGTCGGTGCCACCGTTGAACCAATCATCGTGGACGCGTGAGGGTTTCCTCTCCTTGAGGGGCGAGGGCCTGATCGCTGGAACCGGTTCGGTGCCGGTCCAGGCGGGCACGGTGGCGGCGGGATTCCAGATCGGTTGCAACACGGATGTGACCTCGGGTGTGACGGTGGGGGTCTCGGGTGGTCCGTCGGCGCAGATGAATATTTCGTATCCGCCGGCGGTGGTGATCGGTGCGACGGTCACCCCGAATGTTTCGACCACGCTGCGGCCGGGCACGATCGCCGATATTCCGTTCGGGTCGAAGAAGCTGCAGACCGGCACGGCCGGTATCACTGTCGATGGGGTGCATGTGAAGGTCGATGGCTGTTTGGGCCCGGTCGCGCTGCGCGCCTATGTGACGGTGAGTGTGTCGACTGCGTTGAACGACAACACGATCAACGTGTACGGCGAACCCCACTACTTGTGACAGATCGGCCGCGCACGTGGGCGGCTCGTGCACTTTGATCTCTCGACTTCCGCTAATGTGACGATCTCGCGAAGGGCTGTGATCTGCTATGAGTGCTCCTGCTTCGCCTGTTCCCGGTGGTGCGCATCGCCTTGACACCGATGCGGCGGCCACCGAACGCCCCATCGCATCTGGCGCTGACCGTTCGCCCGCTGACGGTGCGCCAGCGGGCGCCGACGACGATGCCGCCGGTCGTGGCGTTCCTGTACTCACGGTGGTGTTGTTCCTGCTCGGCTGCGTGTTGCTGGTGCTCGCCGCAGCGAACCTGGCGAATCTCGGTGCGTGGTCGGATCGGTGGGGTGTGATTCCGGTGTTCCTGGTGTTCTTTGTGGTGATGTCGGTTGCCGGGCGCTGGTTTTGGGCCGGCGCGGATGCGATCCTCGGTGCCCTGATGTGGGGCAAAGCCAAATGGTCCCCTGCACTCAACAGCACGCCGGAGAGTCGGTGAGGTCGAAGGTTCGTCGTGGCCGTCATCGGCTTCCGCGTCGTCGTCTCGGTGCCGGGCTGATGGTCGCCGCGGTGTTGGCGATCGGCGGTGGGGTGACGGTGGCGGCGTTGGGGAGTGATCCGGTTCCGGCGCGCGCGGATGCGTTGTGTGATCAGATGCGCGCCCAGTACGGTTCGAATTGGCCGTGTATTTCGGTGCCGACGAACACGTTTCAGCCGACTACGAATACGCCGGCACCCACGCCTGGCGGCAGCGGTGCGGGTGCTGGTGGGCCGCAGGTCGGGTCGAATATCGGGCCCGGGCCCGGTGAGGGCGACGGCACCCCGATCGTGACCGTGCCCGGCCAAGCCGCCCCACGGACACCGGCAGGTGGCGGTACCGGAAACGGCGGCGCCACATCGCCTGACGCCAGGAATGGGCCGACCGCGCCGACACCGGCTCCGCCCGCCGGCGGTGGGCGGCTACCGGTGGTGCCTTCCACTGCTGCCCCGGCTGTCACAACGGTTCCAGGAGTCGTGATCGCGCCCCCTGAGGCCGGCGACCCGCCGCGCGCGTTGGCACCGGGGGCGAAGCACCCGGAAGTTCCGTTGGCGGCGTGGGTCGTGGCGGGTGCGGCGGCATTCGCTGCCGCGAATCCGCGGGTGCGGCGCGCTGGGCTCGGCGTGCGGTCGGCGATGAAGGGAGGATCGACCGCTTCGCGGGGCGGAGAATGGGGGCGCCGTTTCGGTTATGCCCAGGCGGCAGCAATACGTCCGCAACACGGGCCCGACGATCCGAGCGCAAACGATGTTGCGCCTCACGAGCATCATGATCTGTCACCGAGTAGCGGTACGGGTGATAACGGTGGCAACACGACCATCAACGGTGGTGATGGCGGGGGCGGCTCGACATGGAGCGGTGGTGGTGGCGTGGGCGACGGTGGAGACAACGGCAACTCGCAGTCCACGCTGCAGTCTCCCGCACCCGAGACTGCTCCAGCTCCGGATGTCGAGCCGACTCCCGATCCGCAGGACAAACAGCCGTCGTACACTATGCCGAACTACGTAGCTCCTGGCGGCGACAGCGGCATCGAAGCTGACCCGGTCTTCTTCCTCATCGATGACGCTGCCGAAGCTGCGATTCTTGCTCTTCTGCTCTCCGCCATCATGGCCACGATCATCAGCGAATACGGCTGGGAGTGGGTACGTACCCACCCCGACCAACTGCCCGATCTGATGATCGACAAGCTTCCTGGATGGCTCGCCGACCAGGTCGATAAGGTGAAGGACTGGATCAGTCAGTACTTCACGGAGAATCATGACGGCAACGGTGACGACGCACCTGATCGGTCAAAGCCGTGGCAAGGACAGGGTGACAACCCCCCAGACCGTCCCGACGGTGTTCCTAGCGATTGGGTACCGAGGCGCTCCGACAATGGGAAGGGCTGGGTATGGCAGAAGCCGGGGGCGAAAGGTAACGCGGACTCAGTGCGCGTGATGGAGCCAGACGGCCGAAATCCCTCCGGATATGTGCGGATCTACAATGGGCATGGCCAGCCGATTGACCTCGACGGTAAACCCTCTGGTAACTCCCAGACACATATTCCCATCAAGCCCGACGGGTCATTCCCACTGCCGAAAGGGTGGAAACCATGAGCGTAGCCATACCACTCCCGCTGGCTGGCGACAAGGTTATCGATATTGACGGCGGCTACACGATTATTCTAAGAACGAACAATGACAATTTCCTCACCCTTGAGGACCCCATGGTCTGTGTCACTAATGCGGGCGAAAGATTCGTTGTTGATCCACGAGAGGGGTCTCCGCGCGTTGAATTGCTAACACCGTTGATGGAGAGTCCGATTACTTCGGCGGCCTACACCGAGGAATATCAGCTGACTGTTCTACTCGATAGTGGGTTCTCCTTCTTCGTCGAACCAAATCACGATGGATATGAATCGTGGAATGCGCGGTACGGTGACCACCTAATTGTGGCGATGTGGGAGCCGGGCCTCGGGAGTCAGTAACTTGCTGGGTTCAGCACCTTACGTTATCTGTCTGTGCGAGGAGCTGCATGTGACCGTCTCGCCACCAGCTCAGTAGCCGTGTGACTTCGGATCCAGGGTTCGAAAGCCGTCTCGGTAGCTCCGCCAATGGTGTCAGTCGAGCTCGGTGCGTACGCAAGTGCGCGCCGAGCTCGGTCTTGTACGTGGATAGCCTGACCTGCGGGTTTCGCGGTGCGAGCAGGATGGTTTCGGTCGGGATGAGTCCACCGATGTCGAACGCGGTATCGACGGATTGTGCCTCTGGTGTGCTGGCGGACGGGGTGCAGGGAGTCTCGGTTATCTCGTTGGTCGTGATCCGCGTGTCGGTGTCGACGGCGAGCTGTGCGGCAAACAGCTGGTGCACGACGGCGAACTGCACCTGTCCGTCCTCGCCTGCTTTGTTGTGGCCGGCGAGCACTTCTTGGGCGCGCAGCCACGTGTCGGGAGACACCAGTGCTGGGTGGCTGCCCGGCTGCCCTCATGATGGCAGGTCTTTGCCGGCCGATGGGAGCCCGAAGAGCAATCCCGAAGGCCACATCCCCTTCAAGACTGGTTGAAGTGAAAGCGATGGGCCACTCCATGGCGGTGCGTTACCCGGAAATGCGAGGCCGCGTGCGAGATGCGGTAGATATGATTGCGCACGCTCGCGATTCTGACTACTGGCGTCATGAGAAGTGCTACAAGTCGTACTCTCCTTCGCTGTGTATTGAAATGCTCTACGACGTAGACGCAGTGTTTCCGGACCCGGATTACTTAGTTGACGCTGCCATATATGATAATGAAGTAGCATCCTTTAAACGGCTATTCTCGGAATACGATTCGATAGTTGACGCCTGTGACGCGAACGATGGAGTCGGACACGTTAACGACTCGCGGTGGCCAGCAGTTGAGGCGGCGGCTTGGGACGTACTTCGTCAAATGTCCAAAAATGATGAAAGTAGCCAATAGGCCGAAGATGAATATGGCGTCCCCTCCCGGGTCGCGCTGGAACCGCAGCCGTAACCACGGCGCCCAGCGGATAGGCTATCTCTTCGGAAACCGTTCAGGTCGATCGGCTGGCCACACCCGTACGCTTGATGGTGGGTGCGGGTGGCTTCACTTCGGGCGTTGGCCAAAAGACAGGCAAGCATATCAATGTATATTCGAACGGATACATACGATGACATCTGGTAATCAGAACCGTGGTTCACGGTCCGATCTACCCGATTGGGCCGATCCACGACTGGTGGTGCGAATTTCCGGACGGGGTGACGAGCCTTTCGTGATCAGTGGCAATCCACATACGTTCCGCGGTCTGGTCAGCCTTTACAGCCTTCGTGACCGTGTTGGGCAATCCGCACATCCGCGCGACATCATCGTCCAGTCGGAGTACGCACGTGGGTATCTATCAGGATATCTGTCGGGCAATGAGCCGACCCCTCCGTCCACGATGTTGCTCGAAGGCAGCCGGATGGGATCGCGAGCGGGACTTCTTCCACGCCTTTGAGCGAGAACTTCCGGTGGAGCGCGGTGGGTTGTTCGCGGTGAACGCCGTGTACGCAGGCGATCGTACGACCGACGAATTCGACATTCTAGAGCGCATGTTTGAAGCGCTCGACAGCACCGCGAATTTTTGGGAGTCGGCACGATGGGTGCCCGTTTGCGCTGACCACATGCCGGCGATGCGTATTCGAACGGCAGAGGACATTCGGAACGTCGCTGCATGGTTCACTTCTCCGATGGCGCTGCAGGGTGCGTGGAATCCTCGGCGCGATATCAGGGTGGTCAATGCCGCCCCCAGTGGAGTGACCGACGGCGCAGTCGAACTCGTGTTCCGTATCACCGCTGACGAGGAAGGCGGACTCGATCAGCTTGGGGTGACCGTCAACATCGAACGGCCCGAGGTACTCGACGACAGCGGTGATGGGCGGCACCCATCTGTCGAAGCAGCGGTCGGATCCGTTCTGCATGCTGTTGTCGTCGGGTTGCAGCCCGATGTCGCGTCGGCATCCGGCGGCGCGGCACTCCTGGCCTGCAATGCCTTTGGCGTCGATGTGGAAGGATATGGGGCTCGATCACCGCTGTCCCGGGCTGGCTCACGTACCTGGGTCCCCGGATAGCGCACCGAACCGCCTCGGCAGCACTTGACCACGACTCGCTTCGTGTGAGCCAATCCGGTCCCGGGATACTCATCGAATATGTTCACGGACTGCAAGCGCTTGGAGTCGACGACGCGAACATGCTGGCGGCGGCCATTGACGCTGATGACGAGTAGCTGTTCGTTGCGCGGTCAGTCGTCCGACGTCGAGGTGAGCTCCGATACGCGCTGCGGAGACACCTGCATCAGGTATCCGACGCATCGGACCGTAAGGCCTTGCTCGCGGAACCTCAGTGCCACTCGGCGGGACTCGCTCGCCGCTTCGCGCTGCACCTGCTCAAGACGCTGCAAGTAGGTACGGACGCCGGCGAGGGCTTATCGATCGGCGTGGGTATCGGCCGTGGGCATTTGCATCGAGCGGCGCTCGGATTCGGCTTGCCGACGCAGTGCGTCGATATGCGCCTCGCTCGGTCGCAACGTCATTTCCTCGGTGCCGACGATACCGGTCTGATACCGCCTTCTGCGGTGTCCGCAGACGGGTGCTACGGCACGGCAAATGTCGCGAATCCGGGCGTGATGATGCCCGATGCCAGAATTGTCAGGGCGATCTGCCCGCGCCCGGTGAGGAGAACCGCCTGTGGCACAACGCCGTTCAGGCCAGGCCCGAGTTTCGCGTATCCGGTCGCCCCGGTCGACAGGTTCACCCAGTGCACATCGGCACCCGGTATGCAGCCCCAGCGATCAGGTCGGCCGCCGGTGATGGTGGCGGTTCCGCGGCCGATCTCGGCGACGCATCGGACCGCGGGCACATCGAAGCTTCCGTTGGGATTGCCGAACGCTGCCGGATTGATCTGGAACGGAACGGTCGGGGGAGCGGCCGACGCGACCCCCGGCATGGCAAAGATCAGGGCACCGAACACCGCAGCGCCGGCGGCGAGAACGCGAATACGCATCAGGGGCCTCCTCGAATGGGTCATCGTCCCTGACCAGTGTGTCGTTTCGCGGCTCGAGAATGTGACATCACGAAGAACCGGAGACACCACGCCGATGCGGTGACATCGGCGTCATGGCCACGACACATCCCGGAAATATGCGGTGGGTAGAACGTTTGTCAGCCCGTCCGCTCGGCAGAGCGGTGACGATCCGGCGGCCAACCTCCGGGACAGGGTCTTCCTGTGGCACGTTCCGTGTCACGTTTCGTGGAGGTCCTCTCATGCCCGATTCTGTCCTGTCCGCGTGCGATCTGCTCGTCACCAACGCCTATATCGTCGTCGACACCGATTGGGAGATCGACGGGGGCTGGATCGCGGTCACCGACGGCCGTGTCAGCGGGGTCGGCGCGTCGGCCACGCCGCCGCCGGCGGCCACCGAGACGATCGATGCCGGCGGACGCCTGGTGACCCCCGGGTTGGTGAACACCCACCACCACATGTATCAGAACCTCACCAGATCGTTTGCGCCCGTGGTCAATACGTCACTGTTCGAGTGGCTGACGGCGCTCTATCCGATCTGGGCCGAGATCGACGACGAGGCCGTCTACCTCTCCACCTGGGTCGGCATGGCCGAGTTGCTGCTCGGCGGGTGCACGCTCTCGTCGGATCACATGTACGTCCATCCGCGGCCGGGTCTGATCGACGCGCAGATCGATGCCGCGACCTCGATGGGTTTCCGCTTCTACGCCAACCGCGGTTCGATGACCCGATCGGTGGAGGACGGCGGTCTGCCTCCGCGTAGCGTGGTGCAGTCCGAAGACGAGATCCTTTCCGACAGTGAGCGACTCCTCGACACGCACCACGATCGCAATCCCGGCGCCATGATCCGCGTCGCGCTGGCTCCCTGCTCCCCGTTCTCGGTGACCGAGGACATCATGCGCGAATCCGCGGCCCTCGCACAGCGCAGCGCCGCACGTCTGCACACCCACCTCGCCGAGGATCCACAGGAAGACGAATTCTGCCAGGCGACCTATGGA
Source organism: Gordonia sp. DT219 (assembly GCF_049847065.1). Classification (NCBI taxonomy): domain Bacteria; kingdom Bacillati; phylum Actinomycetota; class Actinomycetes; order Mycobacteriales; family Gordoniaceae; genus Gordonia; species Gordonia sp. DT219. Next base: position 136,544 of record NZ_JBNCNR010000002.1, on the reverse strand, counting down.
CGCACCCCGGTCGAATACTTCGAGAGCGTCGGCTGGATGCACGACCGATCATGGGTGGCGCACTTCATCTATCCCAGTGCCGACGAACGCCGCCGGATGGCCGCGGCCGGGGTGGGCGTCGCGCATTGCCCGAGTTCCAACATGATGATCGGGGGCGGGGCCGCCGACGTCCTCGAACTCCGTGGGCTCGGCGCGCCGGTCGGCCTGGGCTGCGACGGCTCGGCCTCCACCGACCATGCCTCGCTGTGGCTCGAAGCCCGAACGGCGTTGCTGCTCGGACGTTTTCGCAACGGCCCACGATCGATGACCGCACGCGACGCACTGTATGCGGCCACCCGCGGTGGCGCCGCGTGCCTGGGCTGGGACGACGAGGTCGGCCACCTGCGGCCCGGTGCCTGCGCCGATCTGGTCATCTGGGCCGCCGCCGCGGAATCCTTGGCCGGCGCCCTCACCGACCCCGTCGAGGCCTGGCTGCGATGCGGACCGATGCGCGCCGACACCACCGTCGTCGCCGGTCGCGTCCTCGTCCGCGACGGTCACCTCACCCATCCCGGCCACGACGACGCGATGTCGGCACATCGCGCGGCGGCCCGCAACCTCCAACGCAGCGCACTCCAGAAGGCTTGAGTATGTTCACCATTCGCCCATCGCACGCACCCGCCGCCGAAGCGGGCAGTACCGAGTCCAGCAACACCGAGGCCGGCAACACCGAGCCCGGCAGCGCAGACGCGCCGCGGCTGTCACCGCAGCGGACCCTGCTCCTCGGTCTGCAGCAACTTCTTGTCTCCAACGTGTGGCTCGACCCGATCTTCATCGCCTCGGTCGGTGGCCTGTCTCTGGGTCTCGGCGCGAACCTGGTGTCGGCGACGTTCATCGTGGCCGGCCTCGTCACGCTGGCCCAGACCACCCGACTCATCCGGCTGCCCGTCGTCGAAGGACCGTCGTCGGCGTTCTCGCCCTTGGCCATCGGCTATGCCAAGGCCGGGAGCCTGCCGGCCGCGTCACTGGGCCTGCTCATCGCGGCCGCGCTCGTCTTCGTCACGGCCGCGACGGGCCTGCTCGGTCGGGTCCGGCGCTACCTGACGCCCGCGGTCACCGGCACGATCATCCTGCTCGTCGGACTCTCGCTCACCGCATTCGGCTTCCAGGAGTTGTTCGGCGGAGCCGGAAGTCCCGCATTCGGCAGCGCTTCCGCGGTGATCACCGGAGTCCTCACGGTGGCGCTCGTGGGCGTTTGCGTGCTCGTCCGGCAGCTCCGTGCGGGCGCCTTCCTGATCGCGTTGGTCGTCGGTGACGCCGTCGCCGCCGCATTCGGGCTCGTCGACTTCAGCGCGCTGCGCGACGCCGCCTGGGTCGGGTTCCCGCATCTGCTGCCCTACGGATCGCTGCACTTCGACCTCGGGATCACCATCACCATGTGCATCGTGTTCTTCGTCGCCGTGGTCGAGGCGATCGGGATCTACGAGGCCACCGCGGCCGCGATCGGCGTCCGCCTGACGTCGCGCCGGCTGTCGGTCGGGGTGATGGCCGAGTCGGTCGGGACGGCGCTGTCGGCGGGGCTGGGTGGCTTCGGGGCGACGGCCTACGCGCAGAACCTCGGCGTCATCTCCGTGACCGGCGTCGCCAAGCTCAACGTGATCCGTTGCGCCGCAGTAGGTTTCCTGATTCTCGGTTTCTCGCCGAAGGTGGCCGCCCTGCTGACCGCCACCCCGTCACCGGTCGTCGGCGGTGTACTCGTCGCGGCCGCGATCGGCGTGATCTCGCACGGGGCGCGCTCGGCGTTCAGCGGTGACGGGGTGATCCCCGCATGCGCCGTGGCCGCGGCGCTCGGCATCCCGGCGATGACCGAGTCGCTCCACTGGAACTCGGTGGTCACGCAGGTCGCGTCGTCGCAGGTGGCGGTCGGCGCGCTGGTGGCGGTGTTCCTGCAACTGGTGCTCTCGATCGGCAGCCGGCGGCGAGCCCACGACGCGCACGAGACCACAGACATCGAGGCGGCAGACATCGAGACCCAAGAGGTCGACGCGGGAGCCCGCGCGGACCATCCACCCGCCCGGTGATGCGGTGCGCCGACGAGAACCGTGAGTGAGCGTATCCACAGGTCACCGGCCATTGCGCCGACCGATTGTGGTCGGGTGCGGACTGCTCGCTACACTTGACGACGGATCCCGCGCGGCGTGCATCCTGTGAACTCCCCCAGGGCCGGAAGGCAGCAAGGGTCAACGGGCTCTCTCGGGTGCGCGGGGTCCCCAAAATGGATCCACCCCGATCACTATCGCCGGCGCGTACCGCCTCTGCGTCGGCTACGCGAGAGGTCCCCCGTTGAACTTCCACTCTAAGAGTGCCGACGAACTCCGCGCCACCGCGGAGGACCTCCGAAAGCTCTACGAGGTACTCCGGGGTGCCGGCCTGAAGCTCGATCTGACCCGCGGCAAGCCGTCCCCGGAACAGCTCGACCTCTCCAACGGATTGCTGTCACTGCCGGGCGACGAGTACCGGGCGGCCGACGGCACCGACACCCGCAACTACGGCGGTGTCGCCGGATTGCCGGAGCTGCGGGCGATCTTCGGTGAGATCCTCGCCGTCGACCCGGCGAATCTGATCGCCTACGGCAACTCCAGCCTCGAGATCATGCACCACCTGACGACCTTCGGTCTGCTGAGCGGAACTGTCGATTCCGCGCAACCGTGGTCGTCGGGTCCGATCAAGTTCCTCTGCCCGGTACCCGGCTACGACCGGCATTTCGCGATCACCGAGCACTATGGCATCGAGATGGTGCCGGTCCCGACGAATCCCGACGGCCCCGACGTCGAGGCGTGCGCCGCGCTGACCGCGGCCGACCCGTCGATCAAGGGCATGTGGGCGGTACCGACCTACTCCAACCCGACCGGCGTGACGTTCTCCGAGGAGGTCACCCGCGGCCTGCTGTCCATGCCGGCGGCGCCGGACTTCCGGATCTACTGGGACAACGCCTACGCCGTCCACACCCTGGTCGATGCGCCGCCGACACCGCTGCCGGTGCTCGACATGGCCGCGCAGGCCGGAAACCCCAACCGCGTGTACGTGCTCGGGTCGACGTCGAAGATCACCTTCGCCGGGGCCGGCGTCGCATTCTTCGCCACCTCGCCCGCCAACCTCGAATGGTTCACCCGCAACATCGGTTTGGCGACCATCGGGCCGGACAAGGTGAACCAGCTGCGGCACGCGAAGTTCTTCGGCGACGCGGCCGGCGTGCACGCGCACATGGCCCGGCACCGTGAGATCCTCGCACCCAAGTTCCGGCTGGTGCTCGACATCCTCGAGGACCGGCTCGCCGAGTCGAAGGTCGCCTCGTGGTCGGAACCGGAGGGCGGCTACTTCATCAGTCTCGATGTGCCCGACGGCGCGGCCGCCCGCACCATCGCCCTCGCCAAGGACGCCGGCATCGCGTTGACCGCCGCCGGCTCGACCTTCCCGTACAAGAACGATCCGCACGACCGCAACATCCGTCTGGCACCGACCTTCCCGAGCACCGACGAGTTGCGGGTCGCCATGGACGGTGTCGCCACCTGTGTGCTGCTCGCCGCGACGGAGACGTTGCTCTCCGCACACGGCGCCTGACGGACTCGTCGGGATGGGTGTGTCGGACCGCTGCCCGTGAGGGGCGGCCGCGCCCGAGCGCTTGCGCTCTGTGTCGGTGCACTCGTGATCGGCGCGCTGGCGTTGTGGTGCCAGCACCTGATCATGCCGTTGCGCACCCCGTTCTGGGGACTGTTCGACTATCAGCTCGACCTCGACGTCTATCGCGGTGGCGCGCTGACGGTGTGGGACGGCGGCAGTCTCTACGACGCGAAGCTGCTCGGACAGATGGACTACACCTACGCACCGGTGTCGGTCCTGGTGCTGATGCCGTTCGCGTGGATGTCGTTCGAGGCCGCACGGATCGTGTGGAGCGTGGGCATCATCATCGCCCTCTATCTGGTGATCATGCTCAGCTTCCGCGCATTGGGCCGCCGGGCGAGTTGGCCGCTGCGCTGCCTGGCGATCGCGCTGGTGGCCGTCGTGATGCTGCTCGAGCCGGTGCGCACCACCATCTGGTACGGGCAGATCAACGTGTTCCTGCTGCTGCTGATCCTCGCCGACCTGCTCCGTGACGAGCGCTCCCGGCTCAAGGGAGTCGGTACCGGCATCGCGGCCGGGATCAAACTGACCCCGCTGCTGTTCGTGCTGTATCTCGCCCTGCTGCGCCGGTGGCGGACCCTGGCCGGGGTCGTCGGTGGCTTCGTGCTCACCGCCGTCGTCGGATTCGCCTTCCTGCCGCGCGAATCGTGGGCGTACTGGACCGACAAGATCTTCGACTCCAATCGCGTCGGCGCGCCGCAGACGCTGGGCAATCAGTCGCTGCGCGGGATGATCGCCAACCTCATGCACACCGACAGCCCCAACACGGCGGTCTGGCTCGTGCTGGTACTCATCGCGCTCGGATTGGGGATGGGCTCGGCGGTGCTGGCACATCGCCGCGGCCACGAGCTGCTCGCGGTGTCGATCGTCGGCATGACCTCATGTGCGATCTCGCCGATGTCGTGGGGCCACCACTGGGTGTGGTTCGTGCCGTTGGTGGTGATCTGCGTGGATCTGATGCTGCGCGCCGACCTGTCGGTGCTGCGTCGCGTCGTCGCCGGCGCCGGACTCGTCGCGCTGATGCTCGTCGCATTCGCCTGGCGCACGCATTTCGCCTATCCCATGTGGTTCGTCAACCGCACCGTCCCCGACGCCTACTTCACCGGATTGTTCTTCAAATCCCAGACCGGACCGGCGTGGGCGCAGTGGTTCCTCGTCTACCCGTACAACGCGATCTTCGCGGGGACGACGGTGGCCACACTGGTGGTGCTCGGACTTCCGGTAGTGCGGTCTCGCCGAGCGACCTTGTCCGCACCCGAGGAGGCCGTCTCGGATTCTGTTGAGGCTCCGCCGCATTGATGCCGCTCACTCGGTCCACAGTGTGTGGCTACCTGCTGCGGTAGATCCGAGAGCGATGATCCACGCGGACGATCAGCACCTGCGCGGGATCTTCGCGGATCTCGTAGAGGACGCGATAGTCCCCGCGCCTGGCGCTGTGCAATCCCTCGAGTTCACGCGTGAGTGGTTTGCCGACCCGCCGTGGGTTCTCCACCAACGGACCGAGGATGAATGCGACGACGGCGGCCGCGAATCGCGGTGAGATGCCGGCGAGGTCCCGCTCGGCACGAACCGACACCGCTACCTCGTAGGTCACCGACGTCCGTACCGAGCACGCAGGGCGTCAGCGGACAGTGTCCGTCCGGCGTCGAGGTCGGCCCGCGCTTCGGCCACGGCAGTGGCGGTTTCGGACTGCGAGAGCCAATGCAGCGTCTCCTGCAGCGACTCCCACTCCTCCGAGGAGACCAGGACTGCGGCGGGGGAACCGTTCCGGGTGATGGTCACGTGCTCGTGTGTCGTTGCCGCATCGTCTACGAGTTCGTTCAAGGAGCTCTTTGCCGCGCTGATGGAGATGGTCTTCATCGTTTCACAATAGGCCCTGATACAGGTCTACTGCAGACCTTTATTCAGGTTCTCGGCTCGGCCTGTGGGGGAGCGGCCCGGACTGTCGGTCACCGCCGGTAGTCTCGTCCCGTGGCCCTGTATCGCACCTATCGTCCTGCGACATTCGCCCAAGTCGTCGGCCAGGAGCATGTCACCGAGCCCTTGAGCCGGGCACTCGACGGCAATCGGATCAATCACGCCTATCTGTTCTCGGGGCCGCGTGGCTGCGGGAAGACGTCGTCGGCGCGCATCCTGGCGCGCTCGCTCAACTGCGTGCAGGGGCCCACCTCGACGCCGTGCGGTGAATGTTCGTCGTGTGTCGCGCTCGCGCCGGGCGGACCGGGCAACCTCGACGTCATCGAGCTCGACGCGGCCAGCCACGGCGGCGTCGACGACACCCGGGAACTACGCGACCGCGCCTTCTACGCCCCGTCCGAGTCGCGCTACCGCGTGTTCATCGTCGACGAGGCGCACATGGTCACCAACGCGGGTTTCAACGCGTTGCTCAAGATCGTCGAGGAGCCGCCGGAGCACCTCATCTTCGTCTTCGCCACCACCGAACCGGAAAAGGTACTGCCGACCATCCGGTCGCGCACCCATCACTACCCGTTCCGGTTGCTGGCCCCGCCGGTGATGCGTGGCCTCCTCGAGGACATCTGCGCCAAGGAGAACGTCCAGGTCGCACCCGACGTATACCCGCTGGTGATCCGCGCTGGGGGTGGTTCTCCGCGCGACTCGCTGTCGATCCTCGATCAACTGCTGGCCGGTGCCGGTACCGAGGGCGTCACCTACGAGCGTGCGCTGGCCCTGCTCGGCGTCACCGACATCGCGCTGATCGACGACGCCGTCGACGCCCTCGCGGCCGCGGACGGTGCGGCACTGTTCTCGGTGGTCGAAAAGGTCGTCGACGCCGGGCACGACCCGCGCCGCTTCGCGATCGACCTGCTCGAACGACTCCGCGATCTCATTCTGCTGCAAGCCGTTCCGGACGCCGCCGACCGCGGGTTGGTCGAGGCGCCCGGTGACCAACTGACCCGCATGCAGGCGCAGATCGAGCGCCTCGGGCCCGGCGGTCTGACGCGCTTCGCCGAGATCGTGCACAACGCACTCGGCGAGATGCGCGGCACGACCTCACCGCGACTGCTGCTCGAGGTGATGTGCGCGCGAATGCTGCTGCCCACCACCTCCGCCGACGACGCCGCACTGCTCCAGCGGCTCGAACGGATCGAATCCGGCGTCGCCGTCGCCAGGCCGGCGATACCGGTGGCGGTCGCGTCCGCGGCCGGGCCGTCGGCCCCGCCGCCTGCGCTGCCGGCCGACGAGCCGCCACCGAAGTACGTACGCCCCTCGCAACGCGCGGCAACGCCAGAGGAGGCCGTCCAGCAGCCCGCATCGACGAATGCGGTTCCGGCTGAGGCGGAACGCGTTGCCCCAGAACGAGAGACAGCCGGGGAGCGGAACGTCGAACAAACGCACGCTCGGCCGAGTGCGCCGGGATTGCGCGGCGGCGGTGATCCGACGTCGCCGCAACCACCGGCCCGACCGCGCCCGGAGCCGGCGCCAGAACCGGTCGCGAAACCTGTTGCCGCACCGGTCGCGAATCCTGTTGCCGCACCGGTAGCGAAGCCTGCGGCAGTGCCGGTGCCACAACCCGCCGCCGAGCCGGTCGCGGAAGTCGTTGTCGACGACGACATTCCGTTGCCCGACGAGCCATTCGACGAGTACGACGTGCCGCCGGACGAGGCGGCTCCGGTCGCCCCGCGTTCGGCGCCGACTCCCGAACCGGCCCCGCCCGCGCAACCCGGCATCGACGTGGACGCACTGCGTAAGCGGTTCCAGGAGGTACGGAGCGCGGTTCGGACGCGCTCGAAGAGCCTGGAGCCGATGCTGTCGGCGGCCGTCGTCGCCGATCTCGACGGCACGACCGTGGTACTGGCGCACCCCATCGAGGTGTTGGTGGGCAGATTGTCTGCGCCCCACGCGGTTTCGACCATTCGCGAGGCGCTGCAAGAAGTGTTCGGCGTCGACCTCGACGTGCGAACGGTTCACCGCGACGCGGCCGCGCCGAGTCCGGAAACCGCAGCTGCCCCACCACCCACCGCAGCGAAGCGGCAGACCTTCTCACGGCCGAGTCGGGCACGGTCGGGCGAGCCCGCCGGAGGTGACTCACCTGCGCCGGCTCCCGAGCCGGAGCCGGAACCCGAGCCGGAGCCGCCGCGATCGGATGAGGAGATCCCGGATGACGAGCGGGCGGAGATGGTCGCCGACGCGCACAACGCGATCCCCGACGCCCGGCTCGACCCGGACAAACTGGCGCTGGATCTGTTGCAGACCGAACTGGGCGCCCGACCGCTCGAGTAGCGGGGCGGCGACGGAGAAGTTCTCGAGCCCTACGCGTCCCACCACGGACGCAGCGGCAGCTCGTGACGGCCCTCGTCGTCGAGCTTGACGCCGAGTACGTGGTGCAGCTGAACGATGTTGCGTTCGAAGCCGATTCGGCACCCGGCCATGTAGAGGCCCCACAGCCGGGCGGTGCCTTCGCCGACCTCTTCGACCGCTTCGTCCCAATGCTCGACGAGGTTGCGGTTCCAGTCACGCAGCGTCATTGCGTAGTGGTAGCGGAAGTCCTCTTCGTGCAGCACCTCGACGCCGCCGATGTCCTGCACCTTCGAGATGATCTTGCCTGAACCGGTCAGCTCGCCGTCCGGGAACACGTAGCGGTCGATGAACGAGCCGGCACGCGAGCTCTTGGCGTTGTCGGGCCGGGTGATGCAGTGGTTCAACAACATTCCGCCGACGCGCAGCTTGTCGCGCATGAACGAGAAGTACGCCGGGTAGTTGTGGACCCCGATGTGCTCGGTGAGTCCGATCGAGGACACCGCGTCGAAGTTGCTCTCGGTGACGTCGCGGTAATCGCTGAAGCGCACCTCGGCGAACTCGCCGAGTCCCTCGTCGACGATCGCCTGCTGCGCCCACGATGCCTGCTCGGCCGACAACGTCACCCCGAGCACGTGCACGCCGCGTCGGGCCGCATACCGCACCATTCCGCCCCAGCCGCAACCGATGTCGAGGAGACGATCGCCGGGCTGCAGGCGCAGCTTGTCGAAGATCAGTCGGTATTTATTCTCCTGCGCGGTCTCCAGCGAGGCCTCGAGCTCGGGGTACACCGCACAGGTGTAGGTCATCGACGGTCCGAGTACCCACTCGTAGAAGGTGTTCGACACGTCGTAGTGGTGATGGATCACCTCGGCGTCGCGGGACTTGCTGTGCCGCAGGCCCTCGGCGAACCGGCGCCACCGCGGCAACGCCTCCTGCGGGGGCGGGGCGATCGGCTTGAAGTGCTCGATGCCCAGCGACCGGGCCACCTGCGCCAGCACCAGCGGCGACGGCCGCTTGAACTCGAGGTCGGCCGCGAGCGCCTGCAGTGCGCCGTACGGGTCGCCCGGGTGCGCGCCGACCAGTTCCAGATCGCCGGAGACGTAGGCGCGGGCCAGGCCCAGATCGCCGGGAGCGGTCACCAGGTAGGTGGTACCGCGGGGAGTCACCAGGTTGAGGCCGAACTCGGCGTCCTCCGGGCCGGCGGCACTGCCGTCATAAGCAGTGATCCGGATGTTGAGATTGCCACCCACGATCGATTCGAAGATCTGGGCGAGCGTCATCTTGCCCTGCTGTGCGCCGCTTTTCGACGGTGCAGTGTCTTTGAACGTCGTCATTGCCGTTTCACCGCTTTCGCATAGAGATCGAGCAGCCGGCCCCGGGGGTCGTACCGCTTCTTGAGCAGACGATAGTGCTCGCCCCCGTAAAGTTCATCGAATTCCTCGGGGCCGTAGAAGGATTCCGAATACAGCGACTTGTGGCCCCCGAGCTCGGCCACCTTGCGTTCGATCAATTTGTTGGTGTGTCCGGGATCGCCGGGCGTCACCGGTACCGCCGACCAGAAGCCGACGTTGACGTAGGTCTTCTCGGGCGCAAGTGGGTAGAGCGGCCAGGGGCGCAACGGGTCGGCATCCGGCGCCGACCCACCGATCGACTCACGAAGACGCAACGGGCACAGCCAGATCGGCTCGATCGGCACGTTATCCAGAAACCACTCCAGGTAGCCGGTGGTGTGCTCGATCGGGACCTCGATGTCCTGCACGACGCGCTCGTTGGCCGGCAGGCCCTTGCGCTTGTTGAGGCGGTCGGCGATGTCGAAGCGACGGTCGTAGCCGATCAACTTCCAGTAGAAACTGCTGCGCAGCAGGCGCTTGGGCCATAACCGGCGGATACGGGGGTCCTGGGCGCCGAATGCCCGTGAGCACCAGAACCAGTCGGTGTCCCAGCGCCACAGATAGTCGTGGATGGTCAGCCGATCCCGCTTGGGTGAAGCGGCCGGCTCGTGCTGGATGGACCGGTAGAAGATGTCCATCCCGGTGTAATCGCTGACCGGACCGGCCTCGCCGGTCTGGCGGCCCAGCGTCAGATATGCCTCGTCGGCAGTGAACACGGTGCCGTCCAGATAGTCGACGCGCTCACCGTCGTAGGTCTGCTCGGTGACGATGGTGGCCATCGCCTCCTGTAGCGCAGCCAGATCCGTGAAACGCACATGGCGCAGCGCGACGTACGGTTCGACCTTTTCCAGCTCGATCCGCAAACGCACCGAATATCCGAGTGTCCCATAGGAATTGGGAAATCCGTAGAACAGGTCGGCGTAGTCGTTGGTGGGGGTCGCGGTGATGATCTCGCCGTCGCCGGTGAGGATGTCGATCTCGAGGACGGACTCGTGCGGCAAGCCGTTGCGAAAAGAGGTGCTCTCGATGCCCAGGCCGGTGACCGCGCCACCGAGGGTGATCGTCTTGAGCTGCGGAACCACCTTGGGCGCCAACCCATACGGCAGGGTCGCGGCGACGAGGTTCTCGTAGGTGCACATCCCGGCGACGTCGGCGGTCTTGGCCGCGGCGTCGACGCTGATCACCCGGTCGAGCCCGGAGACGTCGAGCCCGGGATAGGGATTCTTTGCGCGGGCCCGAAAGAGGTTGGAGGTCTTCTTCGCGAGCCGTACGGTCGCCTGCGGTGGAATGGCGCGGTAACTTGCCAGGAGGGTCGCCACACCCTCATCGAATGCCGCTGCCCCCATCTCCCTCTGTGCCGAGCTCACTTGGCTAGCCTAGGACGTGAGCCTCATACCCGCCAATCAGTACCCTCACGAAGGAGCCCGGCCAGTGGGTCAGATTTCTGCCAGCCAGACCACCGAGATCGCCGCGACGCCGGATGCGGTGATCGGCGCGCTCGCCGACTACACCGAAACCCGCCCGGCGATCCTGCCCGAACAGTATCGCGACTACCGGGTCATCAGCGGTGGCAACGGTGACGGAACCGTCGTGGCATGGATTCTGCAGGCGACGTCCAAGCGGCAGCGTGACGTGAAGGCCACCATCAGCGTCACCCCCGACGTGATCACCGAGCACGACGAGAACTCGTCGATGGTCACCACCTACAAGGTCACGCCGAGCGGCACTGGCTCCCAGGTCACCACCACGACCACCTGGAACAGCAACGCCAGCGGCATCGGTGGCTTCTTCGAGAAGACCTTCGCACCCAAGGGTCTCGCCCGCATCCAGGCCGCGGTGCTGGCCAACCTCAAGTCCCGGCTGGAGAAGTAGCCGCGCTTCGCGGGACGGCGGTGATGAACCCGGATGCGCGGCCGCGGCGTCGCGGACGCGCCCGGCCCTCCCCGCTGCCGCCTCGCGACGGCGTCGACGCCACCCGCGTGGTGCTGCGGGCCGGACCCGAGATGACCGTCGGCGCGTGCCTGCGGGCAAGTCCCGCACTGAGCTCTCTGAGCGACGAGGCACTCGCCCGGCGTGCGCAGCGCGGCGAGATCGTCGACGCCGCCGGCCGGCCGGTGACGCTGGAGCAGCCGGCGCAGCCCAACACGTCGGTGTATCTGTATCGGGATCTGCCCGACGAGGTGCCGATCCCGTTCGACCTGCCGGTCCTCTACCGCGACGAGCACATCGTGGTCGTCGACAAGCCGCACTTCCTGGCCACGATGCCGCGCGGGGCGCACGTCTGTCAGACCGCGCTCGTGCGGTTGCGCCGCAGCCTGGGCACCGACCTGGTCGCGCCCGCGCATCGCCTCGACCGCCTCACCGCAGGCGTGCTGCTGTTCACGCTCCGGCCGGAGGTGCGCTCGGCCTACCAGGAACTGTTCGCGCAGCGCCGCGTCGTCAAGGAGTACCGGGCGCTCGCGCCGCGGGCCGATTTCGCGGGGACCCGCACCGTCGGCAACCGGATCGAGAAGACGGCCGGTGATCTGCGTGCCCGCGTCGTCGACGGACCGGTCAACGCGATCAGCGAGGTCACCGAGCTCGAGCCCCGCGACGCCGGGTCGGTGTACCGGCTCGTCCCGCATACCGGCCGCACCCATCAGTTGCGACTGCACATGGCGTTGCTCGGGGTGCCGATCGTCGGCGATCCGCTCTACCCCGACGTTCGTGCCGATCTCGCGCAGAAACCCGAGGACGGCGACTTTTCCGAGCCGCTGCGGCTGGTCGCACATGCGCTGTCCTTCACCGATCCGCTGACCGGCCGGAACCGCCGATTCGAATCACGACGATCGATACTCGACCACTACCCTTGATGTGGTGACGATCCGCGCCTCCTATGAACGCCACCCCGACCTCGGATGCGAGGCCGTGGTGTTCATCGACGACGAATCGATGGCCTGTTTCCAGATCCAGCGTGAGCTCGTCGGCAGCGACCGGCCCGACGACGGGTACTGCATCTCCACCGGCGCCGGCGCCCCGATCTACGGCGCGATCCAGCAGTGGCGGCGCGTCGAGCCCAATCGCCTCGAATTCGCCCTCACCCATCGCGCGGGCCGGCTCTTCGGCGACAGCGAACTGTCCTTCGAGATCACCCCGGTCGGTGACGACACCGTCGAGGACATCGTCGCGCACGTCGAGCGCCTGCTGCGCTGACCCGCCCGGCCCGGCACCCGCGCACCGTCGGCTTCGCCGACTACCCTGGGCGTCGTGAATGAACCTTTCGACCCCAGCGCGCTGTTCGGCGGCGGTGCCGGCGGTGACAACCCGATGGCCGGGCTACTGCAGCAGGCACAGCAGATGCAGGCCAAGCTGCTCGAGGCGCAGAACGAGATCGCGGCGACCGAGGTGACCGGTACCGCGGGCAACGGCCTGGTGACCATCACCGGTAACGGCACCGGTGAGGTGACCGCGGTGACCATCGATCCCACCGTCGTCGACCCCGACGACATCGAGACACTGCAGGATCTGCTGCTCGGTGCGCTCGCCGATCTCTCCCGCAAGCGCGAGGACCTCGCCGGCGAGAAGATGGGACCGCTCGCCGGCGGCCTCGGCGGCGGCCTGCCCGGCCTGGGCTGAGGTACGGCACCACCGTGTATGAAGGCCCGATCCAGGATCTGATCGACGAGCTCGCCAAACAGCCCGGGCTCGGCCCGAAGGGTGCGCAGCGCATCGCGTTCGCGCTGCTGGCCGGGGAGAAGAAGGAGATCGACCGGCTGATCGCCGCCCTCGCCCAGGTGCGCGACAACGTCACCTTCTGCGCCGAATGCGGCAACGTCTCGGCCAACCGACTTTGCCGGATCTGCTCGGACGCCCGCCGCGACGCGACCAAGATCTGTGTGGTCGAAGAACCCAAGGACGTCCACGCCATCGAGCGCACCAAGGAGTTCCAGGGCCGCTATCACGTACTCGGCGGGGCGCTGGATCCGTTGTCGGGGATCGGGCCCGACCAGTTGCGTATCCGCGAACTGCTGCGCCGCCTGGCCAACACCGAGGACGGCAACGACGTCACCGAGATCATCGTGGCCACCGACCCGAACACCGAGGGCGAGGCCACCGCCACGTACCTGCTGCGGATGCTCAAGGACTTCCCGGGACTCTCGGTGACCCGGCTGGCCTCGGGACTGCCGATGGGCGGCGACCTGGAATTCGCCGACGAACTCACCCTGGGCCGCGCCCTGTCGGGGCGCCGGGTGCTGGCCTGACGCGAATGCCGGCCACCATCGCATCTCGCCAGACCGCACCGGCCGGCGACGCCGCGCTCGGTCCGGAACTCGAGGCACGTCTCGACGCACTCGCAGCCGAGATGGTCTCGGGGATCGTGGCCGTCGACGGCCCGTCCGGTGCGGGGAAATCGACGGTCGCCGATGCCCTCGTCGCCCGGCTGCGGGCGCGGGGCACCGGCGTCGTGCTGGTACGCACCGATGACTTCGCGACCTGGGACAATCCGGTTGCGTGGTGGCCGGAATTGGAAAGTGATGTGCTGCAGGCCTTTTCGCGGCGGCATGACTACCGGTATCGGCCGCGGGTGTGGGTGGACGGCATCCCCGAGGTCGGCGATCGTGTGTGGGTGCGGTGGGAGCCGCTGCTGGTGATCGAGGGAGTGTCCTCGGCGCGCCGGAGCATCGCCGGCCGCCTGGGTCACGCCCTGTGGCTCGACGGTGCGAGTGCCGAGGAACGGCTCGAGCGGGCCGTGGCACGCGACGGCGAACACTCCCGCTCGCTGCTGCAGCAATGGCAGCAGTTCGAGCGTGGCTGGTTTGCCGTCGACCGCACCCGCGAACGTTGCCGGGTGCTGGATTGACCTCCGGCAGTGGAGGTTCCCCGTCCCGACGGCGCCGGGGCCGCGTCGGCTATCGGGACATCGCGGAGCTCGACGCCGACCTGATCGACTGCCGCGCATGCCCGCGGCTGGTCGCCTGGCGGGAGAAGGTGGCGCGGGAGAAGCGCGCCGCATTCATGGACTGGGAGTACTGGGGCAGGCCGGTACCGGGATTCGGTCCCGCCGATTCACGGATGCTCATCCTGGGATTGGCACCGGCCGCGCACGGCGCCAACCGGACCGGCCGCATGTTCACCGGCGACCAGAGCGGTGACGTCCTGTTCCGCGCGCTCTACGACGTCGGGCTCGCGTCGCAACCCACGGTGTCCTCGGCAGACGACGGTATGGAATTGTTCGGCGTGCGGATGACCTCGCCGGTGCATTGCGCGCCGCCGCAGAACAAACCGACGACCGCCGAGCGGGATCGGTGCGCGCACTGGCTGCGTGCCGAACTCGACCTGCTCGAGCCGACACTGCGGTCGGTGGTGGTACTCGGTGGCTTCGGCTGGCAGGTGGGGCTGCGGACCTTTGCCGAGGTGGGCTGGGAGATCGGCCGTCCCCGACCCAAATTCGGCCATGGCGCACGGACCGCCATCCGTCGTGCCGACGGTGCCGAACTGACCGTGTTCGCCAGCTATCACGTCAGCCAGCACAACACCTTCACCGGCCGCCTGACGCCGGCGATGCTGCGTACGGTCCTCGTCGAGGCGGGCCGGCACGCCGGACTACCCGCGCGCGACCGCACAATTGACGGGTGACGTTGGGGCGTACTTTTGTTGACTCGGTGAACGGTGGAGCGGCGCAGCAGTTTCCGCGTGAATTGGTGCCATAGTGTGCGGATGATAGCGGCAGAGTTGCGTGGGCTCGGGGTGGATCATCGGCGGTTGCGCGAGCTCGTCACGTACTCGCCGTGGATGGCGCCGAAGTGCGTAAGACGCTGTCACGCAGAGCATGTGAGCTGACCAGACCGGACGCCTGAGTGGTCGATGACACCGGATTCGTCAAAGGCGGGGTCAACCTCAGCGTGCGTGACCGGCCAGTACTCGGTGGTCGACGGTCAAGCACGAGATATACAAGCGGTCACGCCTACACCAGATACGCGAATCTGCATGCAGCACTAGCAAACACATCCGTTTCTGCAATCATGACAGGAGGTACAGCTCGATCGAGATGTTCTCGCCCATCGACTTCGAGATCGCAGCGCGAACAAGTCACGATCAAGCTGAGTGTGTCCGCTTGTTCGGGGGGAACCTCACCGCCAGTCACAATCGGAAGGCCGACAGGACAAACCACAACATGCCGCGAAGCGGTCCGCAGTGTGAGCTCGCTCGCTCCGAACATGTCTGGCCCAGCCAGACATCCACCCTCTCGCGGTGTCCCCATTTCATGGGATTCTGTGACGCGCCACCTGTCGAAGCCGCCGCACTGACCAGCCGCCCCCTGCGACGGTAAATCATCGGCCACCGGTCAGCTTGCCGAACACCCCGTTCTGTGGATTGGTACAGCAAAGTAGACATGCAGTAGCAGCGATATTGGATCGTTGTCAGAGGCAACCAGGTCGGATTCTGGATTGAGATTAAGGGGAGAGCACATGAGGATGTGGGACAGTCCGCGCGCGGCGCGGCGGCCAGCGATACGAGCGGCGGCCGGCGGCGTTGGACTGGTGCTCGCAGTCGCAGCTTCGGTAGCCGGTGCCGGCTTGTCCGAGGCATCGCCGAGTACTTTTGCCGATCGGCAGGTCTCGAAGGTCACCGATGACGGGTGGCGCGTGACGGCGATCAAGTCGCAGGAGCAGGTGCGTGGTGTGCCGCCACTCAATCAATCAAGTTGGACGCGTGAGGGATTCCTGTCATTGAAGGGCGAGGGTGTCATCGCGGGGACCGGATCGATTCCGGTGCAGTCCGGGACGGTGGCGGCCGGGTTTCAGATCGGTTGCAACACTGATGTGACTTCGGGTGCCACGGTCGGGGTGTCGGGTGGGCCGTCGGCGCAGATGAATATTTCGTACCCGCCGGCGGTGGTGATCGGTGCGACGGTCACCCCGAACATCTCCACCACTCTGCGGCCGGGCACGATCGCCGATATTCCGTTCGGTGGCAAGAAGATGCAGATCGGGAAAGCCGGCATCACCGTTGACGGGGTGCATGTGAAGGTCGACGGCTGTCTGGGACCGGTCGCCCTGCGCGCGTATGTGACCGTGAGTGTGTCAACGGCGTTGAACGACAACACGATCAACGTGTACGGCGAACCCCACTATCTCTGACCTATTTGGCCTGGCCGGTCGCCACGTGTGATCGGTCGGTGCGTTCGACGACGTCCCGTCAACTACAAGCGTCCAGATTTGTTTCGTGAAGGATCGTGGCTCCCATGACTGCTCCTGCTTCGTCCGCCCCGGGTGGCGCGCATCGCCTCGACGCCGATGCCGTCACCACCGAACTCCCTACCGCGTCCGACACTGCGGGCCGCTCCCTCGCTGGGATCGATGCCGAACCTGACAACGCAGCAGGTGGCGGTGGGGTGCCGGTGCTGAAGGTGGTCTTGTTCCTCGTCGGGTGTGTGTTGTTGGTGCTGGCGGCGGCGAACCTGATGAGTATTGGCCAGTGGTCGGACCGCTGGGGTGTGATACCGGTGTTCCTGGTGTTCTTTCTGGTGATGTCGATCGCCGGACGCTGGTTCTGGGCGGGTGCGGAAGCGATCCTCGGTGCCCTGATGTGGGGCAAGGCCAAATGACTGGCAGTGGCCATCAACGTCGCCCGGAACCGGCCGGAGAGTCGGTGATGTCAAAGTCTCGTCGGGGGCGTCACCGGCTGCCGCGTCGCCGTCTCGGCGCCGGCTTGCTGGCTGCTGCTGTGTTGACGATCGGTGGTGGGGTCACGGTGGCCACGATTGGTAGTGAACCAGCTCCGGCGCACGCGGATGCGTTGTGTGATCAGATGCGCGCCCAGTATGGGTCGAACTGGCCGTGCATTTCGGTTCCTACGAATACGTTCCAGCCGACGACGAACACCCCGGCACCTACGACCGGTGCGAATGGCGCGGGGTCCGGTGGTCCGCAGGTCGGTAGCAACATCGGGCCGGGCCCGGGCGAAGGGAACGGCACACCAATCGTGACTGTGCCCGGACAGGCTGCTCCACAACCACCAGCAGCAGGTGGTGGCGACGGCTCCGCGCCGACCAACCCGAACACTGGCGGTGTCCGGCCGACCGCGCCGCAACCGGTACCACCAGGCGACAACACCGGGCAGATTCCGGTGGTACCTTCTACCGCTGCTCCTGCGGTGACCACGATACCGGGCGCGGTCACTGCGAACCCTGAACCCGGCACCCCGCCCCATGCTCTGGATTCAGGGTCGAAGCAGCCGGAGATCCCGCTGGCGGCGTGGGTGGTGGCGGGTGCGGCGGCGTTCGCGGCCGCGAATCCGCGGGTACGGCGCGCAGCGGCCGCTGGTGGGCTGCGGAGTTCGTCGTTGTTGCGGCGTGGCGGATCAGAGCGGGCCACGGTGCGTCCGTCGCAACTGGTGCTGATCAATGACCCGAGCAGCCCGAAAAGCTATGTGTTCCATGAAGACGTCCCACCGGGTGGACATATCGGGGTGAACCCGGACGGGTCAGCCACCATCTACGACGCCACCGGCAAACCAGTCAGCCAGATCGCGAAACCATGGGCGTTTGATGCTGCCGGGCGGCCACAGAAGACCTGGTACACCGTCGATGAGAACGGTGACCTGGTCCAGCACGTCGAACCCGCGCCGAACGCGCTGTATCCGCTTATCGGAGATCCGGCTGTCACCGACGCCGGGTCGGGCGGTGGTGCTGGGTCGGGACAGTCGGCGGTGTCGTCGTTGAAGAGTGATTCGGGGATGAAGGCGTCTCCGAGCGGTAGCTGGGGTGGCGATCCGGGATTCTCGTCGGGCGCGGCGTCCAATGCGGGTGGTGACCCGGGGTTCTCTGCTGGTGGCCAGGATGGCCTGCAAGACGGCGGTAACGACGGCTCGCAGCACGGATCAGGCAGCGGTAGTGGTGGCGCTACCGGCGGCGACTCGGGATGTGAACCCGGTGACTGTGTCGGTGGAGGATCGGGTACGCCCGCCCCCGCGCCAGCACCGACACCTGACGCGCCGTCGAACACTTTCACTCCAGCACCCACCGCGCCGGAAGAAAGTACCGGCGATGGGACCGACAGCCAAGGCGGCAGTGGGACAGCAGGCACCGGCAGCGAATCGGGTGGCGGTGGCGGCTCGACATCGAGCGGTGGCGCTAGTGGTGCGGGTGGTGGCGGCTCAAGCGGTGACACCACCAGCACCACTGGGGATGGCACTGATCAGGTTCAGCCGATCGACTGGACCGTCTCCAACCAAGGCAACGACGGCATCTTCAGCGGCGGCTTTTTCGGCTGGTGGGCAGAAATCCAGAACACCATGGCCGGGTTGTTGCAATCGTTTTTCGAGTTCATCGCTGCGATCATGCAGTGGCTCAAGAACCTGCCTATGGTGATTCTGACGTGGCTGATGTCCCAAGCCATCAACGGTGCCGAAGCCTTCCGTCACGCACTGCAATGGCTATGGGACCAACTACACATCGACAGCCACCCACCCGATACACCCGGACAACCCGACCGCGAGGTTCCTCCGCCACCAACGTCTTCCTCACCAGGGCCTGCGACGCAGGCACCAGGAGCGCCCACCGGCGCTGACCCCGAAACACCGCCCACTGTGGAATCCCCAACGAATCCGGAATCCCCGCAGGCGGGCGGGCGGCATCGGCAGATTCCCCAGGGAGGACGCCCGAATCCCGACAACATCAGGCCAGGGGGTACAGAGAAAGAAGACCCAGTTGGGCCCGACAACGTGGCGGGTCGGTTGGCTCAAGGCGGCGAACGTTTGATGGGCGAAGCAGACGAAATCTCCGATACACTACACAAGATCTTCACGGGAAAGGCGCCGGACATGCCTAGCAATTCGTTGCCAGGACTTCCACCTCACTCCCCTGAGGGAGCGATAGCGTTTGCTATTGTAGCAATTGCAATCATAATTCAGCGAATTAAACAGATGTTGGGAGGCTAGCGAGTCATGGCGACGGGAGTGCTAAAGGATGTGCCAGATCAAGACGCTATCCGATTCCTCAGGGCTATGTGTGACGTTTTCCAAGTAGGCGATTACGAAAAAATACAGCGGGGACTCGCAGAATTCGCTGACCGGGCCGATCGCCCCCAGCTGCTCGTGGCAGCCGCCACCATGGGAATAAGCGTGATGCACATTCATCTCAATAACGCACCCTCCGCGGTCAAAATTGCGGCTATCTGCGGAGTCTGCTACCCGCGAGTTAAGCAGATTACCGGATGTACTAACGACTATCTATATGATCGGTTATGCCAGCTCCTTAAGATAGAAGGTGTGCAGCCTCCTTCGGTGGACGGAGGTGGAGGTAGACGTCCGGAGTACGATATTCTAATTCCGGTCTTAATACTATTCCTATTGGCAAATGCTGAAGACGAGGCACTGTGGGGAGAGCTTGAGGGCCTGGTTCAGCAAGTTGTGAACGATCAGAGTGGAGAATGAATCTTGACTAGGGCCGAGAGTTGGGATGCAGCATTATCATGCGTGAACTTGGCTACCGACTCAATACGAGGCAAGGGCGCTATCGATCACGTACTCGAAGAAACCGAGTCGATACTCAGACATGACGACGGAGCGGTTGAGGCTCTTGGCTTCATATTGGGCAGGCGATTTGCAACCATTGTCGACTATGTGAGCTACTTTGCCGATGACAGTTTTCCTCGTTCGAGGGCGGACGAGCTCGACGTCGCTCAAATAATTGCGGAAGCAATGTGGCCTCGCCTGCGGCTGTTAAGTGAGTTTCTCACGAGAGGTCAGGTTGACGATTTTGTGCTCGAGCTGTTTTCTGGCGGCCTGGGCATTCATCAGGGCGGCGGTCGTGATCAACGGCGACTCGCCTTAATTCTAGGTTGCGCATGGTGTTTGCTGGATCCGTTTGACGGCCTCGAAGGGTTGCGCGGAGATTACATGGACAGTGAAGGCGGGTAACCGAAGACTGAGCGACGATATCCTCCGAGTGGGCTGTTTTCTGAGACTGTTGTCGCGTTTAGCTAGTGATCGCCCTGGGACTGTTCGTCCTCATAGCACGCGTGCTGTGCCATAGAATGCGCGCGAGGACCTTCCGCGGCTTTCAAAGCGCGATCGGGGGGAGTGCATACATGAGGGCGGCCCGCGACGACGCTGTACCGCCCACATCACCAGACGACGCACGGTGGCCACCCACTGTCACCACGAGACGAGCTTTTCGTAGCGGTAGCCGTTCGACCACTTCCGAGAGACCACGACCATGACGAAAGGTGCCAACGTGACGAGAGGTGAGACGCAATGACACACTATTTGCTCGATGGACGATTCGCCCCGATAACCTGGACGATCGGATTCTTCAAAGCGCCTACTGCGACGGTAGCGGCTGCGCTTGAAGACTGGCGTGTCGAAATCCACGGACGACAGAACGTGGAGTCCGTTGCCGTCGGTGGCGGTTTGGGTGCCATGCTCACTCAGGTAGAACCCCTTGTCCGGGGATATACTCCGCCTGAACTTCTCGTGCCCACACATAGTACCGAATGGACGGCGTACTTCGCCGGAGGGTTCAGTGGCGCCGACGAGGCATCGATCGGTGGTCTCGCTCGGCGACTTCCGTGCGAGGCGGTCTTGTTCATGATGGTTCCGGAGCGGGAAGTGTCAAGACCGAAGCAACCCAACGGGGGCCGTTCCATTCTCCTGATCGCCGATCATGACACGGAGTGGTTGAACTACGCCCGTTCAGTGGGAGTTGGCCAGGACGGAAACCGCTGGTCCTTCGAGCAGCAAGGCGAACCGCTGCCCTTCGAAGATGTGTCTGAGTACCAGAAGCGCAGGGTGAAGGATCGTTTCACGGAGGACATGCTCGTGGGTTTTGCTGCGAACCTCGGACTGTATCCCACGGACGAACAGTTCTACAGTCAACAGGGCGTATTGGTAAGAACCCGGTTAGAAGCCAAAGCCAGTGCATACTCCATGACTTTGGCGGAAGCCCGCGCGCATTTTGATCTGTCCTAGGAACGCGGGTAACTCTGTTGATGACGACCGCGGGTACCAGACGGACCTGACAGTGAGAGGCCCACGTATACGTGAATCATGTCTTACCTTAACGTGGCGAGATGCGCGGTAGTTGAGTGATGAATGGTGATGAGTCTTTGTCGAGGAGACTTGACGAGCTCTGCGGCAGACATAGTCAGCACCTGGTGTCGCTCGATGTTCTCTCATTACGGCTGGAGGAAATTGTAGTATTCCAAGAAGATAACAGCCGGCGAACGCTGAGGAGTTGCCAGGGATTTGGTCGGAGACGGTTGGAGGCAAGACTCACGCAATTTAAGCTCCAAGAACGGGTCAACTCCATAAACAAGATTCGTAGCTCCGATAAGACGCTTTCTCAGAATGACCGTGAAGTTGCCAACTCCCTGCTCGACAGAGCGGAGAAACTGGGAATCAAGCCGAACAGACCGAGGGCGCCTCGATGACAGACAATGACAATTACGCCAAACAGCTAGAATTTATCGAAGAAATGGCTCGCCGGTTTAGGCCGATTCATGATGCATTCCTCGATCGAAAGCAAGAGTTCGAAGAAAATGCCCTCGACCCGCCAGTTCACACGATCCTTGCAGATACCGCCTCTTGGATCGATAGGAACGTTGAGACTGATCCAGCAGGTGTTTCCGAAATACTTTCAGCTTTCGATTATGCGTATTCGAGAAACGACCTCACCATCCGCGCGCTAATCGGTATGGGTTTGGTTGAGAGCCTACCACGGACGTGGAGTGAACGAGGTCAGAAAGTGTGGGAACTTGCCGGACAAAACATCAAGAAACTCATTGACGTGTGTTCCAAGAATGGGGCTGTCTTTGAGAAGGATCTGGACTGATCTACAATCATCGAGATGCGCCTTCCCCGATGGCGAGAAGCACGCTGGGCTTTCGGGGAATTCGGCGCTGGCGACATGAGCACCACCACATCCTGGCTAGTGATCGCCCTCGGACTGTTCGTCCTCATAGCACGCGTGCTGCGCCATAGAATGCGCACAAGGACCTTCCGCGGCTTTCAAAGCGCGATCGGGGGGAGTGCATACATGAGGGCGCCCCGTGACGACGCTGTACCGCCCACCTCACCAGAAGACGCACGGTGGCCACCCACTGTCACCACGAGCGAATGAACAACGAATCCTTCCCCCGCACGACAACCACGACAGCCGCGGAGAAGCCTAACTAACTGATATGTAGGCACATTCTGTCAAGTCCCATGGCGATTGCCGCCCTGTGCGCGTGGTGATTGGGGCGGGAGGGGGATGGTCACCCGTCGCGGTTGGCGGTGGTCGTTGCTCACGACGGTTGTGTCGGACTGATATACGCGGGTTGGGTACCGCTGAACGGTGTTCGGCACGGGAACGCTTACCGACTGGTCTAGGGACGTGCGTCGCAACCAGATTCTGTGAAATCGGTTGCTACACATAGCTAGTTCGTGGTTTCGTTCCCTGCTCACCATCAGTTTCGTGACGGGTGACCAAGTGTGCGGGCGCTTGTGAGCGCTAGTTGTCAAGCACGGCCAGTGACCAGCACCATCCCGCGAGTTCACGGGCGACGGCGATGTTGGCGACGCACGCGTGTTTGCGACGTTCGTCGAAGGTCATCCACCGCTGATGGAGTCGTTTGTTTCCGGCGTGTCCGCGGTCTTTGGCCACGGGACCGGCAACGTCCCAGCGGGCTCGTAGTGCCGCCGATGGAGTGCGATACGTGCGCCGATGATGCCAGGCCGCCTCGACGAGTAGCCGGCGCACATGCGCGTTGCCGGCTTTGGTGATCGGCCCCTGGCTGCGTGATTGCCCGGAGGAGTATTCCGAGGGCACCAGACCCGTGTAGGCGCCGATGGACGCGCCGGTGAACCGGGACCAGTCACCGACTTCAACCGCCAACCCGAAGGCTGTCAGCGTGGAGATTCCCCGTAGGCACTGCAAGCGGGTCACCACCGGGGTCCAGGCCGAGTCGGCGGCCATCTCGGTGATCTTCTCACCCAGGCTGTCACGCCGACGGGTTACCGTGAGTACGGCATCGAAGTCGTTGTCGAACGTCGCCTGCAGGGCCGGGCTGTCGAAGCGTTGGCGGCGTAACCACTGCTCGTGTTTGCCCGTCCAGGCACTGCCGTCGAAGTAGACGATCCCCTGCCGTAACAGAAGTTTCGACAGACGATGCCGGGCCCGCATCAGGTCACCGCGGGCGTCGTCACGGGCACGAACCAGATCGCGGGCCGCTTCAGTGCTCTCATCGGGCACGGTCACCGCCACCAACTCACCCATCCGCAACAGTTTCTCCAGGTGCGCGGCATCCTTGGCGTCGGTCTTCACTCGGTCACCGACTGGCCGTTGGAGTTTCGACGGAGCGGCGACTGTGCACCCTATGCCCGCAGCAACGATCGCCCGGTACAGACCAAAGCCGGTCGGGCCGGCTTCATAACAGACCTCGACCGGACCCGTCAACGCCAGCAACCAGTCGACAATCGACCGGTAGTCCGGCGTCAGCCGCGCCCTGCGAACCTCGCCGCTGGACACATCGCGCGCATGCGCAACCACCGAACGCGCATGAACATCCAGCCCAACACTTGTACCCTGAGTAATCACCGGAGGCCTCCTGAAAATCTGCAATGTGGCTCTACCAGTGTGGTACTGGCAACCCACGTTCGACTTGCAGCTCGAGGCCTTCGGCCTCAAACCTCCTCATACTGTCTAACAAGTCCTACTGGCGTCGAGCTGCGGCGAGCCGCTGCTTGCGGAGCCGATCGACCTCGGGAAGATCCAGGGGTGCAAGCGAATCGGTGCCCATCGCCTGGGCGAGCAGATGATCGGCGAGTTCCGGGTTGCGGGCGAGCGCCGGACCGTGCATGTAGGTGCCGATCACCGATCCCTGCACGACGCCCTCGGTGCCGTCACCCGCACCATTGCCGACACCGTGCCGGACGCGTCCCAATGGTGCGGCGTCCGGGCCCAGAGTCGTTGCGCCGCGGTGGTTTTCGAAACCGGACAGTGGCGCGGACAGACCTGGGGTGACCGGGTCGGTGACGAGTTCGCCGATGCTGCGGGCCGCTTGCGGCGAGGTGGTGAGGTCGAACATCGAGATGCCTTCCACCCGTTCGCCCGCCGATGTCTCGTACCAGTGTCCGAACACCTGGATCGCCGCGCAGATCGCCAACACCGGACGTCCCGCGGCGGCGGCGCGCTGCAGGCCCGGATAGCGGGACAGGTGCCGGGTGGCCAGCCGCTGGGCGTAGTCCTCGGCGCCGCCGAGGGTGTACACGTCGAGCGAGTCGGGTACCTCGTCATCGAGGGTGATCTGCACGATCTCCGCGTCGATCCCGCGCATCCGGGCGCGCTGACGCAGGACCAGCGCGTTGCCGCCGTCGCCGTAGGTGCCCATCACATCGGGCAGGACCAGCCCGATGCGCAGCGTCGACTCGCTCACCGTCGTTCCTCCCGTACGCGTTCCATCGCGACGCCGAGGTCGCGGAAGGCGGTGTAGTTGGCCAGCACCTCGACGCGGCCGGGCGGGCACGAGGCGATGGCCTTCATCGGATCGGGGATGGTGGTGTGCTCGGCGCCGGCGTAGAGCAGGCGCACCGACAGGTCCGCGGCGCGTTCCCCGGCGGCGACGACCTGCATGGATTCGAATTCCTCGAAGCGCACGTCCCACAGCCAGGACAGGTCCTCGCCGTCGGGGACCTGGCCGTTGACGGCGATCACCAAGCCGTCGGCATCCTGGTCGATCATCGACAGCGCCTCCTGCCAGCCCGCCGGGTTCTTCGCCAGCAGGGTGCGCACCGAATGGCTGCCGACCTGGTGGATGCCGTAGCGTCCGGCGACCTCGCCGACCGTCTGCACCGCGGCCACGGCCTTGGCTGGGTCGGCGCCCATCGCCACGGCCGCGGCCACCGCCTGCGCGGCGTTGCCCCGGTTGGCGCGTCCGGGGACCGCCGGCGTCATCGGTGCGACGAATCCATCAGGGCCGTAGATGTTCTCGTCGTCGACCCACCAGTCCGGGGTCGGCCGGCGGAAACTCGGGTCGCCCGACGAATACCAGTCGATGCCGGTCTGCACCGCCGGGCCGCCACCGCTGTCTGCGGGTCCGCGGACGATCGGTTCACCGGTGCGGGGGCAGCTCACCGAGTCGCCCACCCAACTCGACCCGGCCGCCACCCAGACGACCTTCGGTGCGTCGAAGGCCGCGGAGGTGACCAGCACGTCGTCGCAGTTGGCGACGACGATGGTGTCGGGGTGCCGAGCGATGCCGTCACGCAGGGCACGCTCGATCGTGTTGATCTCGCCGACCCGGTCGAGCTGATCGCGGGAGAGATTGAGCAGCACCAGCACCTCGGGGGCGGTGGCGTCGCTGACGTGCGGCACGTGCAGCTCGTCGACCTCAAGGGCGCAGACCGGTGCCGAGCGTTGCAGGCTCAGGGTGGCGATGATCCCGGCGTCCATGTTGGCGCCGTCGGCCTGGGTGGCGACCTCGCCGAGCTCGGCGAGCGCCGCCGCGGTCATGCGGGTGGTGGTCGATTTGCCGTTGGTGCCGGTGATCAGGGCAGTGCGTTTGCCCGCGGCCAGGCGCGTCATGATCTGCGGGTCGATCTTCTCCGCGATCAGGCCGCCGATCATCGAGCCCTTGCCGCGTCCGGCGGTGCGCGACGCCCAGCGTGCGGTGGCTGCGGCGGTCAACGCCAGCGAGGTGCGCAGCGGAACGCGGTGTCCGGATGCCGGGGAGGCGACGCGGTCGGGCATGAGGACGAGTTTGGCACAGGGGCGCGCGCGGTGCCGCCGGCCGCCCGCGGAGTACCCTCGCGGCCGTGAGTAGGGCCACGTCGTTGTCGCTTCCGCTGCCTCTCCGACCCATCCGGTCGGTGTTGCGGCTGGGCCGATGGGTGCCGCCCGGCGTGGCGACCTCGGCGTCGCGGTTCTGCCCGGTGAACTCCGACGGCGAGCACATCGCGCCGGAGATGCTGGCCGTCGGGTCGGCGACCCGGCTGCTTCCCGGCGGCGGTATGGGCGGGGCGAGCGCTGCGAAGGCCCGACGCAACCTGGAGGTCAATGCCGGGATCTCCGCGGAGAAGACCCCGCCGCTCGCGGTGGTCGAGGATCTGCTGATCGAGCCCGGTTCGTCGGGCGCACCTGTTCCCGCGACGCGCTATCGGGCCGAGGTCACCTCGACCGGTCTCGTCGTGTTCTTCCACGGCGGTGGATTCGCGCTCGGCAGCCGTGCCACCCACGACGGGTACTGTCGGCGCCTGGCCCTCGACACCGGTGCCGACGTGCTCTCCGTCGAGTATCGGCTTGCACCCGAACATCCGTTTCCCGCAGCTCTCGACGACGCCGTCGCGGCCTGGCGTTTCGCGGTGGCGATGGCACCGCAATGGGGTGTCGCCACCGACCGTCTCGTCGTCGCCGGTGACAGTGCGGGCGGCAACCTGGCCACGGTCCTGGCGCATCATCTCCGTGGCGAGGCGGTGACGCCGTGCCTGCAGTTGTTGATCTACCCGGTCACCGACATGACGCGTACCGGCGGTTCCCGGGAGGAGTTCGCCACCGGCCACTTCCTCACCGCCGAACGGATCGAATGGTTCGCCGAGTGCTACATCCCCGCCGGAGTCGAGCGTGGCGATCCGCGCATCTCGCCGCTCTTCGCCGCGGACCTGACCGGAATGCCGCCCGCGCACGTGGTGGTCGCCGGTTTCGACCCGCTACGCGACGAGGGCATCGCATACAACGACGAACTCGGCGCCGCGGGCGTGGCCACCACACTGCAACGCGAGTCCGGACTCATCCATGGCTTCGCCAACATGCTCGGATTCAGTCCCACTGCGCGGCAAGCAGTCTCCCGCATGCACGAAGCGGTGCGCGGGGTGCTCTGAGTTTTTCGGGCAGTCGCATACGCCGAAGGGATGCCGGAGCCCGCTCAGAACTGCCGTCCACCAAACCGCGCAGGAACTTTGGCCAGCCCGGCCTTCCGGGCGATCGCATGGTTGCGGCCGCGCAGCAGACGCACTTGCAAGGCCTGCTCGACCGGGAACGACAGCCGGGTGCCGTTGAACCAGGTGTTCTCGAACAGTGCCTTCGACGAGGCGACCGCATCGGGTGAGCGTTGCCGGACCTTGTCGATGAGATCATCGGCTGCGGCGAACGGATCGTCGGAAACCTCGCTGAGCAGACCCCATTCGAGTGCCTGTGCGGCGGTGAAGAACTCGCCGGTCATGGTCAGCCGCTTGGCGATGTCGATGCGTGTCAGTTGCGCGATGCTGACCGACATTGACATGTCGGGGATGAGTCCCCATTTCGCTTCCAGCACAGAGAAATCCGCATCCGGGGTGCTGAACCGGAAGTCGGCGCCCAAGGCGAGTTGCAGTCCGCCGCCATAGCAGTGGCCGGTGATCACCGCGATCACCGGGACCGGCACACTGCGCCACGCCCAGCATGCGGACTGGAACCCGTTGGCCGCGTTTGCGCGTCGTGGAATGAGGTTGCGCATGACACGTCCGCGTTCGGTGCCCACCGAGGCGAAGTCGAGTCCCGAACAGAACGACGCACCGGAGCCGGAGAGGATGACCGCCCGCAGCGACCGGTCCTTGGCGAGGCGATCGGCGGTGGCGGCCAGATCACCCAGCATGTCGAGGGTGAGGCCGTTGTGCTTGTCGGGTCGGTGCAACTGCACATGCGCGACGTCGTCTCGGACGTCACAGGTCAGGTTCTTCACACTCCGCACGATACGTCGCCGGGGCGCCGGCGACTCGGTCGGCGCTGATCGTCGCACCGACGACACCGAGGGCGGCCACCCCGGCGGCGATCGATGCCGCGCCCAACGTCCAGGACGTGATGGACATGGCATGTGATGACGTGAACCGTTGGGCTGCCGACAGATAGATCGATCCGAAGAGAGCGATCCCCAACACGTTGCCGACCTGGAACGAGGTGGACAGTATGCCGCTGGCATCGGCAGCGAACCGCAACGGCACCCGCGCCAGGGTGACCGAGATGACCGGACTGAACGCGAACCCCATACCCAGCCCCAAGAGCGCGAAAGCGGCCTCGGTCGCGATGTCCGCACCGTTCCCGAAAGACCATGCAAGAGTGAAGAATGCGACTGCCGTTGTCGCCGCGCCGACGACAACGACGGTGCTGTGGTGGGCGGCGGGCAGCCGTTGCCACGAGAGACCGGCAAGGCTGAACCCGATTGCCAACGGCAAGAATCGGATTCCGCCGGACAGGGCTGATTCACCGAGTCCGGTCTGAAAGTGAATCGAGGTCGACAGAAGACATCCGGCGTAGCAGGCGAACACGATGACGAGTGTGAGAACCGCGGGGATCATCCCGCGCGAGCGGACGACGCTTGCCGCGATCATCGGGACCCCACCGGCGCGTTCGACACGGCGTTCCACGACGACGAACGCCGCTGCCAGACAAGCGGCTCCCACGAGCGAGATCCAGGTCCACGCCGGCCACCCGGACTCGCGGCCGAGGATCAGCGGTACGACCAGCGCGGACAACGAGCCGCCGCCGAGAGCGGCGCCGGTGAGATCGATCGTCCGCTCCGGGTCCCCCGATTCGCCAGATCGCTTGATGCGCAGGATGGCCCACAGTGCCGCGCCGATGGGGACATTGATCAGCATGGTCGGGCGCCACCCGGTGTGACCGATGTCGGCGGTGATGAGGACCCCGCCGATGATCTGCCCTGCGACCGCACCGGTCGCCGTGACGACGGCATACAGGCCGAGTGCGCGTGTACGCGCCGAGCCCACGAAGGTGCGTTGGATCAGGCTCATCACCTGCGGCATCATCAATGCCCCGCCGACGCCCTGCAGGAGGCGGAATGCGAACAACTGTCCGGGGTCTGCGGCCAGACCGCAGGCGAGTGAGGCCACGGTGAAGATCGCCAGCCCGGCCCGCATCACACGAGAATGTCCGAACCGGTCACCCAGGCGTGCGCCGGTGATGAGTCCGGCGGCGTAGGTGATGACGTAGCCGCTGACGATCAGTTGCACCTGCGCCGTGCTCGCCCCCATGGAGCGCTGGATGTCAGGGGCCGCGACATTGACGATGGTTCCGTCGACCAGCGCCATGAACTGGGCCGTCAGCAGTACTGCGAGGACAGCGCCGGAACCGCCGATCACCGCCGACGGTGCGCCGGGAGTCGAGGTCTGCGGAGAGGAGATGTGCGTCGATGATGTCTCGGTCATGAAGCCACCCTCGGACGTCGGCGGTGCCAGTGGTGAGAGCGTGCTGATACCGGTACTGCCACCACCTGGCAGACGAGAGCGACAACGTGCACGATGAGAAGATGGCCGTGGTCCCCGCATCGTTGTCCCAGGGCGACGCAACTGGTCGCGAGGCGTCACGCGATACCCGAAAGCGCAGCGAGCTGGCGCAATTCCTCCGGTCACGCCGGGCGCTCATCTCGCCTGCCGACGCGGGTATCGCGCCAGGGGTGCGTCGGCGTACGCCAGGTCTGCGACGCGAGGAAGTGGCGCAACTCGCCGGTGTCGGCATCACCTGGTACACATGGCTGGAACAGGGGCGGCCGATCAACGTGAGCGCACAGGTGATCGACGCCGTGGCTCGCGTCTTGCGACTCGATCCCACCGAACACGAACATCTCTACCGGCTCGCCGAAGTGCCGGGCACCCCCGGACGCGCTGGTGCGGACTTCGAGATTCCGGCTGGGGCGCAGCGTGTTCTGGATGCACTTGATCCGGCACCGGCGTGTCTCTACGACAGTCGCTACAACTTGCTGAGCGCCAATCACACCTATCGTCTGTTGTTCCCCGGGGTCAGCTCGGCTCGAGGTATGGGTGCGAATGTGTTGTGGCAGATAGCCATTGCCGAAGAGGGGCAGCGGCCTCTGGTCGACGACTCACTGCTGCGCGCGATGGTTCGCCACGTCCGGCGTGCCTACGGCGATCACCTCGATGATCCCGACTGGGTGAGCTTCATCGAGCAGATCACCGCAGCGTCACCGGTGGTCGCCGACGAGTGGGAACGTCAGTCGGTGGAGACGCCGCGCCCCATGTTCAAGGTGTTCAACTGTCCGCCGGCCGGGACGATCTGCTTGACGACGCTGAGCTACGAGCTCACCAACGTTCCCGGTGTCCGGATGGTGACCTACCTGCCACACACAGACGACGACGCGGAACGCATCGATCAGGTTCGTGCTGCCGGCGGAGTCAGATACGAATAGCGGCTGACCACCCTCTCGGCTGCCCGGCCGTCGCGGGTGCTGCGACAATGTCTGGATGACCGCAACGCTCGTCGCCAAAGACCTCGCCGGCGGGTATGCACACCGCACCCTGTTCGATCATCTCGATCTCACCGTCGCGCCCGGGGACGTGATCGGTGTCGTGGGCGCCAACGGAGCAGGCAAGACGACGCTACTGCGTGTGCTCGCGGGTGATCTCGCGCCACTGCACGGCACCGTCTCGCGTGCGCCGGCAGACGCATTCGTCGGCTGGTTGCCGCAGGAGCATGAGCGGATACCGGGGGAGACCGTCGCCCAGTACGTCGCCCGGCGCACCGGATGTGCGGAGGCGACTCTGGCCATGGACACCGCGGCGGATGCGCTTGCCGACTCGACGCCGACGTCCGGCTCCGTCGGTACCGCCGATGTCTATGCGGCGGCACTCGACCACTGGCTGGCGTCGGGCGCGGCCGACCTCGATGAGCGTCTACCCGGGGTTCTCGACGATCTGGGCTTCCACCGAGACGCCGTGGCACCGGAATCGGTTCTGATGACCGAGCTTTCCGGTGGTCAGGCGGCGCGAGTGGGCTTGGCGGCGTTGTTGTGTTCGCGGTTCGACGTGGTGCTGCTCGACGAGCCGACCAATGATCTCGATCTCGACGGGCTCGATCGCCTCGAAGATGTGGTCCGCGGTATGCGCGGTGGCGTCGTACTGGTGAGCCATGATCGAGAGTTCCTGTCGCGCAGTGTGACCGCAGTGCTCGAGCTCGATCTCGCCCAGCACACCAACACACTCTTCGGTGGCGGCTACGACAGCTACCTGCACGAGCGTGAGGTCGCGCGGCGTCACAAGCGTGAGGAATACGAGGAATTCGCCGAGAAGAAGGCCGATCTTGTGGCGCGAGCGAGGACTCAACGCGAATGGTCGAGTCAGGGAGTGCGCAACGCGATGCGCAAGGCTCCCGACAACGACAAGATCCGGCGGCGCGCGGCCACCGAGTCGAGCGAGAAGCAGGCACAGAAGGTTCGTCAGATGGAGAGCCGGATCGCGCGTCTGGAGGAGGTGGCCGAGCCGCGCAAGGAATGGGTACTCGAGTTCACGATCGGCGCGGCACCACGATCGAGTTCGGTGGTGGCGACTCTGAACGATGCTGAGGTGCGGCAAGGGGATTTCGTCCTGGGCCCGGTGTCGCTGCAAGTGAACGCTGGTGAGCGGATCGGCATCACCGGACCCAACGGCGCGGGAAAGTCCACGCTGTTGCGATTGTTGCTCGGCCGATTCGCGCCCGATTCGGGGACCGTGCACCTGGGCGCCAACGTCGCCATCGGTGAAATAGACCAGACACGAAGCGAATTCGAGGGTGCAGCGCCGCTGGCCGAGCGCTTCGAGGAGCTCGTGCCCGACTACAGCACCGCCGAGGTGCGGACACTGTTGGCGAAGTTCGGGCTGCGCGCCGATCACGTCGATCGGGCGGTATCGGACCTGTCGCCGGGCGAGCGCACCCGCGCTGCGCTCGCCCTGTTGCAGGCACGCGGCACCAATGTTCTGGTGCTGGATGAGCCGACCAATCATCTGGACCTCGCCGCCATCGAGCAACTCGAGTCGGCGTTGCATTCCTACGACGGCGCCGTCCTGCTGGTCACCCACGACCGCCGGATGCTCGCCAACGTCCGCCTCGATCGAGCATGGCATGTGGAAAGTGGTCGTGTGAGGGAGGGGTGACGATCGGCGTTCTCGCTCTGGAGGTGCCGCGCAGTCGGAACGCCGGTCACTGTGTGACGGATGCGGGTCGAGGTGACGGTGCCTCTGCGGCCCGCACCCTCGACCGCGGCGCCGCCAGGATTCCGGCGGCGCATCCGGCGATGACCAGTGCGGCACCGGCGATCTCGATGCCGCCGGGCACCTCGCCGAGCAGTAGCCAGGAGGCGCTGATGCCGACGACAGGCACCAGCAGTGAAAGCGGTGCGACTCGACTGGCCTCGTACCGTTTCATCAGCATCGTCCACAGTCCGGAGCCGACGATGGTGCCCAACAACACCACGTAGGCGAGTCCGACGAGGGCGATCAGTCCGGATGAGGAGCCCAGGGTCGTGAGCGACTCGAGGTCGGCAGTGGGGCCCTCGGTGGCAAAGCTTAACGCCAAGAACGGGATCGGCGGCACCACCGACATCCATAAAGTCATCCGCAGCGCGTCGTCGGGCCGGGCCAGGCGGCTGCCGATGTTGCCGAACGCCCACGACAGACCGGCCATGACGGTGAGCACCATCGGGATGACGATGCCCAAGCCGATCGACGAGTGTCCCGCACGGTCGACGCCGATGATGACGATCCCGGCGACGGCCACCGCGATACCGAGGATCTGCGCGGGCACCAGCCGTTCGCGCAGGAAGAACACACCCAGCAGGACGGTGAACGGCGCCGAGGTCTGTAGAACCAGCGAGGCCAGTCCGGTCGGCATGCCGAGTTCCATGGCGAGAAACAGGAACGCGAACTGCCCGAACCCGAACCCCAACGCGTACAGCAGGAACCAGCGCATCCGAACCCGAGGGAATCGGACGAACAGCACCACCGGGACGGCCATCACGCCGAAGCGCAGCGCCGCGAAGAAGAACGGCGGGAAGTGGTCGAGACCCACTCGGATGGCGATGAAGTTGAGGCCCCAGAGAACGACGACGGTCAGGCCGAGCAGGCGGTCGCGAGTGGTCATGGCATCCATCGTCGAGGCGCAATCGATGAAGCACAATCGAATTCTTTTACATCAACAATTCAGGAATGCTTCACCGGTCACCTGTTGTCGCAACCAGGCTGTGGCGGATCCTCGAAAGGTTTCAGCGCCAGCCGAGTCCGGGTGCCACCTCGGTGAGGATCGCCTCGATGACGTGTGCGTTGTAGTCGACGCCGAGTTGGTTGGGCACCGTCAGCAGTAGCGTGTCCGCAGCGGCGATGGCCTCGTCCTCGCGGAGTTGCTCGATGAGTTTGTCGGGCTCGTCGGCGTAGCTGCGGCCGAAGCGTGCCAGACCGCCGTCGATGTGCCCGACCTGATCGGTGCTCGAGCGATCACGTCCGAAGTAGGCGCGATCCATGTCGCTCACCAGTGGGAAGATGCTGCGGCTCACCGACACTCGTGGCTCGTGCGGGTGTCCCGCGGACTTCCAGGCGTCGCGGAAGCGGCGGATCTGTTCGGCCTGCAATTCGTGGAAGGGCACGCCGGTGTCCTCGGTGAGCAGCGTCGAGGACATGAGGTGCATGCCTTGCTCGGCGGTCCATTCGGCGGTCGCGCGGCTGCCGGCACCCCACCAGATGCGGTCGCGCAGCCCTGGTGACTGCGGCTCGATGCCCAGCGGGCCCGGCGGGTTGGGGAACATCGGGGACGGGTTCGGTTCGGCGAAGCGTGCACCGTCGATGACCTTGAGGAAGACGTCGGTGTGGGCGCGTGCCATGTCGGCGTCGGACTGGCCCTCGGCGGGGACATAGCCGAAGTACTTGTAGCCCTCGATGACCTGTTCCGGCGATCCGCGGCTGATCCCGAGCTGCAGCCGGCCGCCCGCGATGAGGTCGGCCGCGCCCGCGTCTTCGGCCATGTACATCGGATTCTCGTAGCGCATGTCGATGACGCCGGTGCCGATCTCGATGCGGTCGGTCTTGGCGCCGACGGCTGCCAGCAGCGGGAACGGGGAGCCGAGCTGCCGTGCGAAGTGATGCACCCGGAAGTATGCGCCGTCGGCGCCGAGTTCCTCCGCGGCGACGGCGAGGTCGATCGACTGCAGCAGGGTGTCGGCGGCCGTGCGGGTCTGTGAACCCGGCGACGGTGACCAGTGTCCGAAGGAGAGGAAGCCGATGTTCTTGCTCATGACACCAGTTAACCGGACTCTGGTCCGGATTGTTCCATGAGGGTGGGCAGCCGCGCGAGATTCGCGGCGACCGTCTCGGCGTCACGGTCGAACTCCTCGTCGGAGAGGGCGAGTTGGCGGATGGTGAAGAGCACCTCCGAACCGTCGGGATGTCTCACGCGACGACTGCGCATACCTCCATGATGGATTCCGGGCCCGGCTTCCGTGGGCATTCGAGGCCTTATGATCCCGACATGGAGGTTCGTCGGCTGCGTCTGCTGCGGGAATTCGCCGATCGCGGATCGATCGGCGCGGTCGCCGACGCGTTGCACATGACGCCGTCGGCGGTGTCACAGCAACTCAAGGTGCTGGCCGAGGAGGCCGGGGTGGCGTTGCTCGAACCGGACGGGCGACGTATCCGGTTGACCGGTGCGGGGCAGGCGCTGGTGTTGCGCGCCGACGACGTCATCGCGGCGGTCGAACGCGCACAAGACGAGATGGCGTCGTACCGATCCGGACACGCATCGGTGCGGCTGGCGATGTTCCCGTCCGGTGCGTCGCTGCTGTTGCCCGACGTGCTGACGCGGGCGAAGTCGTCGGGCACCGACGCCTACGCCTTTCACCTCGACGTCGGATATGCCGAGGCGGCAACGGCATTGGCCGATTTCGACATCGTCGTCACCCATCGCGACGAACGCATGCCGACTCGGACGGACCCCCGGGTCGCGGTCACCGAACTGATGCGCGAGCCCCTCGACGTGATCGTCGCGCGCACCTCGGATCTGGCCGCTCACCGACGTGTCACCGTGTCCGAACTCGCCGACCGGGACTGGATCAGCGTGCTCGGCGGATTTCCCGTCGACGATGTGCTCCAGTCGATTTCCGCGTTGACCGGTGTGGCACCGCGGGTGACCCAACGCATGCTCGACTTCGCCACCATCGAGTCGCTGGTCGCCGCCGACCATGGGATCGCGCTGATGCCACGACATGCGACGCGCGACCCGGGAGTGGTTCGCCTGGAACTCAAGGGAGTTCGGGCGGCACGCGTCTACGAGGCGCTGACGCGTCCGCACCCGCGCGCTGCGATCGCGGCGGTCGTCGACGGTCTGGCCGCGGTGGCCGCCGACGTCGCGCGCACGCCGTGAACGGCACCCACCGAGGTGGGCCACAGCATGGCCAGTGCGCCCAGGCGACGGACCGGTTGCGGGTCAACGTATCTCGCGGTAGAGGGCGCGACCGGCGTCGACGATTGCCGGGTGGTCGATGGTCAGTGGTTCGACGCGTTCGAGTGTGGGGCGTTGCCAGCAGCCCAGCACGGTCCAGAAGGGCCGGTGAAATGACCACCACTGCACGGCCTGCCAGCGCCGCCCGTCGATCGCCGCATCGTGTTGAGACCAGATGCGGTGTCCCCATGCCGAAGTGACTGCAAGGTTGCGGGCAACGACCTGGGTAGGCCGCAGCTGCTGCTCGACGAGCCGGTGCGGGTCGTCGAGATCGCACACGCGCAGATCGTCGGGGAGTCTGAACACGGCCAAGGCCCGGCGCGCGCCCGCGATGAACGGGACATCGAACATGTCGTCGGTCCAGCGGGAGAGGTTGCCGAACGACTCGCCGCAAGCGCCGGCGGCTTCGCGCGCCAGATACCACGTGTAGTAGTCGGGATGGTCGACGCGCCCGCCGCGTTGCGGCCGATGCTCATAGAGCGGATGGCCGGGCCTACCCGCTTTGGCGCCGGCGAGATAAGGGAACACTCGATAGACGAGCACGGGTCAGGCGGCCCCGCCCCAGGTCTCGGCATCCAGGGCATCCAAGACGCGTGCGACTCCGTCCTGCTGCAGAACATCGACCGGCCGCGCGCCGTCGAGGAACGCGTTGGGGCTCTCGATCCAGATGGCCGCAGCCTCCGGTCCCCACACCAGCCGCGCGCGGGCGTAGACGTGGTCGAGGTCGATGAGCGCGGCCGCCGCCGCGGGCCCAGGGCGTTCCTTGCCGCTTGCCCATCGGGATGGCTGCGACGGGCTGACCCCGATCAGGGCCGCCAATCGGGCGCCGGAGAACGCGCTGCTGAGCGCTTGCACGCGAAACGCGGCGACGGGGTCATCACCCGCCGAGCCCGGCGACTTCTTCGTCGTGGCACTGCGGCCGCGAGCGGAGCGCTGTTGTCGTACCGGGGTGGAGGGGCGCGTCGTGGTCATGGCCCCATACTACCCAAGGAAAACATTGGGTGGGCGCGGCGACTTGTAAAGCTTCGGCAAGTGGAGCAACTGCGTCTCTGGGGCAGAACTGCTCACGAACATCGCCCGCCGACCGTGGCGGCATCGGAGGCTCTGTGGGTGGCCACGACCGGACACCGCGCCGACGCCCAGGGGCGAGTCCGCCGCGCTCGGCGCTGGTGCTGGCGGCCCTGATCATCGTGGCCGGCGTCGCCAACATCAATCTGTCCGTGGCCAACGTGGCGCTGCCGGACATCGGGAAATCGCTCGATGCGAGTTCGACGCAGCTCAATCTCATCGCGGTCGGCTATTCGCTCGGCCTGGCCGCGTCGGTGCTGTACTTCGGTGTGCTCGGCGACCGCCACGGTCGGCGTCGGTTGCTCATCGCGGGCATGCTGCTCACCCTGCCCGCATCGCTCATCGCCGGATTCGCCACCGACCCCGACGTTCTCTTCGGTGCGCGGGTACTCGGCGGCATCGCGGCGGGGCTGGCCATCGCGGCCTGGTCGGCGGTCGGCGGGGCGATCTCGGCGTGCGGGCCGCTGGTGTCCGGGGCGTTACCGGAGAAGTTCGCCTGGCATTCGGTGTTCTTCTTGACGGTGCCGCTGGCAGTGATCGCCCTCGTCGGCGCGTGGTGGGTGGTGCCCAAGGACGGCGGTGACACCGAGGTCGTCGTCGACAACATCGGGGGCGTCGTCTCGATCGTCCTGGTCGGCGCCACGGTTCTCGCGATCAATTTCGCGCCACTGCACAACATGGCCACGACCGTCTGGATCCTCGCCGCGGTCGCGGTGGTCGCGGCGATCCTGTTCGTGTGGCGCCAGTTGCGAATAGCAGTGCCGCTCTACGACTTCCGGATCGCAGCACGGCCGACGTTCTGGGTGGCGGCGGTCGGCGGCATCGTCATCTTCGGCACGTTGATGGGTGCGATGTACGTCGGGCAGCAGTATCTGCAGAACGCGCTCGGCTATTCGACGCTGGCGGCCGGCGCGATCGTGTTGCCCGCCGCGGCGACGATGGTCGTGGTCCTCGCTGCGCTTTTCTCCGGCCCGACTCGGGTGGTCAGCTCACGTCGAAGGCCGGGCTGACACCGGTGATCGTGGTCAGCCGCCCGGACGCCGACTTGGCGTCGCCGAAGTACCGGATCCGGTGACGCCCCTTGGTGTCCTGCGGGATTCGCCACGAGATGGTGATGACCGACGCGGATGCCTGGCCGTCCGGGCGCTTCCAGTCGAGTTCACCGGACGGCCCGTCGTCGTCCTCGGCGGTGACCCAGCGTCCCCCGTCGAAGCGCTCGATCACGTAGTAGCCGTCGCCCGGCCGGGATCCGTCGGCGGCCACGCGATGCACCCGATTGCTCGGATGGGCGCCGGAGAACGATACCGTCGCAGTCTGTCCGGCCGTGTATCGCGGCTTCGGCGCGGTGGTGACGGCGCCGAAGGTGGTGCCGCGCACCGGGCTATCGGCGGGAACCGGGGTGAGCAGCTCGGGTTGCGCGCCGCTGGTGTCGGTGGGCACCGGGGCGGGCGCGAGGCGTCGGCCGGTGGCCATGGCGCGGGCCAGCCGGTCGAACTCCTGCATGTAGGCGCACAGTGTGTACCGGCCGAACAACGTCTCGCCGCCCTCGTATTGCTGGGACAGGTACTCCTCGGGCGTCGTCACGTATTGGCTGTACGCATTCGAATATCCCTGCATCAGCACATTTTCCAGCGGCACACCGAGAGCGTCGGCGACGACGCGCCGGATCCGCAGGCCGGCGACGATGGTGTACTCGGCAGGTCCGCCGGCGAGTACGAGATCGCCGATCCGGATCAACTGGATCGGCAGCACCTGCTGAATCCAGGGCCGAGGTGGCAGATAGCCGAGTGGAAAGAGGTCGAGCTTGGGTGCCTGGATGGCGGTGGCCCACGCGGGCGGGGTGGCGGTGGTGTCGACGCCGAGTGCCCGTGCGAAGGGCAGCACCATGCCCTCGTGCAGGAAGCTCAATTGACTCCGGGTGTTGTCCTCGGTGCTGGTGGCCGCGGCACCGGCGCCCATGATGGCGGGCGTGGTCCGCGCGGGTTTGCCGTCGGGGGTGTAGTGCCCGTCGATGGGCACATCGGCGAGGTCGATGAATCGGTAGGCATAGGAGAGGCCGCCGGTCACCGGCCGCGATGCGGCGAAAGCCCGTTGGCCGGCCCGGTATTGACGCTCACCGATCATCGCGCGGTTGGTGCGGTGATCGCCCGTCGGGCCACCCGGGTGCATCTTGCGCACCCACAGGTTCGGTGTCATGTCCCCGGCATTGGTCTGTGGAAAGGCCGCCACCACTGCGGGATCCGCACTTTCGGCCAGGTACGAGGCAAACCCCTTGTTGTCGCTGGAGATGAGGGTGTTCGCATCGGTCAGCGAGGTGCCGTGGGTGGCGAACCAGGTGATCTCGCCGATCACGCTGCCGGACTGGCGCAGTCGCAGGGAGGTGACCTGCGGGTCGATGTGGTCGGGGAAGTGCTTTTGGTCAGCGGCGGGGTTGCGGACGAACGCCTCCGGCGAACGGTTGGCGCTGGCGTCGTGGAGATCGCTGTGCCCGAGTTCGAGCGTGCCCGGCGCCAGACTGTGATGTGCGGCGGTGATGGCCTCGACGATGCCGTCGACCTCGGCGCGGTATGAATTCTCTTGATGTCCCAGTGCGGCAAGAATATACGCGTAGTCCCAGGCGGTGCCACCACACGAGTTGTGGTTGTGGGTGGCGTTGAGATTGACGTTCTCCTGGGTGTAGATGTTTCCGAAACGTTCGGCGAGGGCCTTCATCACACCGACCCGATGGGACTCGAAGATGCACGCGAGGTCGGCGTTGACGAACGCTACGCGTTTGCCGGTCGCGGCGTCGGCGATGATGTAGGCCCGCGCCCACACCCGCTGCAGCAGTCCGCTGGCGACCTGGGAGAGATCGGAATAGCCCATCATGCCCTGTCCGGCAATGGCTCCGGTGATGTCGCCGCGGCCGGCGCCGACGAGATAGCCCGTCGACGGCGCCGCATGTGCACGCCCGGTGGCGGAAGTCGTTGCGGCGGCGGCCACTCCGAGTGCGGTCACGCCCGCTGCGCCGGCCAGCAGCCCGCGGCGTGACAGTGATGGTGAGTGGGGCGGGGTCGTCATCGTCGGTGGTGTTCCTCTGTGTTGTCGGCGGTCTCCGTAGAAGCTGGATCTGCGAGGGGAATCGCCATGGCGGCGAAGGTGGTTGCCAGAACCGCGATATGCCTGCGCGCGGCGGCACTGTCGCGGTCGGTGAGCCACGACAGTGTCAGCCCGTCGAGCGAGGAGGTCACCATGTGTGCCAGCTCCTCGACGGGCATGCTCCAGCGCAGCTGCATCGTCGTCGCGATGAAGGTCAGGGCGTCGGCGACGGCCGAGCGGTAGGTGGCCCATTGTCGTCGCCCGGCATCGGGGTCATGCCGCATCGCATGGGTGGCGACCTCCAGGAGTGCGATCTCGCGTCTCGGATCACGCTCCAGCAGCCGCAGGTAGGAGTCCATGGCGGTGGTCAGCACCTCATCGACTCCGATGTCGGGCGCCGAGAGCTCGATGCTGAGCAGGGCCCCGAGCCGTTCGGCGCCGGTGATCTCCTCGATGACCGCGCTGATCAGGGCCTCGCGCGAGGAGAAGATGTAGAACAGGGCGCCCTGTGGCATGCCCGCCTCGCCCACGATGGCGCGTGTCGTCGCAGCGGCGAGCCCGTCGCGCGCGATCACCCGGATCGCGGCATCGATCAGCTCGGTACGTCTCTCGTCGAACGTCATCCGGCGCATCGAGAACCCCCACTCCGAACTCGCGCCCGCGAGTTGACCACATGATCAGTTGATCGTTTGGTCAACCATGCCGCACCGATGACGATCTGTCCCGGCAACCGAGATATTTTCTCGGCACCGTCGGGGATTCGGCGGTGTATCGAGCGTTGGCCTGCGGTCGGTAGCCTCGTCGGCAGACCCTTTGGGTGAGAAGTACACCGCGACGAAATATAACGTGCAGCTATAGCGACGGCCGCGACGATAATCGTCACGGCCGTCGCTATAGGTGCACGTTATATTTCGTCTGCCGCGGCCATCACGGCGTGACGATGGCGAAGTCCGTGTCGGGGGAGTCCAGGTAGCCGGCGAGACTCGTGAAGAGCGTGGCGTCGCCGTCTATCTGGATGAGGCCGTCGGCCACGGCCTGTTGGGTGTCGGCACCGGCCAAGATGATGCCCAGTAGTGCTGGGCGGGTACCGCTGATCGTGAGTCCGGCCGACGCCGCGGCGGCGTCGATATCGTGATGCACGAGCACGCCGTTACGCAATTCGCTGCGGTAGAAACGGTTTTCATCGGTGATGCGCCAGTCGATGACGATGTGCGCGTCCCATGCCGCCGGACCGTTGACGCGCAACGCCACCGCGTCGAACAGCTGCTCCACCGTCAGCGCGGCGGCGATGTCGGGGGCGGCCGCGGTGGTCGGGGTGCCGATGGGGCCGTGGCGGAGCTCGTAGGCGCCCATCAGGTAGAAGTTGCGCCAGGTGCCGTTCTCCGATCCGTACCCCAGCTGTTCGAGGGTGTCGGCCTGCAGGGCCTTCGCGGCTGCGTTGTCGGGGTCGGCGAAGATGACGTAGTTGAGTACGGTGGCGACCCAGCGGAAATCGCCATCGTCGAACGACTTTCGTGCCTTCTCGAGCACCGCATCGGCGCCGCCCATGAACTCGACGTGCCGGACGGCCGACTCGACCGGCGGATGCTCCCACAAGTGAGCCGGATTGCCGTCGAACCACCCCATGTACCGCTGGTAGATGGCTTTGACGTTGTGGCTCACCGAACCGTAGTAGCCGTGGGTGTGCCAGGCGTTCGCCAGCGTGGGCGGGAGTTCGATGTCCTCGGCGATCTCGAGACCGGTCCGACCCTGATTGAGAGCGCGCAGCGTCTGGTCGTGCAGATAGCCGTACAGATCACGTTGCAGAGCAAGGAATTCGGTGAGATCGTCGGTGCCCCAGGTGGGCCAGTGGTGCGACGCGAACAGCACGTCCGAGCGGCCGGCGAACGTGTTGATGGCCTCGGTGAGATACTTCGACCACACGTGGGGGTCGCGCACCAGCGCTCCGCGCAGGGTCAGCAGGTTGTGCAGGGTGTGCGTGGCGTTCTCGGCCATGCACAGTGCCCGCATCTGCGGGAAGTAGAAATTCATCTCCGCGGGGGCCTCGGTGCCCGGGGTCAGCTGGAATTCGATCTGGACCCCGTCGAGCGTCTCGGTGTGGCCGGTGACGGAGATGTCGCGGGTCGGCACGATCAACGTGGCCGTACCTGTCGACGTCGACTGACCCAACCCCGCACCGATCGCGCCGCGCGGACCCCGCGGCAGTGCCGCGCCATACATGTACGCGGAACGACGGCCCATAGCCGTTCCGGCGTAGACATTTTCGGCCACCGCATGTTCGACCATCCCGGCGGGCGCGAGAACCACGCAGTCGCCGGCGTCGACGGCCTCCTGGGTCGTCACCCCCTTGACACCGCCGAAGTGGTCGATGTGTGAATGCGTGTAGATGACCGCGACCACCGGACGGTCACCGCGGTGGCGCCGGTAGAGGGCCAGCCCCGCCGCGGACGTCTCCTGGGAGATGAGCGGGTCGATCACGATGACGCCCGTATCGCCCTCCACGATCGTCATGTTGGAGAGATCGAAGCCGCGGATCTGGTAGATGCGATCGGTGACCTCGTACAAGCCGTGCTTGGCCACCAGGCCGGATTGCCGCCAGAGACTCGGGTTGGCGGTGGGTGGGCAGTCGTCGCCCAGGAAGGAGAATTCGGCACAGTCCCAGACCGCGGTGCCGTCGGCATCGGGGATGATCGGCGAGTCGAGGGCAGCGACGAATCCGCGGTCCGCGGCGGTCTGGTCGGCGGTGTCGCCAAAGGGAAGCGTCGAACGGAGCTGGTCATTGGCCCGGGAAATGCTCGGGTCGGCTTCACGGGTATCTGTCATGTCAGTCACCTTCACCTCGGGATTGCGGGTATCAGCCGTGCTGCCCCAGCCTTGTGTCGCACGTAGGTGGTGTCAACACCCGCATGGGGTGAAAACGCGGTGCTCGGTCGGTGGTGATCTCAGTTGGCCGACTCCCGGCTGCCGGTGGTGTGGACGACCACGAGCTGCGGGTCCCACGGGACGAGTCCGTCGACGGTCCGGTGCAGCGAATCGATCGGGGGTAACGCACCGGGGGCCAGCACGTTCACCGTCACGGTGTCGCCGCTCCACGCCACATCGGTCACCTCGGCCGACGCAACACCGGCGGAATCGAGCCAGTCCCGGGTGGCGTCGGCGACTTGGCCGGCCCACAGGGAGGTGAGTGAATTGATCACCATCGGCACCGCGACGACGACCAGCGCGACGAGCAACACGGTGTAGGCGCGTGCCCGGCGCGGTGCGGAGTGTGGTGCAGCCGATCGGGGCGTCGAATCTGCCTCGGGCCGTGCGATTCCGGCGACCGTGAACACGATGACGGCGGTGATGACCATTGCCACCACATTCGAGGCGAACAGCACGAAGGCGCCGAGCGCCAACGAGGGCGCCCCCGACCCCAGACATACCCCGACCACTCCGAGCGGTGGTACCAGGCTGATGGCGATCGCCACCCCCGGCAGTACGTCACCGACGTCG
Source organism: Gordonia sp. DT219 (assembly GCF_049847065.1). NCBI lineage: Bacteria > Bacillati > Actinomycetota > Actinomycetes > Mycobacteriales > Gordoniaceae > Gordonia > Gordonia sp. DT219. Next base: position 93,386 of record NZ_JBNCNR010000002.1, on the reverse strand, counting down.
CGGCGGGTCACCGCGACGGCACCGACGAGCCCGGTCGCCAACGCGGCGACGAGGTCCACCACAGTCGGTGAGGTGCGGCCCTGCACCTGCGAATTGGTGAGCACGTTGGTGGGATTGGGCAACACCTGGGCGAACAGCACACCGAGTACGGTCACCACGACGACGCCGGCAAGGACATAGGCCACGCTCGTTGCCACCAGCCGTCCACGGCCACTGACGATGCCCAGGCCGATGCCGAGAATCGGAGTCGACAGTGGCGCAACGATCATGGCACCGATGACGGTGGCGGTGCTGTCGCCGATCACGCCGGCGACCGCGATGATCGCCGACAAGGTCAGCATGATCCAGAATGCCGACTGCTTCGACCGGACGTCACCGGAATTCAGGTCGAGGCGGTCGACGAGCTCGTCGAGTGTTCGGCGTTGCCGTTCTGGGATGAGGTGCGCCGCGATGCCGAACACGATGCCTCCTCCGCACGGCCGGGCACGACTGCCCGAGTGGCGATATCAGCCGAGAATAGGTAGTCGGCGCGGCCCGTTCACGCACAACGTGCGGAATCGGCGGCCTGGGATCGGCAATTCACCCCGAAGGTATGACAGCTCAGCTGCGACAGATGCTTACCTTTGCGTGATGACACGCTGGTCGGTACTGATCATCTTGTGTGCCGCACAGTTCATCATGGTGCTGGATACCACGGTGATGAACGTGTCGGTCGCCGATGTCGTCGCCGATCTCGACACCTCGATCACGCAGGTGCAGTTGGCGATCACGCTCTACACACTCGTCATGGGTTCGTTCATGTTGCTCGGCGGACGCCTCGGAGACATTTTCGGCCGCAAACGGATCTTCGGTGTCGGACTCCTCGTCTACGGCGCCGGTTCGCTGATCACCGCGTTCAGCCCGTCGCTCGGGTGGCTGTTGTTCGGCTGGTCTTTCGTCGAAGGTGCCGGGGCGGTGCTGGTGATGCCGGCGATCATCTCGCTGACCGCGACCAACTACACCGGCAAGGACCGCGCCACCGCATATGGTGCGCTCGGCGGAATCGCCGCCGCCGGTGCCGCCGCCGGCCCGCTGATCGGCGGGTGGGTGACCGAGGCGCTGACGTGGCGGGTGGTCTTCGGCGCCGAAACGGTCGTGTGTGTCGGGGTGGTGGCGTGCCTGCGCCTGATCACCGACGGCAAACCCGACCCGAATCGGGAAATCGACTGGGGCGGAGCGGCGTTGTCATCACTCGGACTCGGTCTGGTGGTGCTGGGATTGCTGCAGGCGGGCACCTGGGGGCTGTTCCGGCCGACGGGCGCGCTCACCGTCGCCGGGCACGAGATCACCCCGTTCGGTTTCTCGGTCGTTCCGTTCATGATCGCGGCGGGCCTGTTCGTGCTGGCGTGCTTCCTCCGCTGGGAGCGCCGCCGGATCAAGGGCGGGCACAAGCCGCTGATGAATCCGGCTCTCTTGCGTCGGCTGCAGTTGCGCAATGGTCTGGTGATGCTCGTCGCGCAGCAGACGATCATCGGCGGGGTGTTCTTCGTCATCCCGATCTACTTGCAATACGTGCTGGGCCACAACGCTTTCGAGACGGGGATCAAGCTGGCACCGATGTCGATCGCCATGCTGATTGCGGCGTTCTCCGGACCTGTTCTGGGACACAAGCTCTCACCACGGGCGATCGTCACATCCGGTCTCGTCCTCGTCGTCATCGGTTCGGTGATCCTGGTGTCGACGATCGAACCGGAGCTGAACGGCGCCCTGTTCGCGGTGGGCATGGCGATCTTCGGCGCCGGCTTCGGTTTCGTTGCCTCGCAACTCGGCAACGTGATCATGTCGTCGGCGAAGGACAGCGAGCGCGGTGAGGCGGGCGGACTGCAGGGTACCGCCCAGAACATCGGCATGTCCGTCGGTGTGGCGATGATCGGTGCACTGCTCATCAGCGCACTCGGTGCCGGTTTCGACCATGCGGCGCAGAGCGATCCGGCAATCTCGGCGCAGACGAAGGCGGTCATCGCCACCGAGACCGACGACGGGATCGACATCCTCGCACGTGATCAGCTCGACGACGTGGCCGCCGCCCACCACGTCCCGGCGTCGGAGGTGAATGCCCTGATCGACCACTACGTCGACGCGCAGCTCATGGCCATCAAGGCGGCCCTGCTGCTGGCGATCGTGTTCGCGGCGTTCGGGTTGCTCATCGCCCAGCGGTTGCCCCGGGTGCCCGGCGTCCAGCTGGGAACGGTGACCGGTGCCGCGGCCGCGTAGCCGAACAGTCGCCGTCTCGTCAGCGTGCGGCAACTCCGACGACACGTACCGCTCCCCGACGGTTGGTGACCCCGAGCTTGCGGTAGAGCGACCGGCAGTGCGTTTTGAGGGTGTTCGGTGAGATGAACAGCGCATCGGCGATCTCGTTCACCGTCATCGGCATCCGAAGGTATTCGAGCACCTCGTGCTCGCGTCTGGTCAGCGGGCTCGAGACACCGGCGGAGCGGTGCGACAACGACATTCGCCGAGACAGGGCTTCTGCGAGGAAGAGCGGGGCCGAGCCGCGGGACACGTGCGCGTCGAGGAGCTCGGTGGTCGCAAGATCGGTGTTGTCCAAGAACGGCAGCATGATGCGCTCCGGCTCGGCAACCGCCAGCGACTTTCCGAGCAGCCGATGTGCCCGGTCGCGGTCGCCGGACTGCCAGGCGATCACGGCGTGCGTCAACGAAGCATAGGCGCGAACATAGGACGGCAGTTCCGGCGCCTCGAGGCCCTCGAGGAAGCGCCGCGACCAATCGAGTTCACCGAGCCGGCGCAGCATGCCCGCGAACAAGGCCCGGGAGACCGGCACTGCGGGGATCTGCTCGATCTCGGTGGCCATCCGTCGGACCGTGTCACCGTCGCCCTTGAATTCGGCAGCCCGGGCGAATGCCAGACGCCGGTACACCGGCCAGGGCACGCCGTGCAGGAATTCATCGGCCACCGACTCCGCGCCGGTCTCTGCGTCGGGCAGCGCGGTGCCGTCGTGCAGAACGGCCGCGGTGATCACGCGGTACAACCGGGCGAGCGGCGGATAGCCGTCCATCGTTCGGGACTGCCTGTCTCGCGAGAAGAATTCCAGTGCGGTGTCGAGCTCGCCCGTCCAGAAATTGAACCAGCCGCGCGTGAAATTGCTTATCCCGACGTCGTAGTAGTCCCATTCGCCGCCATCTCGGCCGCGATCGGCGGACGCGCTGATCGTCTCGGCGATCTCGGTGAACCGGCCGGCGAAGGCCAGGGCGAACGCGTGGTTGCTCTCGGCGCGCTGCGCGAGGGTGGCGAGTCCGGCGGCGCGGCATTCCTCGATCGCCGTGCGTATCAAGGCCACCCCGCGGTCGGCGTCGCTCCGGAGCCGGGGTGCCGTCCAACCGACCACGAATGCGCAACCGGCACGCAGAACGGGACGCATGTGCTCGACGGCCACCGGATCGTCGAGTATTGCGACAACCCGATCATGGGCGGCCACCAGGCAGGTGTGATCGTCCGCGTAGAGGATAGTTGTCAGCGCGGCGGTCAGCTCGAGCCGCGCGTCCGGCCCGCGCTCGAACTGCGCGCACGCGTCATCGAACAATCGGCGGGCACCGAGCATGTCCCCGCGGATCGCCCGGCAGCAGGCCCGGATGAACGTCAGGTGGCACAGATGGGCCGGATTGTCGGTGTGTTCGGCGAGCGAAGTCGCGGTCGCCTCGGTCGGCGTGGCACCCGAGGAGATGACCAGGCCGACCCAGTTGTCGACGAGGATGTCGACGGCGCGTCCGGCATCGTCGGCGAGCAGCGACAGCCGGGCGGCGAGCAGGGGATCGGTATCGCGCAGGTGTTCGGCGGCGGACTCGCGCGCCTTGCGTTGCCGGTCCGGATCGGTGCGCGTCAGGACCCGCCGACAGTGTTCGACGAACAGCGAATGCCACGCGTAGACGGTCGTCGATCGGGCGGTGTCGCTGTAGCGGCTCAGGAACAACCCCCGGCGGACACACTCCTCGATCAGTGCGGCGGCATCTGAGCGACCGGTCAGGGTGGTGGCGAGTTCGGTATCGAACCGCGCGGTGGTGGTCGTGTCGAGAATGAACTCCGAGAGTTCGGTCGGCAGGGGCGCGAGGATCTCGTCGGCGACGTAGTCGGTCAGCAGCGACTCGGGATCGCCGCCGTCCAGCGATGCAGCCCGGCCGCCCATGCGGGACGCGTAGACCGCAATGGGCCAGCCACCGGTGGCGGTCCACACATGGCCAGGATCGAATTGCGGTCCGGCATCGACGCAGGCACGCTCGACCTCGTCGAGGGTGAACGTGAGTTCCGACGCGCCGATCACCCCGCACACACCATGCAGGATCGCGCGGCTGACGCTGCGGCTCAACGTGCTGTGCCCGATCAGCACGATCGACAACCGCGCCGGACCGTGCTCCAGCAGGTCCGCGATGGCCGGATCGGCGAGCGCGTCGGCCGCGCGGTGGGCGTCGTCGAGGACCAAGACGACGCGCTGACCGATCTCGTCCACCGTGGCGGCGAATCCGGCCGGGCTCGTCGATGTCGAAGGAGTGTGCAGTGCGGCGACGGCCGGGTGGTCGCGTAGCTGCGGCAACCGGCTGACGGAGCTGATCATCCCGCGGAGTAGCTCACCTGGGTCGTTCTCGGTGTGTGGGACCGACAACCACGCCACCGGGAGGTCGCTCGATCGTGCCCAGTCGGCGACGGCCACGGTCTTGCCGTGTCCGGACGGGGCGTTCACCGCCACGACACGGTGGCGGCCGAGCAGGTCGGCCAGCCGATCACTGAGTCGTTCACGCTCGATGGTGTCGGGCCGTGGCCGCGGGATCGCGGTGAGGTACCACGGGACGGGCTGCCACATCGACGACGAATCCACTACGCCCCCTGTCTTCCCTCGAACGCCCCGTTGTGGTTGCATCCCGAACCTCGAAGTTCCGATGAGCAATCGGTGCGGTGAAGTCTAGGCCACCCGACGCCGTGTCACTATTCGGATCGGAGGTGGTCGGGTCATCCGTCCGTTGCTGTCGCGAGATCGCCGTGCGGGCCCGCACATGTAACGGTGGCCGGCTGAGTACGTTGATCAGAGTGGACTTCAGAATATTTACCGAACCCCAGCAAGGCGCCGACTACGATCAGCTGCTCGCCGTCGCCAAGGCGACCGAGGACCTCGGATTCGACGCGTTCTTCCGGTCGGATCACTTTGGCGCGATGGGGGATGGCGATGGTCTTCCGGGGCCGACCGACTCGTGGGTGACGCTGGCCGGACTGGCCCGGGAGACCAGTCGCATCCGGCTGGGCACGCTGGTCACCTCGGCGACCTTCCGCCTTCCTGGCCCGCTGGCGATCTCGGTGGCGCAGGTCGACCAGATGAGTGGTGGGCGTGTCGAATTCGGGCTCGGCTCCGGGTGGTTCGAGGACGAGCACCTCGCCTATGGCATTCCGTTCCCGTCGGTGGGGGAGCGTTTCGAGCGGTTCGAGGAATCGCTCGAGATCATCACCGGGCTCTGGGGCACGCCGGTCGGCGAGTACTTCGACCACGATGGCCGCTACTACTCGTTGAAGAACTCGCCGGCGCTGCCCAAGCCGGTGCAGACGCCGCGTCCGCCGATCATCATCGGCGGGAAGGGCAAGGCCCGTACCCCGGCCATCGCCGCGCGCTTCGCCGACGAGTTCAACATCCCTTTCGAGCCCGTTGACGTCGTCGCCGCACAGTACGACAGGGTGCGCTCGGCGTGTGCTGCGGCCGGGCGCGACGCCGACGAGCTCACCTACTCGGTGGCCCTCGTGTTGTGTTGCGGCCGAACCGAAGACGAGATCGCGCGGCGTGCACAGGCCATCGGCCGTGACGTCGCCGAGCTACGGGAGAACGGTGCCGCAGGCACGCCCGACGAGGTGGTCGAGGCCATCGGCCGGTACCGCGACATCGGCGCGAGCCGTGTCTACCTGCAAACGCTCGATCTGTCCGACCTCGATCACCTCGACCTGGTCGCGAAAGAAGTTGTGCCGCAGCTCGGTTAGCATCCCGACGGCACCACCCTCGGCTCGGACGCGAACGCGCGGCGTACCCGGACTCCGGATACGCCGCGCGTTCTTGTGTATTCAGTTGTGGTGCATTACCGAAGGGGTGACCTCACGGCACCGACGGGCGGTCGACGCCGAGTCGGATGTCGACGTTGGTGCGTTCACCGGTGACGATGCGCGCCTGCACTGCGGTCGGCTCATACATGTTGGCCACCAACGTGAACTGGGTGTCGGTGAGCCCCTCGATGCGGTAGCGGCCGTCGTTGTCGGTGGTGACCGACGCGACGATCGTCTGATCCGGACCGATCGCCGAGACGGTCGCCCCGGCGAGCGGACTGCCGTCGACGGTTCGCACCGTGCCCTGCACGCCACCGGTCGCCGTCAGCACGATCTCGGCCTCGCCACCCACGCCGGACTCGACGGTGATGAGCTGGCTCGACGGCTGATAGCCGGGCGCCGACGCGGTCACTGCCACGGTGTCGCCGACGGTGAGTCCCGTGATCGTGAACCGGCCGTCCGAACCGGCGTGCGCATTGGCGACGACCGCACCCGACTGGTCGGTGACGACCAGGTTCGCGGGCAGCGGACGCTGGGCGTCACGCACCGAACCACGCAGTGCCGCACCACCTCCGAGCGTGAAGTCACGCCGGAACACCAGCTCGCCGACGACCGAGACGGCCAGTGCCCGCGGCGCCAGTCCGGGAGCGGTGGCGATCACCGTGTACGTGCCGTCCGGCAGGTCGGTGACCGCGTAGGAACCGTCGTGATGTACGGCGGTGGCTCCGATCTGATGGCCACGCAGATCGGTGACGGTGATCGCCGCATCGACGGCGGGTTTGCCGTCGGTGGAGGTGATCAGTCCGGCGATCCGTGGCCGCACCGACGTGCTGCCGGCTTCACCGGTGGAGGTGAGACGGTGCCGTGGTGCGGCGGCCGCGCGGGTGGATTCCGTCTCGGTGACCAGCTCGGCCGGGGTACCGAACCCGGCGTCGGCGGCAACCGCCGCCAATTCTGCTCCGACTGTCTCCGGGACTGCCGGCTTCTTCGACGAACCGGTGAACAGTGAGGCGATGCCGCCGATGACGCAGCAGATCAGGGCGAAGGTGAACGCGGCGGTCAGACCGTCGGAGAACGGATCGCTGATCAGGTGCGGGAAGAAGTCGAGCCCGGTGAGGTGATCGACAGTTGCGCTCGGAAGCCCGTTCAGCGCTTGCCCGGCAACGTGCTGAATGGGGTTGTAGCCGAGGAACGCGGCGAACAGGATACCGACGGTCGGGATGTGTGCGATGCCGTTCGCGGCCTGCGCCGGCATGCCGTTCTGCGTCAGACCGCTGAACATCGCGTCGGGCAGGTGAGCGCTGAGGCCGGCGATCATCAGCGAGAAGAACAGGCCGATGGAGAGCACCATCGCGGCGTTCTGGAACGTCGTCATCATCCCGGCGCCCGAGCCGCGAGAGTTGACCGGCAGGCTGTTCATCACCTCGGCGCGGTTGGGCGAGGCGAACAAGCCCATGCCGATGCCGTTGATGAGCAGGATCAGTGCGAAGACCCAGTAGTTGAAGTCGACGGGGATCGCGATCAAAGCGGCGAAGGTGCCTGCGGTGATGAACATGCCCAGCGTGGTGAACCACTTGGTACCGAGCTTGTCCGAGAGCGCGCCGGAGACGGGTGCGCTGAGCAGGAAGCCGATGGTCATGGGGACCATGTAGATGCCGGCCCACAGCGGGGTTTGCGAGTAGTCGTAACCGTGCTGGGGCAGCCAGATTCCCTGCAGCCAGATGATCAGGATGAACTGCAGACCACCACGGCCGATCGACGCCATCAGATTGGCGAGGTTACCGAAGGCGAACGAGCGGTCCTTGAACAGCGACAATTCGAAAAGTGGACTGGCCACGCGGGTTTCGATGAGCACGAAGATGGCCAGCACGATGACGCCACCGATCAGGCCGGTCAGCACCCAGGGGTTGGACCAGCCCATGTTGGAGCTGCCGTAGGGCTGGATGCCGTAGGTGATGGCGACCAGGATCGCGATCAGGCCGATCGCGAAGGTGGCGTTGCCCCACCAGTCCATCTTGGCGTGCTTGCGTTCGCCGAGGTCGTGCAGCTTCAGGTAGGCCCAGATGGTGCCGATGACACCGAAGGGCACCGAGACCAAAAAGATGTAGTGCCACTGGATCGGGGCGAGCAGGCCGCCGATGAGCAGGCCGAGGAACGAGCCGGCGATGGCGGCGACACCGTTGATGCCCATGGCCAATCCGCGCTGGTTGGCAGGGAAGGCGTCGGTGAGGATGGCCGAGGAGTTGGCCATCAGGAACGCGCCGCCGACGCCCTGGACGATGCGCCAGACGATCAGCCAGATGGCCGCCGCACTGCCGTCGAACCAGGTGATCGCCAAGAAGACCGAGGAGATGGTGAAGACGGCAAAGCCCATGTTGTACATGCGCGCTCGGCCGAACATGTCACCGAGGCGGCCGAAGCTCACCACGAGAACGGCGGTGACGACGAGGAAGCCCATCATCATCCACAGCAGATAGCTGGTGTTCTGCGACTCCAGCGGGTCGAGGTGGATGCCCTTGAAGATGTCGGGCAGTGCGATCAGCACGATCGAGGAATTGATGGTGGCGATCAGCATGCCCAACGTGGTGTTGGACAGCGCGATCCACTTGTAGTGGGGGCCGAGTTCTTCCAGCGTCCGGTGCCTGGACCGACGTGGTGGTCCGGCAGCGGCGCCGGCCTCGGCGACTGCTTGGTTGGACATGTGTTGCCTTTCAGATCAATACGTCACAATTGCGCGGAAACGTCGACGGTGACTTCCCGCGAGTGCTGGGTCGGTGGAGACGTCAGTCGCCGGTTCGGACCGCCTCGACTTCGAGTGTGATCGTTGCGGTGCCCCCGATCTGGGCGACACCGGTGATCAACGTGTCGTCGAAGCTGATACCGAAGTCCTTGCGGTGCAACGTTCCCGTTGCCTGGAACGCTGCCCGTCGTCCGCCCCACGGATCGTCGACCTCGCCCTGATAGCTCAGTTCGAGTTCGACCGGAACGGCATGCTCGCGCAGCGTCAATGTGCCTGCCAGCGTCCACGCCTCGTCATCGCGCGGGGTAACGCCTTCGGCGGTGAAGGTCGCCACCGGATGGCGTTCGACGTCGAAGAACGCGTCCGAGCGCAGATGCTCGTCGCGCGTCCGGTTGTCGGTGTCGATGCTCGCGGTCTTGATCTCGGCGACCACCGAGGACCGCTCGACCGATTGCGGTACGTCGATGTGTCCGGTGAAGTCGGCGAAGCGTCCACGGATGCTGGAGATCCCGAAGTGCCGCACGCTGATCTCGAGCAACGAGTGCCCGGGGTCGATCTCCCAGTGCCCGGCGGTCGGAGTGGGTGCGTCGCCGGATCGCACGGCGGTGATCTGCCCGATGTTGACGGTCCCGGCACCGGTGACCACGGCGACTCGCGCCGTCGGCTGATAGCCCTCGGCGCCGACGACCACGGTGTAGGTGCCGGTGTCGAGCTGGTCGGCGACCGCGGTGCCGCTGTCGTCGGAGCGGGCCACGGCCCGTTGTTCTCCGGTGTCGCTCATGACTGTCATGACGGCATTGGGCACCGGTCGGCCCGATGTGGTGACCACCTTGGTGGTGATGGAACTGGTCATGCCTGACCCCTTGCGCCCAAGACGAATTCGTGGTTGACGACCCGGCCGGCCTCGACGTCGATGCTCGCTGCGACCGGTGTGTAGCCGTTGGCGATGACGGTGTAGTCGCCGGGGACGAGATTGGCGAACAGGTAGCGGCCGAGGTCGTCGGTGAGGGTGCTCGCGGCCATCTCGCCTGCATCGTTGAGCAGGGCCACCTGACTATGTGCGACTGGGCCGCCCGTTCCGGTGGCGCCGTCGCTGATCACGCCGGCGAGTTCGGCGGCGGTGCGCACCACGATGGCGACCTCGCTGCCATCGGCGAGGTTGACGGTCTGGGCGACCGGATCGCAGCCGGCGGCGGTGACGATGACGGTGAAGGTGTCGTCGCCGAGCCCACCGATCTCCCAGCGGCCGGTGCCGTCGGTGATCGTCGTGGCCAGGATCTGACCCGCGCGGTCGGCGATGGCGATGGTCGCCTTGGCCACCGGCTCGCCGGTTGCCGACGTGGTGACGCTCCCGGAGAGGGCGGCCATCGAGGCAAGGGTGATCTCGGTGTCGACGGGCGTCGTCCCGACTGTCACCGTGACGGCGGCGGGGTCATGGCCGGTCGCCGACACCGCGAGCACGTAGTGACCGGCGGTGGCGACCTGCACGCTGAAGGTCCCGTCGGCGCTGCTGACGGTGCGGGCGGCCTGGCTGCCGCCGGGGTCGATGACGGTGACCGTCGCGTCGGCGATCGCGGTGCCATCCGGGCGGTGCACATCGCCCTGGATCAGGCCGACTGCCGCGCTCTTGTGGCCGTTGACGGTGGGTTCCATCAGGCTCCTTCCTCTGCAGTTTCTGTGTGGATGGTGGGGTGTTCGAGATCGCACAACGTATCGGCGAGCAATCGCATCGAGCGGCTGACCACGGCACGGTCGGCGGTATCAAGCCGGCCCAGAGCCGCCTCGAACAGTTCCGACTGCCGTGACGATGCGCCGCGCATGTACTCGTATCCGGTGTCGGTGGGCGCCAGCAGGCTGGCGCGGCCATCGTGCGGGTCGGTGGTGCGGGCCACCATTCCGGATTGTTCGAGACATGCGACGACGCGCGACATCGTCGGCCCGGCGACCGACTCGCGCGCGGCGAGTTCGGTGGCACGGATCGGCGTGTTCTGCGCGATCGCCCAGAGCGCCGAGAGCTGCCCGGGGGACAGCGGCTCGTGACTCGAACGCGAACGCACCGCCCGGCCGATCCGGATCAGGTCGCGATGAACCGCGGCCGCATCGCTGATAGTCGCGACAGGCGCGGCGTCGGACATCTCGTCCATGGCTCACCACCGAAGGGTTGATAGTTGCACAACGTAACTAATTACTTAGCTAGCCTAAGCGAAGCGATGGCCGGAAAGCACGCCGATATCGTGTGATGTGGGTGACATTGCGGGCAAATACCCGCTGGTAAACAAGAAGATTCGGACATACGCGGCAGTCGGTGCGAGCTATCCGCTCCGCAGATGATCGAACATGACGCCGAGCACGGCCTCGAGGTGTGCGGTGTCGCCGGTGGTGCGAAGGACGGTGACGCCACCCTGAATGCCGGCGATGAAGGCGGCGGCGAGGCGCTCGGCGTCGAGGTCGGGGCGCACCAGGGCGGCGTCCTGCATGGAGACGATGCCGCGGCGAACATATGACTGCCATCGCCGCAATAGCGCCGTGGCCACCTCCGCCGTGCCGGGCCCTGACCCGAGTTGACTGGTGAGAGCGGCCAGGGGGCACTGCGGACCCTGTGCCCGATACCGCTCGATCAGGACGCTGCGCCACTGGTCCCACGCCTCCCACGAGTCGAGCGCGCTCAGATACGGTTGCTGATCGTCGAGCACCCGGTCGGCCTCCCGGTGGGCGACCTCCAGCCAGAGCTGCTCCTTGCCGCCTGGAAAGTAGTGGAACAGTTGGCTTTTGCTCGTCTGCGTCACGGCGCGAACGTCATCGAGAGTCACCCCGCCGGGATCGTTGCTCCGGAGGTAGGTGGCGACCTCGTCGACGATGCGCGCACGAGTGGCCAGTCCCTTGGTGGTGAAAGCCATGTCCTGCACCGTACGCGGTTTTGGACTTGCTGGTCCAAAAATGCGTGTCTACCGTCGCTCACATGCCAGGAAAACTCGACCACACATCAGCTCTGATCACCGGCTCGACCAGCAACATCGGTCGCGCCATCGCCTACCGGTTCGCGGCCGACGGCGCGTATGTCCTCGTGTCCGGCCGCGATGAACGACGGGGCGCCGAGGTCGTCGCCCAGATCCGCGAACGCGGTGGCAGCGCCGACTTCGTCCGCGCCGACCTCGACGGCAGCCCTGCCGCAAGCCGGGCCCTCGCCGACGACGCCCTCGCGCTGACCGGCGGACGTCTCGATGTCCTCGTCAACAATGCGGGGATCTTCCCCGCGTCGACGACGCTCACCGCCGACGGCGCGACCTTCGACCGGGTCTACGGCGTCAACGTGAAGGCGCCGTTCTTCCTCGTCCAGGCGCTCGCGCCGGTGATGGCCGCAGCCGGTGGTGGGGCCATCATCAATCTCGGTAGCTGGGTATCCCGACTCGGGATCGGGTCCGGAGCGTTGTACGCATCGACCAAGGGTGCGCTCGAAACCCTCACGCGCGCATGGTCTGCCGAGTTCGCCGCGGACAACATCCGGGTCAACGCCGTCTCCCCGGGCGTCATTCGCACCCCCGACCTACCCGACGACGTCGAATACCCGGGAGAGGCCCTGATGGTCGGTACGCCGGCCGCTCGGGCCGGACATCCCGACGACATCGCCGCCGCCGCAGCGTATTTGGCCTCCGACGACGCCAGGTTCGTGCACGGAACGGTGCTCGACGTCGACGGCGGGCGGGTGGGGGTGGCGGTCATCGCGGAAGCCTCCTGACCCCGCCGTCGGTGCCACGGGGTACCGGTGAATTCTCGACTCCGATCAACTCGGGAACTCCGATCGCGACCAGAAGGCATACGATGCTCATCCGGTGGCAAGCCACCGCTTCGCCTCGGCGTAGGCATCTTCGACCGCGCCGAACACATGCTCTGACGTCGCGAAGATGTTCTCGGAACCGAGGGCATCGGCCAATCCTGCACGCCGGATGGTCGTCATCATCGCCGGCCGCACGCCGGCCAGCATGAGACGTCCGCCGGTTTTCCGTAGCTCTTCGGCTCGCGCGTGCAGCAACTTCTGAAGTGTGGCCGATGGGACATCGGGCAGTCCGCGAATGCTGAGGATGACGACGTGGCGCCCGCTCTGTTCTGGTAGCGCCGGCCAGGTTTCGGCGATCCGCGGGATCTCGGCAAACAGAGCCACGCCGGAATAGTTCAAGACGGTGATCCCCGTGGTGGGCAACGTGTTCGGCGGCTTCTCCGCGCGCCAACCTTCGTCGTCGGGTATCAGCGCCGTGAGGTGGGCCGTTCGGGCAGCCTGCACGCAGTAGAGGACAAGGGAGATCGCCGCGCCCGCGAGGATTGCATCTTGGAGCGGGAACTGTGTGGTGGCGACGAACGTGGCGATCATGGCGACCGCACTGAGCGGGGCGCTCCGCATCACCAACACGATGTCGTCCCACCGCCCTTCGATGAGTTCGAAACCGATCACGAACAACAGTCCGCCGATCACCGGCATGGGGATGATCTGTGCTGCCGAGCCGAGCAGCAGAACTGCCACGATCAGCCATGCACCGGCGAAGATCCCGGCCCACCGAGTCTGCGCACCTGCCGACACCGCGACACCGGTCCGGGACAACGATCCGCCGGTGGGTAGCGATCCGAAGAATCCGCCGACGAGATTGGCCGCGCCCTGGGCTGAGAAGTCGCCGGACGCGCTCGGTCGCGAGCGGTCCGGATTGGGCACGGCGGCCGAGATGCCCGCCGCCTGCGCCAGCGCGACGAGCGCGATGGCGAAAGCACCCAGGATCAGCTTGGGGAAGGCGGTGATATCGGGGAACGTGAACGGCGGCAGGCTATTCGGCACCGTCGCGATGTCGCCCACGGTGTCGGTGTCGGCCCCGGTGATGGCTGTGACCGCGGTGACGACGACCAAGGCCAGCAGCGTTGCATACGACCGAAGGGGTCGGAAGAATCGGACGACGACCCAGACCGCGACGGTCGCGAGGGCCACGAGGACCGCAGTACCGGACCACTGTGAGAGGTGCGCGGCGACGTCGACGAATTTGAGTACGGTGTTGTGGGTATCGGAACTGTAGCCGGTCACGTCTTTGAGAATTCCTGCGACGATCTGCACCGCGATGCCCACGGTGAAGCCGGTCATCACCGCGCTCGAGACGAAGTCCATGATCGCGCCGATACGCAGCAATCCGAAGAGCAGCATCACTGCGCCCACCGCCACCGTCAGCATCGCGATGTTGCCGACGCTGTGTGGATCGAGCCCGGCCGAGCTCAGGACACTCTGCGCCGACAGCGCGATCGCGCTGGTCAGCGTCGTCACCATCAGCACCGTGCGGGCGAAGACCGAACCGACCAGTGTTGACACCATGCCGGAATACAGCCCGCTGACCGGGTTGAACCCGCCGATCGAGGCGTATGCCATACCTTCCGGGATGGAGAACAGCGCGGTGACCAGCCCGGAGACGACATCGGCGGGCCGCGGACGGGTGATCCTTCGAGACACGTCCCGAAGGTGTTTCGGTCGCAGCGAGAAACGGATCGTCATCCCCCCTCGGGAAGTCGGTCGATGGTGCGGTCCTCGTCGAGGGGCTCTGCCCGGAACGCTGGTGCGTTGGCCACCACCAGCCATGCGGCGAGCGTGGCGAACAGCAGCGGTACCAGCAGATCCCATTGTGGTACGACGGCGAGCCCGAGGAACAGGCTGACCCAGCCGTTGCGGGTGGCGACGACGACGATCCCGACGGCGGCCGAGGCAACGGTGATCACGAGGGGTAGATCCGGTAGCCCGGCGTGGACAGCGAAACCCAATGCGACACCGACGAATACGGCGGGAAAGATTCGTCCGCCGCGGAACCCGGCGGCGCTGGCGATCATCAACGCCACGAGCTTTATCCCGGCGAAGGCCAGGAATCCGAGCGCCGTCGTGGTGGCCATCCGGTCCGGCAGGTCCTTCATCTCGTCGAGCCCCTTGAACAAGGTGATGGTTCCGCCGAGGGCCCCGAGGAGGCCGAGCACCGCGCCGGCGCAGGTGATCAACAGGATCGGGTTCGGCAGCGCACGATGCAGCAATCGGTGCAGCGGACCGAACAGCGCCGCAGCGACCACCCCGATCGCCGCCGCGGCCACTGCGATGGCGATGGCCACCAGGACGTCGACGACGCCGCCGACCTGCTCGGCGGGCAGCCCGATGGACATGTCGAGGTCCGTGAACCGGAGAATGATGAAGGAGCCGGTGGCGGCGGCCACCATGGGTACGTAGAGGCGATTCCACAGCGGGACACGCGAATCGCCCGCGTTGGCCTCCGACAGCATCAGCGCCGCGGCCACCGGGGTACCGAACAGCGCTCCGATCGTGGCCGCGGTCGACAGTCCGGTCCACTCCGGGACGGCGACCTTGGGTACGAGCCGCGCTCCGATCGCCACGATGAGCGCCGCGTTGATGGCAATGATCGGGTTCTCCGGTCCGAGGCTGACACCGCCGGCAAGAGACAAGATGGCGGCGATGGCAAGACCGGGCACGACTCGCGGCGCCAGTGGCGTGGACACCAGCTCGACGGTGGCCGGGTCGTCGCCGGCGTGACCGGGCACATATCGGACGACCAGCCCGACCAGTAGTCCGGTGACAGTGAGGACGGCGACGATCCACCACCGGTCCGCGGACGACACCCCCAGTGCCGACGCGAGATCGTCCCACACGAGGTGCTCGATCAGTCCGGCCAGCGCCGAAATACCCCAGAGGCAGAGGGCGCACAGGGTTCCGACGACGATCCCGACCGGGGTCATCGCGATCAGGCGGCCGACGGGGACGCGGAATCGGCGGACATCGGCGGTGGTTCCTCGGTCACCCATCGACGCGTCTCCTCGGCTCATGGGCAGGATTGTCGACCCTGGAGGCCGGCCCGATCGGCGGGTGACCGGTGCGGGGCAGGTGGGTGTTCAGTCGGGGGTGACGATCGCGAAGTCAGGGTCACCCGGATCGAGGACTGCCGCAAGTCGCGTCAGAACTGTTGCATCACCGCTCAATTCGATGCTGGCGTCCGCAAGCTGCGCTGGTGAGAGGTCGCCCAGTGCGAGTGCGGGGAGGGCGTGTCGCGGTGCGGTCAGAATCGCGTCTGCAGCACCCTTCTGCGGCCGGCCACTGTAGGTGAGCACACCGTTGGCGACCCGTAGACGGTACTGCTCGTCGGAGTCGGTGAGAATGACGTCGATGGTCAGGTTCTCATCCCAGGCGCGCGGACCGTCGACCTGGATGGCGATCGCGTCGAACAACATCTCCGGGGTGAGTGCGGATATGACGTCGGCCGAGGCCGAAACGGTCGGAGTGCCGAACTGCCCCTCACGAAGCTCGGTGGCGCCGGAAAGGAAGATGTTGCGCCATACGCCGTTTTCCGCGCCGTATCCGAGTTGCTCGAAGGTGTCCGCGAGTAGTGCACGGGCGTCCGCATGGTCCGGCTCGGCAAACACGACGTGACTGAGTATCTCTGCGGCCCAACGGTAATCGCCTTCTCTGTATGCGGTTTGCGCCTTGGCCACCACGGCGTCTGCGCCGCCACCGAATTCGACGTAGCGCTTGCCCTGTTCGGTGGGCGGGTGCTGCCACAGATGGGCCGGGTTGCCGTCGTACCAGCCCATGTAGCGCTGGTAGATGGCCTTGATGTTGTGGCTGGCCGAGCCGTAGTACCCGCGCGCATGCCACGCGTTCTCGAGTACGGGCGGGAGTGACAGCTGCTCGGCGATCTCGATCCCGGTCCAGCCCTTGTTGATCAGCCGCAACGTCTGATCGTGCAGGTAGGCGTACAGGTCACGCTGCGCGGACAGGAACGCCGTCACACGCTGGTTGCCCCACGTCGGCCAGTGGTGTGATGCGAACACGACGTCGGTCTCGTCGCCGAAGAGGTCGATGGTCTCGGTGAGATAGTTCGACCACGCGTGCGGGTCTCGGACGAGTGCTCCCCGAAGTGTGAGCAGGTTGTGCATCGTGTGGGTGGCATCCTCTGCCGCGCACAACGCCTTGTGGTCGGGGAAGTAGACGAGGAACTCGGCCGGCGCCTCGGTGCCCGGGGCCATCTGGAACACCATGTGCACGCCGTCGATGGTCTCTTCCTGGCCGGTCTCGGTGATGTCCAGGGTCGGCGCGATGAGTGTGATGTTGCCGGTCGCGACGGTTTGTGCGAGGCCCGTGCCGAGCCCGCCCTGCGGACTGCGGGCGAGTGCCGCGCCGAACATGTAGGCCGACCGCCGGGCCATTGCCGTGCCTGCGTAGACGTTCTCCGACGCGGCGTGCTCGGTGAACTCTGCGGGTGCGACGATCGGTACCTTCCCGGAATCGACGTCCGCCTGCGTGGTGACCCCGCGGACACCGCCGAAGTGGTCGACATGTGGATGTGTGTACAGCACGCCGGTGACCGGCCGGTCGCCTCGATGCTCGCGGTACAGCGCGAGCGCTGCCGCTGCTGTCTCTTCGGTGACGAGCGGGTCGAGGACGAGGACTCCCGTCTCGCCCTCGATGAATGACACGTTCGAGAGGTCGAAGCCGCGCACCTGGTAGATCCCGGGCACGACTTCGAACAGGCCCTGGATGGCATTCAGTTTCGACTGCCGCCACAGGCTCGGGTTGACGGTGTCCGGAGCATCCCCGTCGAGGAAGGAGTAGGTGTCGTTGTCCCAGACGACCGTTCCGTCTGCTGCGTGGATCGCGTTCGGTTCGCGTCGACCGATGAGACCGCGGGTGGCGTCCTCGAAGTCCTGGGTGTCGGCGAAGGGGAGGCTTGCGAGGAGTGCCTCTTGTTGAGCGGTGATGGTCGCAGATGCCGGCTTCGATGAGGAGTCCATGCCGCCAGGGTGGTCGCACGGGTCTGCAGCCGCTTCACCCCCGCGGGGTGAAACTGCTCGTAGTCCCCGACTTCGTGCCCGCTCGATCTGCGAGTTCCATCGCCCACGTGTAGAAGGCGCGCCCTTGGTCGGCCTCAGACCGATGCCAGACCGACGACGCGCAGATGAGGTCGTAGAGATCGAGGTCCGTCCACTCCCACATGAAGGCGTTGTAACTCTCGGCCATCTCCGCGACATTGGCGCGCACTCCACCGATTTCGGCGTCGGTGAGGCCGTGTGCGCGAAGAATCCGGTCGACATGCCCGATCTGCTCAGTGGTGACCTCCGTGTCGAGGAAGGGATCGAGCAGAAGACCCCACAGATCGGGACGCCGGGTCTCGGGAATACCGTGGCGCGCCGCAAGTTCGGCGAGCGCGAACCGATTGGTCCGCGGAACGAAAAGGGTTTCGCCTCCCTTTGTCCGGATCTGCGGCGGAAACTGAGTCGAGTCGACGTCGCGGATTCCGTTGACCGACAGGTCCGGCGTCCCGCGGACTGACGCCGCCGGATGCGGGTACTTCACGAAATGGATGGTGTCGGCACCGAACTCGGCGACGGTCGACCAGTCCGCATGCCGCCAGACCGTCATGACCGTCCCCCTGTGTCGCCGGTGCGAGTCTGTTCCGGCCGGATCAGTGCGGTCATGATCGCGACGAAATGGCGGCGGACCGTGGCCTCGTCCATGTCGAGCAGCAACTGATAGATCACGCCGTCGTAGACGGTGACGATGGCGCGGGCCAGCTCGGCGGGAGTGGACAGCGACGGTGGGAGCGGCATGTTCTGGACCTCGATGAAGGCGGCCACCACGTCGGTGACGGCGGTCCGCAGTTCCCGACGATGGTCGGCGAGTTCACCGGCGACCTCCGGGAAACGTGCCGCATAGGAAACGAAGTCCGTGTTGATCAGCAGCCAGTCGCGGTCCAGCAGTACCTGCTCGGCCCAGGCGACGATGAGCTCTTCGACGGCGGTGGTCTCCGATCCGATCATGTCGGTGGTGAACTCGGCGCCGTACGCCGATTGTCGGTCGTACAGGGCGAAGAACAGCTGCTCCAGGCTCCCGAAGTTCGAGTAGAAGGCACCCTTGGTGTACCCGGCCGCTCGGCAGACATCGTCAATGGTCGTTCGGCCGAAGCCTTTTGCCACGAATGCCTCGAAGGCGGCGTCGAGCAGGCGCTCGCGTGTCTCGCTGCGACGACGTGTAGGCGCCGACTTCCGACGAGGTGGTTGCTCGGGCATGGGTCGAGTGTGCGCCGCCGCCGGACCGGTGGTTGCGCCGGGGAGTGCGGGCAGACGGGTGATCGACTGGGGAACCATTGACGCCGAGGCCACTCGACCGGTCTAATACCTTTTGGTATCGATACGCTCGAGGAATCGGGCGGCAAGAGGGGTGGAACTGATGCGGGTACACGATGTGCGGGAACGGATCGTTCCCGGCCGGATCGCCACTGTTGTCGTGGTGCTGTTGCTGGCTGCGGTGTGGACCGGCGCGGGGACGACACTTTTCGCCGGCGACGCCGGCGCGACACCCGCCGGGTCGTCGGGCGCCGCCGGCGGCTCGATCGTGACCCGCACACTCACCAACGCTGCGGGCACCCGCGACTTTCAGCAGTACCGGCCGGTCGGTGCCGGACCGGGTCGGCCGCTGATTGTGTGGCTACACGGCGCCAGCCAGGTGGATCGAGGTGATCCCCGGCAACTCCGACGCACGAGCGTGTTGCTGACCGAGGCCGATCGTCGGGGGTATGCGGTGGTCGCGCCGATGCAGTCGCTGCGCGCAGATCCCGCGGGCACCTGGCGTCTGACCGATCCGAGCAACTTCGTGCGCGGAAAGGGGGGAGGGATCGATCATCGCCGACATCGTGCGGCGAGCAGTCCGTGAGTTGCACGCGGATCCGGCGCGGGTCTACCTCGTCGGGCACTCCGCAGGCGGCGCGATGACCCAGAACGTCGCCGCGCTGTATCCGGAGGTGTTCGCCGGGATCGCCACGAGCGCGGGTATCCCGTTCGCTGCCGACCCGACCGGCGCCGCGGCCGCGATTGCCCGCACCGATCGGGGGCCGCTCCCCACACTGATCGTGCAGGGTGACCGGGATTCGGTGACCCCGCCGATCCTCGGCGAGATAGGTGTGTCGGCAGCATTGGGCGCCAACGGGATTCGTGGAGTCCGCGGATCGTCGACGACGTTTCCGGCGTCGGTGTCGGGCGACCCCTACACCAGTGTCGTGACCCGATACGGGCGAGGGCAGCAGGAGGTGGTGTCGGCAGTCGTGCATGGCGCCGACCACTGGACCGGCCCGGGAGGGGTGACCGTGAACGGCCCCGCACTCGACCGCCTGCTGATCGATTTCCTTGTCTCCAAACACCGGTGAGTTCGATCTCCGGAGTGCTTGAAACCGGCGGCAATCCTGCCCGAATGGGGATGGGAGGGCAGCCATCGTGCCGCCGGGCTTGTACGTCCCGCGAACCTTCACCCCGCACGGGTGAGGTGATCGATCCCGCCCGCGGGCACAGTCGGTGCTATTGATCGGCGCTACTGATCACCTGACGAGAGGACTGTGTGCGAATGTCAGAGGATTTCATCAAGTTCACTGCATTGGCCTCGGCCAATGTCGATGGTGGATATCCGACGCCGGACGCCCAACGACAGCTCGAGGACGAGTTGTTCTTCCAGCGTGCAGTGCAGGTCTATCTGTGGTCGCTTCCCGCGATGAACATGTGGGCGATGAAGCGGGGCCTGGAGGCAGTCTCGGGGTCCGGCTACAACGTGATGTCTGTTCCCGAGAAACGGCTGACGCCGGCGACGGTGATCACCACCCCGAACTCGGACTTGATCTACGGGCTGACGTTCGCCGATCTGAGTGTAACCGGACCGTTGGTCATCGAGGCGCCACCGAAGATTCAGGCACTGGTCGACGACTTCTGGCACCGTCCGTTGACGGGGCCGGTCATCGACGGTGTCCGGTATCTCGGCGATGTCGGAATCCCGGGGCCGGACCACGGTGTAGGCGGCAAGTACCTGATCGTCCCCGACGGTTACGACGGCGAGATTGACCGCGACGAGTACTTCGTTTTCACGAGCCGGACCAACGGCGTCTTCATCTTTGCGCGGGGGTTCTTCCACTCCGTCGACGATCTCTCGCCAGGTGTGAAGTCGGTCGAAGGAATCGTCGTGCGCCCGTTGAATGGTGACGCGAAGCCCATGGAGTACAAGCACGTGTCCGACGTGCCGGTGGATGCGTTGTTCGCGCAGGACGGCAGCTACTTCGACTCGCTCGACGATTTCATCCAGAGCGAGCGAGTCGATCGAATCGACCCCTATATGCACGGTATGCTCGCGGCACTCGGAATCCGGAAGGGCGGTGTGTTCGCGCCGTCGGCGAGGGAACGCACGATCCTGGACTTGGCTGCACGCACCGCCTGGAACATGTCGAAGACGGTCGCCTCGGGTTATGACGAGGACGAACGTGCCCGATGGTGGTCGGATCGGCACTGGGTGGCGCATGTGAAGACGGACCCCGACGACTTCATGCACACCGTCCTCGACGAGGAATGGCGCAACCGGGAAACCGGACACACCGACGTCAATGCGAAGATCCACATGTTCACCAATCACTACTCGATCAGCACCGGCATGATGTCGTCGATCGTCGGTATGGGCGCCAAGTACGGGGACGCCTACAAGGACAGTGACGGTGAATTCTTGCGCGGCGAGAACACATACACGATCACCCTGCCCCCGAACCCTCCGGCCGGATTGTTCTGGTCGGTCACGGTCTACGACGCCGAAACCGCCGCGGGCGTCGATGCCAAAGGGCAGAAGTACCCTTCGCTAAACGGTATGAACGACCTCGACTACAACGCTGACGGGTCGATCACGCTGACGGTCGGACCGAACCCGCCGGACGCGGCACGGAACTGGCTCCGGACCGTTCCGGGCCGTGGCTGGTTCAGCCTGTTCCGCTTCTACGGACCGAAGCAGGAGTTCTTCGACCGGAAGTACAAGCCAGGCGACTTCATCAAGACCGGCTAGCCACATCGAAAAGCAGTGCGGTGAACCGCGGGCCCCGACAGCGTCGAGCGCAGCTTGTGCAGTCGGCCCGCGGTTCCCGGTGCTTGGGCACAGTACGGGTGCAAGACGATTCCGAATGAAAAGTGGTCGAGGCTGAGATGCTCTCTGACCTGCGGAGCCGATGACGGGAATCGAACCCGCGTATTCAGCTTGGGAAGCTGATGTTCTGCCATTGAACTACATCGGCGTGCGGGCGACGAGGCCCGCGACGGTCATGCTAGCAAAGGTCTTCACACTCGCGTCGCACCAGCCTGTGGAAAGCGGATCGGACTTGTCGGTGGGCGGCGGTAACATCGAACGCAAGTTCGTTGATGACGCTGGGGGGTGATCGTGATGACGGTGACGCAACCGCCTAACCTCGATCAATCCTCCCCTGACCTCGTCGAGAAGATGGCGCAACTGCACGCCCTGCTCGATGAGATCGAGGCTGCCGACCCGACTGGTTGCACCGACGCGGAGATCGTCGGCGTGGTCAGCGAACATGAGCGCGCCATGCGCCGAATGGATTCCATTTCGGTGTCGCACTACGTCGAGACCAACGACCGCGCCGCCTACCAGGAGGCCGGGTACACCTCGATGCACGCATTCCTCACCGGGGCGCTCAATGTGAGCCTGGGCACGGCGAAGCGGAGGCGCATCCAGTCGGCCAAGCTGGGTTCGCTGCGAAACATGCAGGGCGAGAAGCTGTCCCCGGATCTGCCGAAGACCGCGAAAGCGTTGGCCGAGGGCGCCATCTCGACTGCGCACGTCGACGTCATCATCGAGACGATGAAGCGCATTCCGTCGTCGGTGCCGGCGATCGAGCATGAGGTCGCGGAGTCGACGCTGGCCTTCTACGCGCGAGAGATGATCCCGAGCTCGTTGCGCCGCGTCGGTGTGCAGATTCTGGCGCATCTCGACCCCGACGGGCAGCTGACCGACGATTCCGACCGCAAACGACGGCGGTCGCTTCACGTGGAAGATGCCGACTTCCAACAGATGTCGAAGATCTGGGGAACGTTGGACCCGGTGACCCGTGCACAACTCGACATCGTGCTCGCCATCTGGGGCGAGAAAGGTATGAACAATCCCGACGACCCCGACTCGCCGACCGGCGATCCCGGGCAGGCCGACCCGGAACAGCTCAGGGCCGCTGCCGCACGTGACGACCGATGCGCCGAGCAACGCAACCACGACGCGTTCGCGGCGGTCCTGCGATTCGCCCTCGACGCGGGTGCGCTCGGCAAGTCCCATCGCGGACTACCCGCGCACATCATCGTCGCGATCACCGAATCGCAGCTGCACGAGGCCGCCGGAGCGCCCGCCGAAACCGCCACCGGCGCACCGATCCCCATCGCCGACCTCGTCGAGATGGCCGCCGAGTCCCAGCACCACCTGGCCGTCTTCGCCGACCACACCACCGAGGTCCTCTACTTCGGCACCCAACGCCGTCAGGCCAGCCAGGCGCAGCGGTTGGCGCTGATCGCCAAGGACGGCCCGGGCTGCACGTGCCCGGGTTGCTCCACCAAGGCGTTCGACTCGGTGGTCCACCACATCACCGACGTCCAGGACGGTGGACCCACCGACATCACCAACCTGACGTTCACCTGCTCGCCCGACAACAGGCACGTCGGCAAGCTGCCCGACAAGTGGCGGACGACGATCCAGCCGGACGGACCGGACGCCGGACGCACGGTGTGGCAACCACCCGCGGCGCACCCGAACCAGGATCAGAAGATCAATCACACCCATCTCGCCCACGACGTCGTCAAACGCTTCCGCGCGGCGATCGAGCGCCGCTACGACGAGGAATCCCGTCGCAAGAAAGGCGGTAGCCCCGAGTCACCCGATCCGCCTCCGTGACCGGGGACACCCGCACACGTATTCACCGGTCCGATAGCCTCGCACTGTGCTGCTCTCCGACCGGGACATCCATGCCGCCATCGACAGCGGTCGCCTCGCGCTGGATCCGTTCGACCCTGCCCTCGTCCAGCCGTCGAGTATCGACGTGCGCCTCGACGGGCTGTTCCGGGTATTCAACAACACCCGCTACACCCACATCGACCCAGCACAGCGGCAGGACGAGCTGACCACGCTCGTCGAGCCGACGAAGGGCGAGCCGTTCGTCCTGCACCCGGGCGAGTTCGTCCTCGGCTCGACACTCGAGGTGTGCAGCCTGCCCGACGACCTCGCCGGCCGCCTCGAGGGCAAGTCCTCGCTCGGGCGGCTCGGCCTACTCACCCACTCGACCGCGGGGTTCATCGACCCCGGGTTCTCCGGGCACATCACACTCGAACTGTCCAACGTCGCGAATCTGCCGATCACGCTCTGGCCGGGCATGAAGATCGGGCAACTGTGCCTGCTGCGCCTCACCAGTGCGGCCCAACATCCCTACGGCAGTGCTGCCGTCGGCTCCAAATACCAGGGCCAGCGCGGGCCCACCCCGTCCAAGGCGTATCTGAACTTCGTGCGCGACGCCGACTGACCTGCGCCGACCGCGGAGTTCACGCACGCGTCGCTGTCGCGCCACGTCATTGTCGGCTGCGCGCATCACGCCGCGCGTACGTCTACATCTATGAAGCTCACCGTCATCGGATGTGGATATCTCGGCGCGACCCACGCGGCCTGCATGGCCGAACTCGGGCACGACCTCCTCGGCGTGGATGTGGATATCGAGAAAGTGGCCCGGCTGCGCGCCGGTGAGGTGCCGTTCTTCGAACCCGGGCTCGCCGACATCCTGCGCCGCAATATCGCCGCCGGCCGCCTCGACTTCTCGACGTCCATGCAGTCCGCCGCCGACCACGGGACCGTGCACTTCATCGGCGTCGGCACGCCGCAACGAGCTCGCGGCTACGGCGCCGACACCTCAGCAGTCTTCTCCGCGGTAGAGACGCTGGCCGGGATGCTGCGCGGCGAACACCTCATCATCGGCAAGTCGACCGTGCCGGTTGGCACCTCCGCCGAGCTGGCCACCCGCATCGCCGACCTCAGCAGCAACCTCGCCACCATCGAATTGTCCTGGAGCCCAGAGTTTCTGCGAGAAGGATTCGCCGTGGAGGACACGCTGCGGCCCGACCGCATCGTCGTCGGAACCGATCCGACCGCCGAAACGACCGGCGCGGCGGCGGTGATCGGCGAGCTGTACCGCGAGGTTCTCGACTCTGGCGTACCGATGGTCGTCACCGACTGGGCCACCGCCGAATTGGTCAAAACATCAGCCAATGCCTTTCTGGCAACCAAGATCTCGTTCATCAATGCGGTCAGCGAACTCTGCGAGATCGTCGGCGCCGACGTCACCGCGCTCGCCGACGCCATCGGCTACGACAACCGGATCGGCCGCCGATTCCTCAATGCCGGCTTGGGATTCGGTGGCGGATGCCTCCCCAAGGACATCCGCGCATTCATGGCGCGCGCCGAAGAACTCGGTGCGGGACGCACGTTTCGGTTCTTGCACGAGGTCGATGCGATCAACATGCGCCGCCGCGAGGCGATGGTCGAGCTCGTCGAGAGTGCTTGCCACAGTGACCTCATCGGGGCGAACATCGCCGTCCTCGGTGCCGCGTTCAAACCGGAGAGCGACGACGTCCGCGATTCTCCGGCGCTGAGCGTCGCCGGCCAGCTCGCGTTGCGGGGTGCGTCGGTCACCGTCTTCGACCCGAAGGCCGCCGCCAACGCCCGGCGCATGTATCCGACGCTGAACTTCGCCGAGACTGCGCGCGCGGCGGCCGCGGACGCCGACGTCATCGCGCTGACCACCGAATGGGCCGAATTCGTGCACATGAGTCCCGACGAGTTCGACGGCGTCGTGGCGCGCAAGGTGATCGTCGACGGCCGCCGATGCCTCGCGGCGGCGCAGTGGCGGGACGCCGGCTGGGACTATCGGGCGCTCGGCGGCGAGGTCCGCCGCAACCCGCAGGACGCCGGAACCGCCGGCGCCGGCCCGGCGGTCCATCGTGGGATAGCTCACTCATCGGTCCAGGTGCCCCGCCCTCACGTGTTAGGTTGAACAACCAATGGGCGCAGGGGAGGCGCCCGGGCGACTGGAATGCCGACGAGGACACCTCGGGCGAGCAACCGATCGACCAGCGCAGCGCCCCCGACGACCGCAGGAATCACCTACCGATGACCGAACAGACACATCCCGCAGCACGCGTCCTCGACGCGACGCTGACCGAATCTGTCCGTCAACGGCTCGTCGACGAGGGTGTGCGTCTGGTTGCCGTGGTCGATCTGGACGCTGCCGGTGCGATCGTGGCCGCTGTCGACATCGTCGAAGACCAGGTACTTCTCACCGCACCCTCGCTCGGTGAGGTCACGCCACGCGAACTCGACCGGGTAATCGCCGACCACCTCGTCGCCCTCGGGCGGGTGACTCCGCCCGCCGGCGACGAATGGCGCGATGAACTGCGCAAACTCGCTGGACGAGGGCGTACCCGACTGGCCTCCTCCGGCGGCGCGTTCATCATGGGCGAGCAGCACGTCCGGCTGTTCCGGATGACGCACCGTGACGTCGAGGTGGCCACCGCCCCGCTCGCGGCCGCGCTGGCCGAGCACCTCGACGCCACGCTCGCGCAGGTCGGCGTCCTCGACGCGCCTGCCCTTCTGACGAGCTCACATATCGCGTGGCCGGGGCTGGCCGTGATGCTCGCCGACGCACGCCGCACACCGGTGGCAGTCGTCGACGACAGCGCCACCGACAGCAGTGCAGCCGACGACAGTGCCGACGGCAGTGCAAGTCACGGGGTGACCGCACCGACGTCGGGTGATTTCCCCATGCCTGGATCGATGAGCCACCTGATCGTCCGGATGGTGGAGCCGTCCGGAGTCGAACCGGCCAGGGTTGAACCGCCGCGCCGCGCGCCCTCCCCGGCGGCCCCGAAACCGGCCCCGCGTGTCCCGCCACTCTCGGATGCCTCCACCGAGACGCTCGCTGCGGTCACCGAAGAACTCGCTGCGCTGCCCGACGAACCGGCCGGTCCGGACGAGTTCGCGACGGACGCCGACCCGGCATTCGGTACCAACCCGGCGATCGATACCGAGCTGGATCGCGACGCCGAGCCGGAGCTGGATGGCGAGCCGGCCGGAGATTTCGACTCCAACGCCGATCGGGACGAGCCGGCCGCTGATCGCCGCTGGTATTCGCGGCCGCGCTGGTTGCTCGGCGGTGCGGTCGCCGGGGTGCTCGCGGTGTTCGGCGCGGCAATGGCGGTGGCCTTCACCGGCGGTTCGTCGGCGCCGACACCCCCGGCCGCGGTGTCGACGACCACCCCATCGGTCTCGACGTCGGCCACTCCGACGTCGCCGCCGGAGTACGCCGATCCGTCGGATCTGGTCGAGGCCCGCCGTCCGGCGGTGCGATACACGCCACCTCCGCCACCACCCCCGCCGGCCCAGACCGATTCGCAGACACGCGGCAATTCCCCTCGCCGAGGTTCACCGCGACCGCCGCGGATTTCCATTCCGGTCCCGGGGCTGCCGCCGATCGTCATTCCGTGACGGCATCGCCCATTGATTGACTACTCGCCGGCGCTCGGATCTGTTGCGGCGGTGGGGTTGTGGTCTGGGTCATGCCCGGATTCCCGTGCGGCATCGAGGTAATCGGCCAGCTGCCGCGCCATGTCGCGGTCGAGAGCGCGATCGAGTGCGTTGTGGGCCGACACCTGCCCGGATCGGCGAAGTTCGGTGAGAAGCCTTGTGGCTTCGGAAGATTCCTCGGATGTCTGCGGAATCCAGCCGTCGGAATGCCCCGTGGTCACCATGCGTCGGCCGGCGGAGATCAGGGTGTTGGCCGCCGCATCCATCGCGCGGTCGAGCTCGGCGTGGACATCCAGAAGATCGCTCAACGTGATCCCGAGTGCGACGAGACGGCCGTAGCCGGCGACGGTCTCGGGATCGCGAATCACGTAGCTGCGCGGTCCATCGTCGCCGGGTTCGGGGCGGATGAGCCCGAACTCGGTGAGTCGGCGGAGGTGATCGGGGTCGGTGGTGTGCAACATCTCGGCGAGTTCATCGGCGCTCACGATCGTCGGCCGGGTCGTCGACCACCGTTCGGAGACCACCTCGCGCAGCCCGAGGACATCGGTGAGATCGTCCCCGCGCGCCACCCCGGTGAGGAAGTCGCCGATGTGGCGAATGGTGAACCCGCGCTTGAGGAGATCGTTGATGACCTTCAGGCGTGCGACGTGCGCGTCGGTGTAGATGGCAATGCGTCCGCGCCGGAACGGCCGCGGCAATAGTCCGCGATCCTGATATCCGCGGACGTTCCGGGTGGTCGTCCCGGCGACCCGGGCCAGGTCGTCGATCCGGTATTCGGTCACGGTTGTCCATTCTCGCAGATCGCGGCTCGTGTTCGGTCAGGTCGACGACGTGGGCGCGTTCAGGGCCGCACACCACGCGCGATCAGGGCGATGACGTCTGCGTAGTTGCCGGCGGGGTCGATGAACGGCGGCCCGGACCGGGCGAGCTCCAGGCTCACCGCGCCATGCACGCAAGACCAGATCTGCATCGCCAACAGGAGCGGGTCGCCGGCGCGGATCATTCCGGCGACCTGGCCGTACCGGACGACGTCGGCGAGGGAGTCGAAGGCGGTGGCGGCGGCGTCGGTGCTGGGATCGCAGTCCGCGGAGAACATCAGCTCATAGACCGTCGGGAAGGCAAGGGCGAATTCCCGGTACGCGCGTCCGCTGTGTGCGAGCCGCTCCACGGGATCGGTGTCGGTGGTGGCGGTCGCGGTGGCCAACTCGAAAAAAGCGTCGCTGACCAGGGCATCGAGGAGACCCTCTTTGCCGTCGAAGTGGTTGTACACCCCCATCGGTGCGACTCCCGCCTCTTTCGCGACCGCGCGGACGGTCAGTCCGGACACGCCATCGCGCTCGAGGATGTGGCGGCCCGCGCGTATGAGATTCGCGCGGACCTCGGTCGCCGGGGTGCGCCGGTTGGTCGGGGTGGTGCTCATATTGACAACTTACTAGAACAGTGTTCTTCTTGAGTAGAACGATGTACTACAACTGTGGATCGTTGTTACAGACACGAGCGCCGAAAGGAACAGCACGATGCGTACTCGTTGGGTGGCGCTGGGCGCCCTCTGCTTCGCAGAACTTCTCGTGATGATCGACAACACGATCGTCAACGTCGCATTGCCGACCATGTCGCGTGACCTCGACGCCGGGATCTCCGGCCTGCAGTGGATCGTCGACGCCTACACGCTCGTCTTCGCCGGATTGTTGGTGACCGGTGGGTATCTCGGCGACCGCTACGGGCACCGCCGCATGCTGCTCACCGGCATCGCCGGATTCGCTGCGGTGTCGGTGCTCGCGGCGGAATCGCAGACCCTGGGTCAGCTGATCGCCGCACGCGGCGGCCTCGGACTCTTCGCGGCACTGGTGTTCCCGGCGACGCTGGCAATCATCGTCACCGTCTTCACCGAGCCCCGTGAACGTGCTGCCGCGGTGGGTATCTGGGCGGCGACGTCGGGTGTGGCCGTCGCGATCGGCCCGGTCCTCGGTGGCTGGCTGCTCGAGCACTTCAGTTGGTCCTCGGTGTTCTGGGTCAACCTGCCGATGGGAATACTCGCGGCCGCAGCCATTCTCGGATTCGTCCCCGGGACGCGGCCGACCTCGGTGTCACGTCTCGACGTCGTCGGACTGCTGCTGTCGATCACCGGGCTGGGCCTGCTGGTCTACTCGCTGATCGAGGGCCCGAATTTCGGTTGGGGCGACCTGCGCACCATCGGCGGTCTGATCGTCGCGGTTAGCCTGCTCGGCCTGTTCATCTGGCGTCAGCTCGTCATCTCCCATCCGATCATCGATGTGCGACTGTTCGCCAATCGTCACTTCGCCACTGCCGCCGCGATGATCAGTGTCGCCTTCTTCGCGCTGTTCGGCTTCATCTTCCTCATCACCCAGTTCTTCCAGGCAGTCAAGGGCTACGGTCCCCTCGGGTCGGGCGTGCGGACGCTGCCCTTTGCCGTGGTGATGGCCGTGTTCTCGCCGGTGGCCATGGCGCTCTCACACCGCTTTTCGGCGCGTCCGGTCGCGGTGGCCGGTGCGGCCCTGATGGCGACCGGCTTCGCCCTGGTCGAATTGGCCACGCGTACTTCGGGTTATTGGGAACTCATCATCTGGTCGATGACGCTGATGGCGATGGGTCTGGCGTTCATCTCCGGCCCGTGTACGCAGCTCATCATGGATGCCCTCAAACCCGAGCAGGCCGGTGCCGGCAGCGCCGTCAACGACACGACGCGTGAGGTCGGCGGCACCCTGGGTGTCGCGATCCTCGGTTCCGTTCTCACCTCGGTGTACGCCTCGGGTGTCACGGATCGGCTTGGTGCGCTGGGGGTTCCACGTGATGCCACCGACATTGCCGGTCAATCGGTGATGGCGGGTGTCGAGGTGGCGCAGCGGGCGCCGGCGGCGGTCGCCGACACCATGCGTGCCGCGATACAAGACGTGTTCGTCGATGGCCTGCATTCGGCAGTATGGGTGGCCGTGGGTATCACGGCCGCGGCCGCAGTAGCCGCCGCAGCCCTGCTGCGGGGCGCGCCGCGCGGTGGCGAATCGGCTACCACCGAGGTGGAGACGTCCGATACCACCGAGGCCGTGGGGGTTCGCGAGTAGGTCGCCGACGCGGTGGAGAGCGCTGGCGGCATGGCTTTGTGACATCCGTTCACGAGCGGGCCACACTGACCGCCGTGCTTGTGGATCAATATCCCGGCCCCTGCACGCCGAACAAGTCTTTGGGTACGCTCGATCCATCGCAAGTTCATCCAGGGGGGCTAATGACCGACGACACCACACCTTCGCCAGCGCTGTCCGCGGAATTGGCGGGCATAGTCGATCAACTCGCCGGCCACACAATCAGCGCAGACCTCACCGCCGGCGAAGCGATCGCGGCGATGCAGCAACTGGCCATCCTGTACAACAAGGTCGATCACCTCATTGCCACTCTCGCCGACGAATTGGGTCAACCGACGGACATTCCGCCTCGATAGTGTTTCATTAAACGTACTGCCGCACAGAGACTTCCTGTCCCGGGGTCGAGCATACCGGGACAGCTCACTTCCGCACGCTGCGCAACGCTCCGGTGAGATTCCACCGGAGTGCGCCGGCGAGATCCTTGCCGCGTTCGAACATCGTGTGGTCATCGAACAGCGAGCGCCCCGAACGGGCTGCGCGCAGGTCATTGCCGGCCGCGGCCAGGGCGACGTCGAAGTCTCGCCGCAGCGGTGCATGCGCGTCGTAGCCGCACTTGCGGTAGGCGGCCGGGATCAGCGGCTTGTACAGACGCACGCGGTCATGCAGCCCCGAGGAGTAGGAGAGGCCGTGCTTGGGGCGGGCGATGACATAGTCGGGAAGCTCGTTTTCGAATGCCCGACGCAGCACCCATTTCTCGACGCCGTCGCGCACCTTCATCGACACCGGTACGCGCAGCGCGGTGGTCACGACGCGGCGATCGAGAAAGGGCACGCGCATCTCCACTGTCGAAGCCATCGCCGAACGATCGACCCGCTGGAGTTCGGTGCGGGACAGGTTGCCCAGCTTGTGCGCGAACAACTCTCGACGCTGATCCGTGGGCACCGTGTCGTACATCGGGTATCCGCCGAAGAGTTCGTCGGAGCAGTCGCCGCCGATCGCCACCTTGATGCCGGCTTCGTGGATGGCGGCGAAGAGGCGCTCGGAGATGACCGCGTTGATGATGTCGCCGTATTCGGTCAGCTCGGAATTCCGGACGGCGTGGGCCACGTCGGCGCGCGAGATGTCACGGGGACGTACGGTGATCACCCGATGCGCCAGCCCGAGGTCGCGTGCGACGCGGGCGGCGTAGTCGATGTCGGGACTGTCGGGGGTGCCGATGGTGAATGCGGTGCTGCCGGGGTGTGTCCGGGCCACATGGGCGGCGACGATGCTGGAATCGAGTCCTCCCGAGAGAACCACGGCGACAGGAAGATCCGTCTGTAGGCGGGAGTCGACGGCGGCGCTGACCGCATCATGGACGGCATCGATCGCCGTAGGGGTATCGGTGAATTCCCGTGCCGCGCCGATCGCGGATTGCTCCTCGACATCGAAATACGGTCGAAGCCGAGGTCCGCTCGCGGTGATCCACCCGTGGTGCCCGGCGGGGACCTCGTGGATCGATGCGCCGATCGCGAGCAGCCCCTTGATCTCCGAGCAGAGGTGTACCCGACCGTCGGAGATGGCGAAGTAGAGAGGTTTCACGCCGAGCGGATCGCGTGCCACGTAGACGCGATCACCTTCGACCACGGCGAACGCGAACTCGCCCTCGAGCCGGTCGACGGCATCTTCGCGCCACACACGGAATGCCTTGGCGACGACCTCGGTGTCCGAATCCGTGTCCGGCGCCACCGATTCGCGGCGCAGCGCGGTGCTCAGCTCGGCAGTGTTGTAGAGCTCGCCGTTGTAGCACAGGGTCAGGTCGCCTTCTCGCCACGGCTGAATCCCATGGGCGCGGTCGACGATGGGGAGCCGCCGGGTGGCCGCCGCAAGGCCGGGGCGGTGGTAGGTCTCGGTGACCTCGCCGCGATGCACAATTTGCGTGACGATGACGTCGAGCAGCGTGGAATCCGCGGCAGATGAATGGTCACCTACGATGAGAGCAATTCCGCACATTGTCAAGGACTTTCGGGTCGAAGCGGGTCGGGGTCAAGGCAGAGGTGCCACGCCTGTCCTTCGTCGATGACGTTGACGCGGCCCGTCGCGGCGCGGCTCGTCAGGATCGCGGCGAGTACGTCGGCGTGTCCGCGCGCGGCCATCCAGGCCATCTCGATATCGGCGGCCCACCCGACGCAGTGCGAGCTTCCCGACACCGCAAGGTAACCCGCGCTGCGCATGTCCTTCTGATACGACGCACTGCGCACCGTGCTGTTGACCCACAGTCGCGGTGCTCGTGGGCATGCCGATGCGAAGTCGTCGGCGATCGAGTTGAGCAGCGACACCATCGCCGGCCGCGCATACGGAAGACGCATCCCGATGGTGCGGGGAGAACGCCCCGAGAGAAGGCGGCGGTCGGCGGCCCGCACCACCCGTCGGGGGCGGTCATAGATCTGGACGCGGAAGTCGAACCGCAGTTCGCCGCGGCAGCGGGCGGCGACGAGGTCGACGAGATCGGTGGCGCTTCGGACCTCCTCGTCGGTGGCATAGGGCGAGTGGCCCGCGCACCAGACGGCGTCGAGCATCGAGAGCAACTGCACCTTGACCATGGCTGCGGTGGTCGACGCGGTCGAGTTGTCGGTGGGTCGGAACCTGCGCGCGGCCTCGACGAGTTCGTCGATCCGGAAGTCCGCGTCGGAGAACTGCCCGACGATGCCGTACAGATCCGGCTCCGAGAGTTCGCGCCGGATCAGCGAATCCTCGACGCCGGTCGGGCACCCGTCGATCGCTGCGGCCAGACGTTCGACCCCGGCCCGAAAGGCAATGGCGGCGGCGGGTGTGATCACTCGCGCTCCGACAGGGTTCGTCATCGGCACTCCCGATGTGATTTCTGGGATCCGATCACGGCCGGTCTCCATTTCCTTCGAGGTTTTCCCAGACTGTCCAGCGTCGACGGTAATGCCTGGGGAAGGCATTGATGTGCAACGTCTCCCGAGTGTCGATGCACGGGTGGGCGCAACCTGGGATCACAAGCGAATTCTGTGCGTTGACAATTTTCTCTGGTTCATCGATATCCGAATGCTCACGTCTCCTTGGTGAGTAGCAGATCTCTCACCGGGGAGACCGTGTGCGGCAACCAGACGGCTTGCATCGGAACCTGGTGGGGTTCGGTGAAATCGATGACCCGTACCCGGCCGCCGAGAGCGGTGCCGCTGGGGCAGGTGACAAATGTGCATGCGGTATCCGATGTCGCCACCGCCGTCGACGGTGGTGCGCCCTCGATGGGATTGGTCACCAGATCGGGGTAAAGACCCTCTCGGTGACAAAGTGCCGTCACGTAGTCGGTGTAGAAGGAATGGTGTTCCGGGCCCCACATGATGATCGGGTAGCCGGCCAGGTCGGAGATCTTGACCGCGGACGCGGCAGCCAGGGGATGGCGCACGGATACCGCCAGCCGAAGCGTGTGGTGGGCCACGACTGTCGTCGCGAGGTCGAGTGAATGGTCGATGGCTCGGCGGATAGCCAGGTCGATGTCGCCGTCGAGGAGTTCTTGGCGAATGTTCTCCGGCGATACCTGCACGATCTTGAACGGCTGCGTTCCCACGGTGGCGAGCGCGGGTTCGATCAGCTCGAACACTTCTTCACCGACGATGGCCGGGGTGTGGCCGATGACGAAAGGCCGTGGCGTCTCCTCGATGGCGCGATGCACGGCCTCGATCGTCTGTTGTCCGCCGGCGAGCAGCGCGGGTGCGCGGCGATAGAGCTCTCGCCCGGCCTCCGAAGGTCGGAGGTGGCGCCCGGAGCGGGAGAACAATTCGACACCGAGGTCGGCTTCGAGCTGGCGAAGAGACGACGAGAGGCCCTGCTGGGTCACGAAGAGTTCGGCGGCGGCAATCCGGAGATTCGGGGATTCGACCGCGGTGACGAATTGGTGCAACCGGCGAAGGTCGAGGAACCGCGGGTTTCGTCGCGAGTTGTACTCACCACTCGCGCTCAATCTCTCACGCTCCTGAACTACGTCGACGCGGTGCACGATCGGTGCCCGAGGCCGTCGCGGTGCTGACTGGTTCACGCCGGACGTGGCGTAGCTGTCAGAGATTTACTATCAAGTAAAGACCTGGCGGGCAAGGTCGGCCACTTCGGTGCCGATCGGTGACCTACCGACAAGAAAGCGCGAAAAAAACTGGGCCCCAGCGGATTCGCAGATCAAACCACACCGACATTCGAGCGTGGGTACAGGAAGAATCTGATCACTCACAAACAGCGGTTGTGGATCTCGCGGGGGCACCTCGCGGTGCCATTACGGGTCGTGGGTGAGGTCGGCGCCCCTGTGAGTAGGAGATCTCTCACCGGAGATACCGTGTGCGGCAACCAGACTGCCTGCATCGGAACCAGATGGGGCTCGGTGAAGTCGATAACCTGCACGCGTCCGCCGAGAGCGGTGCCGCTCTGAGATGTGACGAAGGTGCACGCGGTGTCAGACGCAGCCACCGCCGTCGACGGTGATGCCCCCTCGATCGGATTGATCACCAGATCGGGACGGAGTCCCTCCCGATGGCATAGGGATATCAAGTAGTCGGTGTAGGAAGAGTGGCGTTCCGGACCCCACATGACTATGGGGTAGCCGGCCAGCTCGGCGATCGATACGGCCGACGCGCCGGCCAACTCATGGCGGACCGACACTGCCAGCCGGAGCGTGTGATGGGCCACGACAGTCGTCGCGAGGTCGAGAGAATGGCCGATTGCCCGGCGGATCGCCACGTCGATGGTGCCGTCGAGGAGTCGCTGGCGGATGTTCTCCGGGGACACCTGCACGAACTTGAACGACTGAGACCCCATACCGGCAAGCGTTGGCTCGACCAGGTCGAATACTTCTTCACCGGCGACGGCGGGCGTATGGCCGATGACGAAAGGCCGTGGTGCCCGTTCGATGGCACGGTGTATGGCCGCGATGGTCTGTTGTCCGACGGCGAGTAGCGCCGGGGCGCGACGATAGAGTTCTCGTCCGGCCTCCGAGGGGCGCAGGTGACGCCCGGAGCGGGAGAACAATTCGACGCCGAGGTCGGCTTCGAGTTGGCGAAGGGACGACGAGAGGCCCTGCTGGGTCACGAAGAGTTCGGTGGCGGCGACTCGAAGATTCGGGGATTCGACTGCGGTGACGAACTGATGCAGCCGGCGCAGATCGAGGAACTGGGGGCTTCGCTGCGACTTGTGCTCGATACTCACGGCCATTCGATCACGCTCCTGAGCGTCGTCTACGAAGACACCTCTGCTGCCCGAGAGGCGTGCGTGGTGTGTGGCAAGAGAACTCCCTCATCAGAGAGTATCTATCTAGTTATTTACACGACGAGTCTGGCACGCCGGGTCCCGGACTGTCAATAACCAGATAGTTACGTTGTAACGTGGAGGATATGCCGCCTGACGCCACTGATACGAAGCGCCGAATCCTCGTCGCGGCCGACAAGGAATTCTCCCGGTATGGCTTGGCCGGAGCACGAGTCGACCGGATCGCGGCCGATGCTCGAGCCAACAAACGCTCGATATACGTCCATTTCGGTCCTAAGGAAGAACTGTTCGACCTCGTTGTGGCCCAAGCGCTGTTGGCCATATCCGAGAATGTGCCCTTTACGCTTGATGATCTCCCGGGATACGCCGGTGCGCTGTTCGACTATATGATGGCGGACCCATCCATTCTGCGATTGATCACTTGGGCAGGACTGGAGCGCCCGGAGGCCACCGACGCCGAGGTGCGCACTTACGCTCCGAAGGTGACGGCCCTCAGCGACCGATACGGCCCGTCGGGCGCCGACGTGCTTGCGCTCATGCTGGGGCTGGTCACCGCGTGGCCCGCGGCCTCGCCTGCCCTACGTGCACATGCATCTGGCGAACCGTGGTCCAAAGGTCGCCTCCGGACCCATCGAGCACTGATGACCTCCGCGGTCCGGGCTCTCGCGGCAACGGCGCAGTCAGCCGCGTCAGGTCGGTGATCAGAGGTCCAGCGTGAGGTGATCTCCGCGGGCGCGTGAGACGCAGGTGAGGATCGCACCGGACGCCCGTTCGGGTTCGGTCAGCGTGTTGTCCCGGTGATCGACTTCGCCGGCAAGAGTGCCGAGTTTGCAGGTACCGCAGAAGCCCTGGCGGCAGGAGTACGGCACAGACGGAATCTCGCGCCGTAGTGCGGCCAGCAGCGTTTCGTCGGCGCCGACGGTGATCTGGGCGCCGGTCGAGGCGATGGTGGCGGTGAATTCGCGGCCGTTCTCGACCGGGGGCGGACTGAACCGCTCGTAGTGCAATTCGATGTCGGGTCGATCGGCGAGATGGCGCCGCAGGCTCTCCAGCATCGGGACCGGGCCGCAGCAGTACACGGCCAGACCCGACGGTGCCCGGCCGGTGCGGGGATCGACCTCTCCGAGCAGCTCTTCCATCGACGGCAGGCCGGCGGCGTCGTCGGTGCGGATGGTGACCTTGTCGCCGAATCGGGCCACCTCGTCGCGGAACGGAATCGAGTCGGTGGAGCGCCCGGTGTAGATCATCGACCAGTCGAGCCCGAATCGTTCGGCGGCGGCGAGCATCGGCAGGATCGGGGTGATGCCGATGCCCGCGGCGATGAAGCGCAGCTTCGTCGCCGGCGATCCGTGGCCGGGCAGCGAGATCGGAAAAGCGTTGCGCGGTCCCTTGATCGAGACCATATCGCCGACGCGAAGCGTGTCATGTACCTCGACGGAGCCACCGCCGCCGTTGGGAATGCGCCGGATGGCGATGCGGTAGGTGTGCTGGTCGGCCGGGTCGCCGCAGAGCGAGTATTCACGCATCCGGCCCGACGGCAGCAGCAGATCCAGATGTGCGCCGGCGTGCCAGCGGTGCAGCAGACCGCCGTCGGGGGCGGCGAGAGTGAGTGCGACGACGTTCTCGTCCTCGGCGACCACTTCGCGTCCGACAATCTGCAAGGTCGTGGTGCCGTCATCGGCGGGGGTCGTCCGCAGCGGCGAGAACGGACGCCAGGCAGGCCACCAGATCTTCGAGATCGCGGTGCCCACGGTGAGCAGAGGATCGTGGCGCCACCGGCCGTAGAGTTGCGGCGGCGGGGAGGTGAGGGTGGTCGTATGCGGATGTGCGCGCTGATTCATTCGGGCTCCTGGTTCAGCTCGCGTTGCGGGCGGCGGGTGAGGCCGCGAGATAGGCGACAGCCTGTGCGGTGGAGCCGATCTCGTTCGGATGGAAACCGGGCCGGAAGTAGCTGAACGTCGCCAGGACGACCTTCCAGAGCTTGGGCAGCACACCGGCGCGTACCCCGCGCAAATAGTGGTACCGACGCTGGAAGAAGTTGTAGTCGATGGTTCGATCCGAGGTCATGATGAAGCGGAAGCCGCGAGAGATCAAGATCAGCAACACCGGAAGTGCCACCAGCATGGCACGCCCGCGGCGCAGGTAGCCGTCGCCGAAGTAGATGGCGACCTCGTGTGCCACCGCACGGTGTTCGACTTCTTCGGCGCCGTGCCACGTGAACAGGTCGGCCATCGCCGGGTCGGCCCCGTGCTCGGTCCAGGTGTTGTTGAGCGCGAAGTCGCCAAGAATCGCGGTGTAGTGCTCGAGTGCGGCGATGAGCCATAACCGTTCGACGAGGTGCTTGCGACGGGCTGTCGCAGTCCCTGTGGCCATGGGGCCCAGGAGCTTCCGAAATATCCACTCCATCTGCAGGCAGAACGGCCGCGGATCGATCCCGTGCCTGTCGAGGAACTCCCAGAGCACGTGGTCGTGTGCTTCGGCGTGCATCGCCTCCTGACCGATGAACCCGCGCATGGTGGCGGCGAGTTCGTCATCGTGCACCAGCGGCAGTGCCTCGTTGAAGGTCTGGACGAACCAGCGTTCCCCCTCGGGCAGTAGGAGATTGAGGACGCTGACGAAGTTCGACGCCACCGGATGACCGGGAATCCAGTGCAGCGGGGTGTGCGCCCAGTCGAACACCACATTGCGGGCGTGCAGTTCGACCGGGCCCGGATCGGAGCCGTCGAGGTCGGCGGGTTCACGGGAATCGCCGATGGAATGGGCAGATGCGTGCATGATCGCTCCTTTACTGACGCGCCGCGGCGACGACCTGCCGGCGGGCCGCGATGCGCGAGATCCATGGGGTGAAACGATGGACGCGATAGGCGATCTGGGCCTCCGGTGCAACCGGCACCACGGCCTTGTCGGCGCGGATGGCGTCGACGATCTGAGCGGCCACCTTGTCGGGGGTGAAGCCACGCCGCCGATACAACTCGGCGAGGCGCGTCTGCTCACCGAACTGCGCATCGGCGTCGAGGCCGGCGATCTCCGAGGTGGCCACGATCGGCGTGTCGATGAGCCCGGGACAGATGGCGCTGACGCCGATGTGATGCTCGGCCAGCTCGCCGCGCAGCGATTCGGAATAGCTCAGGACACCGGCCTTGGCCGCCGCGTAGATACCCAGCCCGCGTTGCGGCGTAAAGACCGCCGCCGACGCTAGATTGACGATGTGCCCGCCGGTTCCGCGTCGGACCATCTGACGGCCGAACTCGCGACATCCGGTGATCACGCCACGCAGGTCGATTGCCAGTAGCCGGTCGACTTGATCGTCGGTGGCATCAAGGGACGCACCGGAAAGCCCGATCCCGGCGTTGTTGACCAGGATGTCGGGGACGCCGTGGGTGCGCTGCACCGTCTCGGCGAACTCGGCGTAGGCGGCGGTGTCGGCCACGTCGAGCGGGTAAACCGCCGGCGCAGAGCCGCTTTCCTTGCACAGACGAGCGGTCTCATGTGCGCCGGCGATATCGACGTCGGCGAGCACGACGTCGCAGCCCAGCTCCGCGAGTGCGCGAGCGGTCTCGCGGCCGATGCCGCTGCCTGCGCCGGTGACCACCGCGAGTCGCCCGGAGAACACCTGCCCCGGGCCGAAACGTCGCGTGCGGGAGAAGCTTTCGGGCACCGCACGATTCGCGTCGATGGTCCCGATGAAGTTGCGGACGTTCTCCGCAACGTAGCGTGGGTGGGTCGCCGGCAACCAATGGCCGGTCGCGGAATCGCGCCGCCAGAGCCGGGACGCGTAGCGGTGGGTGGTTGCGAAGGTCGCGGGGCGGATCGCGAAGTCGCGGGTGTTGAGGAGTTCGAGAACCGGCACCGACACGGTTCGGGGCGCCGGAAAGAGCAGGCGCCGAAGGATATTGGCACGGTAGTACCGCACTCCGGAGATCATGTCCCGACGTAACGTGGGGCCGGTGGTGATCGCCTGACGAGGGGTGCCATCCATGAGGTGCAAGAAGCTGCGCCAGACCTGCGGCGTGCCGAGCACTCCCAGGAACAGCCGCGGAATCACCGGTACGTGGAAGAACCAGGTGTAAGTCGAACTGACCAGTTGGGCGAGGCTGGTGCCCAGATTGCGCGGCGTCGGATGAGTGATGTTGTGGCGCAACAGCGCGCCCACCTGATCGAGACTCGGGCCCGAGATCGAGGTGAACGACGCGATCCGGGTGTGCGCCCCGCTGCGCGAGACCGCCTCCCAGCTTTGGATGGAGCCCCAGTCGTGGGCGACGACGTGCACGCGGGTATCGGGGGCGATGGCATCTGCGACGGCGAAGAGGTCGTCGGCGAGATTCTCGATCCGATACGCCGACACCGGCTGCGGACGGTTGCTGTCGCCCATCCCGCGGGTGTCATAGGCGAAGACGCGCGCATCGCGCGACAGGTCGGCGGCGACGTCGTCCCATACGACGTGGGTGTCGGGCCAGCCATGGACGAGCAGGACGGTCGGCAGGTCGGCGCCGGACGAGGTCTCCGGGCCATCTACATGCCGGGTGGCCTCGAAAACGGCGAGTTCCACCGCACCGCTGCGCACGATCCGACGTGTCCACATCACCGCTGGCTCCTTGCTCCCGGGCGTCGTTGCCTCCGGGGGCACGTTACACGTTACCAACGGTTACATGAATAGGGTGGCGATTACGTGAACATGCCGGTGTGGTGTGCGGGATGGACTCCCCGGCTATTGGCGGTACGAGGCGAGGAAGTTGCCGATCCGCTCGATCGCCTCACCGAGCTCACGCGCCCACGGCAGGGTGACGATGCGGAAGTGGTTGTGGTCGTCGAGGTTGAAGCCGGTGCCCTGCACGACGAGGATCTTCTCCTGCAGCAGTAGGTCCTGGACGAACCGCTCGTCGTCGTGGATTTCATGGACCTCGGGGTCCAGACGAGGGAACGCGTAGAGGGCGCCGCTCGGCTTCACGCAGCTGACGCCGGGGATCTCGTTGAGCTTTTCCCAGGTCACGTTGCGTTGTTCGTACAGACGTCCGCCGGGATGGACGAGTGCGTCGATGCTCTGATACCCGCCGAGGGCCACCTGGATGGCGTGCTGGCCGGGGACGTTGGAGCACAAGCGCGTCGAGGCGAGGATGCCGAGGCCCTCGATGAAGCCCTGCGCATGGTCCCTGGGTCCGGTGAGCACGACCCAGCCGGCCCGGTAGCCACATACCCGGTACGCCTTGGACAGCCCGTTGAAGGT
This sequence comes from Gordonia sp. DT219, assembly GCF_049847065.1. Lineage (NCBI taxonomy): Bacteria > Bacillati > Actinomycetota > Actinomycetes > Mycobacteriales > Gordoniaceae > Gordonia > Gordonia sp. DT219. Next base: position 52,563 of record NZ_JBNCNR010000002.1, on the reverse strand, counting down.
GAGGCACAGCAGGTCCGGCGCGAGTGAGGCGATGTTGATGTGCTCGGCGTCGTCGTAGAGGATCTTGTCGTAGATCTCGTCGGCGAGGATCAGCAGCGAATGGCGGCGCGCGATGTCGGCGAGTTTCTCGAGGACGTCGCGGGAGTAGACGGCGCCCGTCGGATTGTTCGGGTTGATGATGACGATCGCCTTGGTGCGGTCGGTGATCTTCGACTCGACGTCCTCGATGTCGGGATTCCAGCCGTTGGATTCGTCGCATCGGTAGTGCACCGGGCGGCCACCGGCCAGCGAGGTCATCGCCGTCCACAGCGGGTAGTCGGGCGTCGGGATGAGGACTTCGTCGCCGTCGTTGAGCAGTGCCTGCGTTGTCATGGTGATGAGTTCGGAGACCCCGTTGCCGAGGAGGACGTCGTCGACGTCGAAGTACGGGAAGTCGGGGATGAGCTCGTAGCGGGTCACCACCGCGCGGCGGGCGGAGAGCACGCCCGCCGACTCCGAGTAGCCCTGCGAGTAGGGCAGCGCATGGATCATGTCGCGCATGATGACGTCGGGGGCCTCGAAGCCGAACAGCGCCGGATTGCCGATGTTGAGCTTCATGATCCGATGGCCGTCGGCCTCCAGCCGTGCTGCGTGTGCATGCACCGGACCCCTGATCTCGTAGCACACGTTCTGCAGTTTCTGGGACTGCTCCAGCGGCTTGAGGTTCTGGTTCTGGTGGGATACGTAAGGCCTACTCACGGGGTCAATTGTCGCAGCCGTGGGCAACCCGATTAATTCGGCCTCGCGGCGGGTCCGTCGTCGATGTCCGGGAAAGCGGTGAGCCCGCCCGGTGCGACCGGGCGGGCTCACGGATATCGGTTGTCGGACGACGCCGTCAGGAACGGTGGCCCGGCCGCTTCTTGCCCGCGGCCAGACCGAATCCCTTCGCCTTCGAGGTGCCGGTCTCGTTGACGGTCCGGTCGTCGGCGGTGCCTGAGGCCTGCGGCTCCGTCGCCGAAGCGTGCGACTCCGTTGCCGGGGCCTCATCCGTTGCCGAGGCCTCGTCCGTGGCCGGCTCGGGCGCGCTCGACGTCTCGGCGGGGGCCGTCGTCTCGGTGGGTGTCGACGACTCTGCGGGCGTGCTCGGCGCGGCTGCTGCGGGCTTGGCGCCGGGGCGCTTCTTGCCTGCGGCCATGCCGAACCCCTTGGCCTTGGCCGTGGTCGCCTCGGTGGCCGCCGGTGCGCTCGGCGTCGCGGCTGCCTCGGCGGATTCCGTGTCGGCGGTCGGTGTGGCCTCGGGTGCGGACTCCGCCTCGTCGACCTTGTTCTCGGCGGGTGCGGTCACCCCGGCGTCGGGTGCGGCCGCATTGGGTGTGACCCCGCCACCGGGCTTCTTCATGCCCGGGCGCTTACCCGATCCCATCGCGAAACCCTTTGCCGCAGGCTTCTTCTCCGGCCCAGCGGTCTCCGGCCCTGGGGCCTCCGGACGAGTGGTCTCGCTGACGGCCTCTTCGACCGCCGGTGACGATTCCTGCTCGGCCGGAGCGGGTGCCGCGGACTTTGCCGTGGCGCCCGGCTTCTTGCCGCCCTTCATGCCGAATCCCTTGGCGGCGGGCTTCTTTTCGGCCTCAGTCGGTGCAGCTGCCTCAGCCGGTGCGGCCGCCTGCGCCGGTGCAGCACTCGCGGTGACGCCGGGCTTCTTGCCGCCCTTCATGCCGAATCCCTTGGCGGCGGGCTTCTTTTCGGCTTCAGCCGGTGCAGCTGCCTCCGCCGGTGCAGCATTCGCGGTGGCGCCGGGCTTCTTGCCGCCCTTCATGCCGAGTCCGACCTTGGGCTTCGGCTTCGCCTCGGTGGCGGCACCGGCGGTCGCGGTCGCGGCAGCAGCGGCTGGGACCTTCTCGGGTTCGGGCTCCGGTTCCGGTGCGGCCTTCGGCGTCGGGCCGAGGAATCGACCACCGCGGGTGACCTCGGGTGCGCCCCGCTTGACCGATTCGAGCACCAACTGGGCGACGTCGACGACCTCGACCTTGCCCTCGTTCTCGGTACCCGAGGTCCGTGCGGTCACACCGTCGGTGAGCATCACGCGACAGAACGGGCAGCCGGTGGCCACCTTCTGCGGTGCCTCACCGCCATCGGTGTTCCCGGCGCCTAATGTGTCGAGCGCCTCGTCGACGCGATCGATGTTGATGCGCTTGCCGATCTGCTCTTCCATCCACATCCGGGCGCCACCGGCACCGCAGCACATGGACCGTTCGCCGTGTCGGGGCATCTCGCGCAGATTCGAGCCGGACGCGGCCATCAGCTCACGCGGGGCGTCATAGACCTTGTTGTGGCGGCCGAGGTAGCAGGGGTCGTGATAGGTCACGCCCTCACCGAGCGGGGACACGGGCACCAGACGTTTGTCGCGCACCAGCCGGTTCAGTAGCTGGGTGTGATGCACCACTTCATATTTCGCACCCAACTGGGGGTACTCGTTGCCGAGTGCGTTGAAGCAGTGCGCACAGGTGACGACGATCTTCTTGCGTTGCTGTGGCGCGGTCGCGAAGACCTCGCCGATCGTCTCGATGTTCTGCTGCGCCAGCATCTGGAACAGGAATTCGTTGCCCGCGCGGCGTGCCGGGTCGCCGGTGCAGGTCTCGCCCTCGCCGAGCACCAGGAAGTTCACCGCGGCGATGTCGAGCAGTTCGGCGACGGCCTTGGTGGTCTTCTTCGCGCGGTCCTCGTAGGCGCCGGCACAGCCGACCCAGAACAGGTACTCGAAGCCCTCGAACGAGTCGACGGTCTGGCCGAACACCGGGATCTCGATGTCGATCTCGTCGATCCAGTTGGTGCGCGCCGAGGAGTTCTGGCCCCACGGGTTGCCCTTGTTCTCGAGGTTCTTGAACATGCCCGCGAGCTCGGTCGGGAAGTCCGACTCGATGAGGACCTGGTAGCGGCGCATGTCGAGGATGTGGTCGACGTGCTCGATGTCGACGGGGCACTGCTCGACGCACGCACCGCACGTGGTGCAGCTCCACAGGGTCTCGGTGTCGATGACCGCACCGAGCTGCTCGGGATCGAAGACGCTGATGCCCGACTCGTCGTCGGCGACGATGCCGTCGCCGCCACCGAGGGCACCCTTCGACTCGCCGACCAGCTTGCGCGCGGCCTCGGCGCGGGCCGACTCGGGGATCTTCGCGAGCTTGGCCTCGTCGGGTCTGCCGTCGGCGTCGACGAGACCGACCTCGTCGCCGCCCATGTCGGTGCGGCCGCCGGCGATCAGGTACGGCGCCTTGGCCTGTGCATGGTCGCGCAGGGACATGATGAGCAGCTTGGGGCTCAACGGCTTACCGGTGTTCCATGCCGGGCACTGGCTCTGGCAGCGACCGCACTCGGTACACGTGCTGAAGTCCAGCCAGGCCTTCCAGGAGAAGTCCTCGGCCTTGCCCGCACCGAAGGCGTCGACGTCGGGGTCGGCGGACTCCATGTCGAGCACCTGGCCATTACTCATCATCGGCTTCAGCGGGCCGAGGGCGACGCCGCCGTCCTGCTCACGCTTGAGATAGATGTTGAAGAACGCGGCAAACCGGTGCCAGGCGACACCCCAATCGATGTTCGAGCCGACCACCGCGAGCCAGATCATGCCGCTCATCAGCTTGATGACCGCCGCAACCGTGACCCAATACACGGACCAACCGTCGAAGGCCATCGCGAAGTAGTGGGTGAAGAACGACGTCCAGATGGGCGGGTTCTCGATACCGGAAGAGATCTTGAAGGTCTTCACGAAGACCATGCCCAGGCCCTCGAGCAGCACCACCCACTCGACGAAGTACGCGGCGCCGAAGCGCGACCCGGCAAAGCGCGAGAGCCGTTCGGGCCGACGGGGGTGGTTGAGCTGGCGGATCGTCATCAGGACGAGGATGCCGATGACGGTGCCCAGTCCCAGCACCTCGTCGGCGAAGATGTAGATGTTCCATGCACCGATCACCGGCCAGTGGAATTCGGGGTCGAAGATCTGTCCGTAGGCCTCGAACCAGAAGATCGCGCCGATCAGGAAGCCGAACATGACCAGCCAGTGCGCCCAGCCGACGGTCCGGAATTTCACCATCCGCGTGTGGCCGACGAACTCCTTGAGCATCGTCCACAGTCGCGGCAGAACAGGCCAGAACCGCGCTCTCTCGACGCGCTGACCCTGCGCGATGGCACGGATCATCGTCCATACGCCCCGCAGGAACAAGGCCCAGCAGAACAGGCTGATGACCGCGGCAATAGTGCCGATGGTGATCGTCGTGGCATTCACGGCGTCACGGCCCCTCTCTGATTGTCACGAGACCCTGCGGCGCGGGCTGACGTGCGCGGGGTCCGACGTCGGTTACGGGTAACCGTAATTGCTGAATACACCCAAGCGCTGCCAAGGCTGACCTAAGAAGCACTCGGATGGGCACATGCTTGGGTCGCATGGACCGTCCGTCAAATGATACTTGCCAGTAACTTACTGTCTAGTCAGTTCCGGACGATGTGACGTTTGCGACCTTTTCGAGTTCTTCGAGTGCCGTATCGAGGTGCGTGAGCAGACGCTGCAGACTCGGTAGCTCCTTGCGGGCGCCGATCAGGCCGAAGTTCACGTGCTCGGCGGTCGTGGTCACGGTGATGTTGAGCGCCAGGCCCTCCATGACCACCGACACCGGATAGACGCCGTCGAGGCGGGCGCCGTTCCAGTACATGTGCTCGCTCGGTCCGGGGACATTGCTGATGATGATGTTGAGCTGAGGCGGCGTGTAACGCACAAAACCCGGAACGGTCGCAAACGCCAGCGACGCGATCGTGGCCGCACCGTAGGCCAATGCCTGCAGCGGCGAGAGCCCACGGATCACCCGCTTCGACTCGCGCATCGAGTTGACCAGGGTCTGCAACCGGCGCTCGGGATCCGGCTCATCGGTGGCCATGTTGGCCAGGATCGCGGTGATGGAGTTGCCGTCCTTGCCCTCGGCACCCGCGATGTGCAGTGACACCGGCACCGCGGCGATCAGCGGCGTATCCGGCAATTCGTCGTGATCGATGAGATAGGACCGCAGCGCACCCGAACACATTGCGATGACCACGTCGTTGAGGGTGATACCCATCTGCTGGGCGACGTCTCGCAACCGGTCGGTGGACCACTGTTGGGCCGCGAACCGCCGCGCACTGCCGATGGGAACGTCGAGCATCGTCCGCGGCGCCGGGCGGAACGGGGCGGCAAAGTCCTTGTTGGTCAAGGCCGTCCATGCGATACGCGCGGTGGCCGGCAGCATGCCCACGATCTGGCCGCCGACATCGAGGGCCGAGCCGGCGAGGTCCAGGGCGCCCGAGAGGTCGGGGATGCGTGAGGACGACGACGACGAGGAGGACGAGGGCTTGGGCGCCCGGCGGTACAGTGCCGGGTCCCAAGGGGCCGACCCGTTGCGGTCCTCGGGGTCGGCAGTCAGGGTGCGCTGCAACATTCGCAGTGCGGAGACGCCGTCGATCAGGGAATGGTGGATCTTGGTGTACAGCGCGACGCGGCCGTCCTCGAGGCCTTCGATGATGTGGACTTCCCACATCGGCCGATTGCGGTCGAGCAGCGCGCTGTGCTGCAAAGACACGTAGCGCAGCAACTCCCGGACGCGTCCGGGCCGGGGCAGGACCGACCGGCGCACGTGGTAGTCGAAATCGATGTCGTCGTCATGGGACCACGCCACATAACCCATCACGGTGGCCGGGGTGGCGGGACGCTTGCGGAACAGCGGATCTAGGTCGGTGCAGGTGTTGAACCGCACCACGAACTCCTCGGCCAGCTCGCTCGCCGACTGGCCGGCCCGGGGGACGAAGAGTTGCAGCCCCCCGACGTGCATGGGCTGCTCGCGGGTCTCCGCGATCAGGAACATCGACTCCGTGATCGGCATGTACGGCATGCGGCCCACCCCCTCATCGTGTGGCTGAACTGTGTGGCTGAAACTGTGCTGGGGATCACACTACAGCCACTTGTGTCACGCGCACACATGGAGGCCGTATACGGCGGCCCGGCGACTGCAGCCGGGCGGCCGGCTTCTGGCTACGGTGTCCGGGAGGGGTGTTCGGGAGGGGGTGATCGGGTGGGTGTCCGGAACACGGCGCGGCTGATGATCCCGATGGCATTGATCGCCGTCGAATTGATCGTGACGATCGCGGCCACCTGGGTGTTCGTCGCCTCGCGCGGTCATTCGCTCACCGCCGCCGAGGTTCCGCCGGATTCGACGGTCGTCGTGCTCGGTTCACTGGTCCGCGACGGTGACCCCGGAGATTACGTGCGGGGTCGCCTCGACACCGCGTTGGCGCTGTACCGGTCTGGTGCGGTACAGCGGATCATCAACTCGGGCAACGGGTCTCCCGACGCGGGCGATGAGCCCGCGGTGATGCGTGCCTATCTGGAGGCGCGTGGCGTGCCGCCGGAGAAGATCGTCGACGACCCCGCGGGCTTCGACACCGCCGACACCTGCCGGCGGCTGCGTGACGTCTACCGAGTCGACCGGCCGGTGCTCCTCACGCAGGACTTCCATGCACCGCGGGCGATAGCGCTGTGCCGCAGTCTCGGGGTCGATGCGAGCGGGGTGGACGCGGGATGCGACTGTTCGGCGATCTCGCTGGCGCGCAACATTGTCCGGGAGACGATGCTGGCGCGTCCCCGGGCACTGCTGACTGCTGTCACCGGTTGGTGAGGCGCGTCGTTCACGCCGATGCGCCGACGACCTTCGCAACCGTGGCGGCGATCGCGGCCTTGCCCGACGGGGTCTCGTGGTAGGGCGCCGGACTCTCGTACCCGTACAGCCACGGGTCGGCGGAGCAGACGCCGTGATCGTGCCCGGCCGTCGACATGCGGACCACCTCGGCGCCGACCGAATTGGCCGCGGTGGCAATGGCTTTGGTCAGTCCGGCGTAGACCGTGAGGGTCTCGGCTCGCTGTTCGGGGCTCAGCGGCAACACGTCACATGTGGCATCGCCGGTGGTCAGGGGCAGGTAGTCGACGAAGACGATGGTCGCCTGCGGCGCACGATCGCGGATGGCCTGCAGGACCCGGTGCAGCGTGGTGCTGAGGTGGGCGAAGTCCGCGGCGGCCGGCGGCGGTGGCGGGCTCGAGTTGCAGTGCTCGGCGCGGGCGCCGACGATCGGCCCGACGGCCCGGCAACTCAACGCCATCAGGCGGCCGACGTAGTGAATGTTGTTGCCGCCGACCGTCAGCGTGACCAGCGACGTGTCCGCGGTGACGGCATCGATCTGTGGCCGGTCCGCGACACCGGGCTGGGCACGGTCGACGATGTCGGCGGTGGTGGCGCCCGAGCAGCTCACGTCGGTGAGTTGCAGACCGAGACTCTGCGCCACCAGGCTCGGATAATTTCCTTCCGAACGGGCGCACCGCATGTCGGTGAGCCGAATCCCGCCCGGGCCGGCCGCGTATGAACTCCCAAGGGCAACATACTTCTTGGTGGGTGCGTTACTCGGGTGGACGATTGTCGACGACACCGTCGACGAGTTCGTGACCGTCGTGGTCGCCGGCACGCCGCAACCGGCACCGAGGCAGGCGGCCGCGATGGCGACGACGATGCGGGCCCCAACGGGCACCGACAATCGACGGGGCCACCACGGCCGGCCCGGTGATGAACCCGATATCACCGTGGTGCGTCACCGGTGATTTGGCAGATCCATTGGCCGTTGGCGTCGATGTAGTGGCCGGGGGCGCCGTTTTGATCGGTGCAGGGCTGGCCGCCCGGGTCGTCGTCGCGCTGGCTGGGTGTCGTGGTATTGACTTGCGGTGCGTCTCCGGTGATTTGGCAGATCCATTGGCCGTTGGCATTGATGTAGTGGCCGGGGGCGCCGTCCTGGTCGGTGCAGGGCTGGCCGCTGCGATTGCCGCCGCCGGCGGGGGTGGTGGTCTGCGGGCCGGGGGCCGGGGCCTGCTGATGGTGAGTCGTCGTCATGGGCGGGGCCGCTGAGGCCGACGAACTCGATACCGAGGCCGACGAGGACGACGGCGCGCTCGAAGAGCTCGAACTGGTGCCCGAGTCGGTTCCGCCGCTGCTACACGCTCCGGCCACGAGCATCAGGGCGAACGCGCCCGTCACGAACACCGATCGATTGATTCTGGTCATCACACCTTCTATGCAGAGCTATCCGGAATGTTACTGGAATGATGGAACGCAAATTGACATTACAATGTCAGCAACCTTGGACGGTGGTGAACAAGAGAAACCTGTGAATCGACAACTGCCGTTTTTGTTTGACTCCGCGGGCGTGTGGACGAGGCTCTGCGAAAGTCATGCACGGTAGGTTGACCGTACCTACTAGCCCAGGACTGTTCACGAGCGAAAGGGTCGAATCGAGGTGCGACTGTTACGACGATGGCGTGCCGCTCTCGTGGTCGCCGCGATTCCGTTGCTGCTGGCGGGTTGTGCGACTGAGGATTCTACGACGCCGACGAGTTCGGCCTCCCCGACATCGGTTGACCGGGACGCGGCCCTGGCCGCGAAGGTTCCGGCCGATATCCGCGCCCGCGGAAAGCTGATCGTGGGCACCGCCATCCCGTATCGGCCGAGCGTGTTCCTCGGTGCCGACGGAAAGCCGACGGGCTTCGAGGTGGAGGTCGTCGATGCCGTCGGCAAGATCCTCGGTCTGACGCCGGGTTACGTCAACACCGACTTTGCATCGATCATCCCAGGGGTGGCCGCCGGAACCTACGACCTCGGAATGCGCTCGATCTTCGATACGAAAGACCGCGAGAAGCAAGTAGACATGGTGACGTACTTCAGCGGGGGAACCCAGTGGGTCCGCCGCGCCGACGACGGCGTGGATCCCAACGACGCATGCGGCAAAAAGGTCGGCGTCGAGAATGGAACCGTCCAGGCCACCACGGAGATCCCCGCGAAATCCCAGTCCTGCACGGTGACCGGCGACCCACCGATCACCGCGACGGGATTCGGCACGCTGGACGACGCGCTGGCGGCACTCAAAGACCGTCGCGTACAGGCGGTCTCGTCCGACTCGCTCGCCGTCTCCTATGCGGTCGCCCAGTCGGCGAACGCCCTGGCGACAGCTGGTGCACCGTTCGACACCGAACCGTATGCGTTGGCGATCCGCAAGGGCTCAGAACTGGCCAAGCCGCTTCAGGCAGCGCTGCAGAAGCTCATCGACACCGGGACGATGCGGGCCATCGCCCACAAGTGGGGACTCGATTCCGGGCTGGTCACCGCTTCGCAGATCAACGGAGCGACGTCATCGTGATCGAATTGCCCACGCGCCGTTGTTCCGCGGTGCTGTTGCCGCTGATCGTGGTCAGCGCATTGCTGGCCGCCGGATGTTCGTCATCGCCGCAGCAGGAGGGTCGGCCGTCGCAGACGGTCACGCCCGTCGGCGCCGGTCCGGCCGCGGGCGATCTGGCCAAGGTGATCGCCTCGTCGAATGTGGATGCGCGCCGGTATCTCTATCCGACGACGACCGGCACCCGTGACGATACCCAGAACTGGGCCGACGTCTTCCTGCCCCGCGGCAACCATCCCGATGGCAGTGTGCCGCTGGTGGTTCTGATCCACGGTGGCTCGTGGCTGTCGACGGTCGGTGCCGATAGCTTCGTCACGTTCTCGCGTCGGTTGGCCGAACGCGGGCTGGCTGTCTATAACGTCGAGTACCGGCGGGTCGGCTCCGGTGGCGGCTGGCCCACGACATTTCAGGACGTGGCCGCGGCCCTGGACTTCGTCCCGGCGATCCAGAAGGCGATTCCGCAGATCGACACCCGCAACGCTGTCGTCGTCGGTCACTCGGCTGGTGGGCAACTGGCCATGTGGGCCGGTACCCGACACAAGCTCGGTACCGGAGAAGTCGGCGCCGACCCGAAGTTCCGTCCCACCAGCGTGGTTTCGCTGGCCGGCCCACTCGATATGCGCAAGGCGGTCGCACTCGGCGACGACCGCGTGGTCCGTGCGCTCGGTGGGCAGCCGTCCCAGGTCCCCGATCGATACGCATCGGTCGACCCGATCCAGAACATCGATCCGGCCACGCCCACCATCGCGATGGCCGGCGCCGAGGACCGGGTGGTTCCGCCGATCCTGTCCGAGACGTATGTGGCCGCCGACCACGCGGCCGGCGGCCGTGCGGTGTTCGTCTTACTGCCCAAGACCGACCACGGGTTGATCGTCGACCCCACCTCGTCGGCCTTTCCGGTGGTGCTCGAAACGATCAGCCGTGCTGCCCACCACGCGGCGGGCTGATCGGCAGCAGCGATGACCTTCGAGTCGGCGACGCGGTGACGCTCAGCCGCGGTCGGTCCGCCGGCCGAAGGTGAGCGGCAGCCGTGGACGTCCGGTGAGATAGGCCGAGCCGGGCAGGCGCCGCAGGATCTCGACGAGGAGCAACGAGCCGGCCAGCGTCAGCAGGTAGACGACGAGGGTGCTCCACGGTTCGCCGACGCGAACCAGTATCGCCGGCCGGTCGTTGAGCTGCGGGTACAGGATGAAGAACAGCACCAGCACGTGACAGAGGAACACACTGAACGACCGGTTCGACGCGAATGACACCGCCCGCGCGAATCGCGGGGTGAAGTCGCGCCAGTGTTCGCCCCAGTGTGCGGCGGCCGCGTAGAGGCAGGTCATGGCGACGATGAGGAAGGGCACCAGCGTCGGATAGAACGCAGAGTTGTTGTCGTGGACCGGTTTTCCGTCATACCAGACGCCATACAGGTAGGTGCCCAGGGCAAGGCCACCGGTCGCGAGCAGCGCCCCGAACAGCCACCATCCTTTGCCGGCGAGCCAACGAGCGACCTCTTCGCGGTGCACGGCCGCGACCGCGCCGTAGAGGATGAAGAACTGATACGGCACGAACGTCGCGTAGTTGTGCCACCAGTAGGGGGCGAATGCCGCGGGCGGCTCCCAGTAGGTGATGGTCACGGTGATCGCGACCTGCACGGCGAGACTGCCCCCAAGAAGCCACCAATGCTTGCCGACAGTCGCTCGCACGAGCCACAGCACCAGTGGGAACAACAGATAGACCTGCAGCATCACGAACAAGAAGTACATCTGGAATCCCGACAGACCCCACATCACGAGTTTGCCGAACTCGCCCATATGTGTCGGCACATCGGCGAGGCGTCCATGGACCCACATGTCCTCGACGAGCCAGTAGATGAACGACCAGATCAGGTACGGGAAGATGACGAGCTTGATGCGCCGGCGCCAGAAGGCGAAGGTCGAGAAGTCCGCCTTGTCGAAGTTCTGATACATCAGAACGAATCCGGTGAGAGCGAAGAAGGTGTTACGGGTGAAGTGCAACGCCAGCGAGGTGGTGTTGACCGGCAGGCTGGTGAACTCGTCGGTGGTCTGGGTCAGGCAGTGGACGAAGATGACCAGTGAGAACGTCGTCGCGCGGATGAGATCAACGTGGTGGAGGTATGCCCGCCGGGGACGCTGACCACGAGCGGGAGCCGGTGTCTGCGTCGTGTGCTGCACGCCGGATGTGGTCGCGCGCGTGAGTGCTGTCGTCATACCTCAACTCTCGAACGGCTGCTCAGGACGGTTCCTCGACGGCCTTCTGATGGTCCGCGGGCGCCCCGGCGATGGTTGGGGCGCGGCTCCGCGCCCGAAATGGCCGTGATCTATCCGTGATCAAGCGTCACACTATCAGCGCAACCTTGTGACTCGCTGAGACGTATCTGGATAGCTGTCCCTTGGTGGGTGGGCACGCCCGAAACGCTCGAATCGGACAATTGACCCACGTCTGGTCGTCGTCACACTGCGCTATCGCACTGCGTCGCATTCCGCCGTGGCGTGATCCGACCACTTATGATCACTGATCGGCATTGTGCCCCCGGAGCCCGCGCACCGCCTTGACGATCTCGTCGACCAGTCGGGGAAAGGTCGTCGAGGTCGGCGAGACGATCGATGAATGTGTCTGTCCGGCAAAGACCATCAGGCGTGCATGACCGCCGGCGGCGTTGTCGGCGGCCACATAGTCCTGTGTGAGGATCGCCGGGACCGTGGTGTCGCGACTGCCGATCACCGCGATCACCGGCACCTGCGGGTCGAGATTCTGGAACGGGTCGACCGCCGCATACCGTCGGGGCACCTGCCCCGGGCTCCCGCCGAGCACCTGCACCACGTTGCGATCACCGAGCGCGGCGGCGCGCCGCATGTCGAGGGGGCCCGAAATCGAGAAGGCGAGTGCCGGCCGGTACCGCACAGGCACGCCGATGGCGTCGGCAGTGCGGTGATCGCGGGTGGCGCTCCACACGGCCAGCTGTGCCCCGGCCGAGTGGCCGACCACCACGGACCGTTGGGCGTCGATGACCGGATAGCGGTTCGCGACGGCGGGGATGTCGTTGATCGCGGCGGCCACGTCGGAGAAGGTCGTAGACCAGCCGCCGCCGCTGCCCACTCGTCGGTATTCGACGTTGAGAACTGCCACCCCGCGGTCGGCAACGGTGGCCGCGAACACCGCGAAGCTGGCCGCGCTGATGCGGTTGCGCCACGCCCCGCCGTGGATGAGCACGACGAGCGGAAGACGACCCGGGCGGTGGGTGGGCAGATACAGATCCATCCAGTTCTGGGTGGGATCGGCCTTACCTGCGGGCACCGGGTAATCGATACGCGCAACCTCGACGCCCTGGGGTGGGGCGGGAACGGCGGCCGGAGCGCTCGCACGCTGCCCGCCCGCGCATGCCGTCAGTCCGATCACCATGCTCGCGACGACGAGCGCGTACGCAGCCCGCGACCACGAACGCGCGACTCGGGATCGCGGGCCGCAGGCTCGCTCGATGTGCACCTGATCATTGTGGCGTGAAACCCGGTCACGGCGCCCATCGGAGGGCGAGAAGTCCGTCATGTGGTACCCACAAGGTCATCACAATTCAGGAGGACATCGATGCGAGGTAGGGGCTGGGGTCTGGCGGACGCGCCCACGCAGCGCGGACGGTTGGCCGTGGTGACCGGCGCCAACACGGGCATCGGGCTCGAAACAGCGCGCCAATTGGCCCGACTCGGCGCACGCGTGGTGTTGGCGTGCCGTAACCCTGACCTGGCGGCCGCGGCCCGCGAGGACATCGCTGCGAGTGTGCCCGGCGCCGACCTCGACATTGCGCGCCTGGACCTGAGCGACCTCTCGTCGGTGCAAGACTGCGCCGACAGGTTGTGTGCCGACCATCCGGTCATCGACCTCGTCGTCAACAACGCCGGCGTGATGCGCCAGCGTCGCGAATTGACCCGCGACGGCTTCGAGATGGACTTCGCCACCAACTTCCTAGGTCACTTCGCGCTCAACGGTCTGCTGCTCGGTGCGGTATCGGCCGCTGCCGGTGGCCGATTCGTCACCGTCGGATCGACGGTGTACCGCGCCGGCATCATCGATTTCGAGGACCTGACCATGGAGCGCGGATTCACCCCCGCGCGCGCCTACGCCCGCGCCAAGCTTGCTCAACTGGTGTACGCGGTGCAATTACAACGTCGGCTGGCACGGCGCGCCGGCCCGGCTCCGATGTCGGTGGCGGCTCATCCCGGTGCGACGCAATCCGGCGTCATGCGGGATCAGCAGGCAGTCTTGCGCTGGCTGTTCACCACACCATCGCTGCGATGGATTCGGCGCACCTTCATCATGGAGGCTGCCGGCGGAGCGCTGATCACCGTACGCGCCGCGACCGATCCGGCCGTGCTGGGAGGCCAGTACTACGGCCCGCGGGGCCCGATGGGCTTGAGTGGTCCGCCCGTCCAGTCGTCGCTGGCCGAGAAGGCCACTGATCCCGTTCTCGGACAACAGCTGTGGGAGACCGCAGAAAAGCTCACGGGCGTGCATTTCGACCTGTGACGCCGGCCTGAAGACTTCAGGTGGAATCGAACCACGGGCGACGCAGGACGCGGACGGCTACATTGACGCAATGCCGACACATGCTCTCGCGAAGGGCGCGAATGTGCGCGTCGCCGAGATCTTCGGTGACCCCGCCCCACAACTGGATATACGTATCAGCGCGACGCCTGGCGAAAGCCTCCGAGCCGTCGATGCGAGCGTGCTCGTCCTGGGTTCCGGTGGAAACGTTCAATCTGCGGATGACCTCGTTTTCTACAACCAGCCGAACGCACTGGATGGTGCAGTGCGTCTGGTGGGTGACGACGGTACTGGGGACAACGAGGATGGGAGCGACGATCTCGGCGGCAGGCTGCAGATCGACGTGGCGCGGCTCCCGGACCCGATCGACCGCCTGATCGTCGCCGCGAGTGCGGATTCCGAGTCGGGTGAGGATTTCGGACTGGTGAAATCGCTGGAAATGACTGTGAGTCTTGGCAGCGGCGAGTCCGATGAATCTGCGTACCTCCGCAGCGAACTGGACGGGTTCACCGATGAACGCGCGCTGATCGTGGCCGAACTGTACCGGCACGAGAGCGGCTGGAAGTTTCGGGCGGTGGGGCAGGGATACGCGGGCGGGTTGGCGGCCCTTGTCACCGACTTTGGCGTAGAAGTCGACGACCCGGGTGATTCGTTGCAGCCGGAAGCAGTCGATTCGCGGGAGGCGTCGGTCGTCGACGAGTCGGGAGGGACCGGTGAGGATACGAGCGTCACCGACGAGAATCGGGTGAGTATTCGTCGGCGGAAGCGAGTGGCGCGCATCGCCGCAGACTGGCGTACCCGGCATTCGCCATACCTCGTCTCGCCGGAGAATGCGGATGGCTGGACGCGTGCTCGACTGTTCCCCGCAGTGCGGTCGTCGACGACCACCGAGCAGGAAATGCGTGCGGCGTCGGTCGCACTCGCGGTCATGGCGATCGTGCCGGAACTGGGCAAGCAGATCGTCGGGCTGGTCGGTGGGCCACGCGGAAAAATCGAGTGTTACACCGAGGTCCGGTTCACCCACGCAGACCAAGACCTCAGACCGGATGGCTTGATACGGGTCACTCGAGGTGACAAGCAATGGACGGCTTTGGTCGAGGTCAAGACGGGCAAGGGTGTTCTGAAGGCCGAGCAGATCGATGCCTACCTGAAGCTCGCCCGGGTCAAGAGCTTCGACGCCGTGGTCACCGTCAGTTGCGACATCATGCCTGCGCCCGACGAACTTCCCGTGGCTGTCGATGCGCGTCACACTCGATCTGTTGCGTTGCAACATATTTCATGGGAGGAAATACTTGCTGCGGCCGCACTGGTCAGCGCACACGGCGGAGTCGATGACCGAACACGAGCAGGCGTTCTGGCCGAGTTCCTGCGATATGGGTGCGACTCGAGATCTGGCATGTGCAGCTTCGACGACATGGGGAAGCACTGGGTCAAGGTCAGAAGCGGCGTCAAGGACAGCACGTTGTCGCCGGGTGAGGTCGCCACGGCAGAGATCTGCCGCCGGTTCGATCAACTCGGCATGCACCTTGCTCTTCAACTCAGTGCCCTGACCGGGCAGCAAGTCACCGCCCGGGGCGCCAGCGCGCACGTCGACGCGGTAAGTCGTGCGAAGCAGCTCGCGGATTCGGGTGAGTTGTTCGGGACATTGCGGATTCCGGGCACTGTCTCGCTCGTCGTCTATCACGCGAACCTGGCCCGCGAGCGAATCAGCTGTTCGATGACGATGCCGGCTCCACGATCGGGTCGGCCGGTCACCAAGGTCAACTGGTTGATCCGGCAGCTCGACGAGGCCCCACCGGCCCTGCGCGTTACGGGGCATCAATTGGGTAGCCGCACGGAGTCGGCTTCGGCGCTACTCGGCGGACTTCGAGACGACGTGGCGGCGATCCTTCCCCCAGCAGGCAAGGACATCCGTGAATTCACCATGACGATGGAAGTGGCGATGGGATCGAAGCGATCCACGGACAAAGGGTTTGTCCATGCGATGACCAACCTCGTCAACGACTTCTATGAGGCGGTCGTGGCCTCGGTGAAACCGGCCCCGCGAACATGAGCGGCCCGCAGTCGTCGCCGATGGCAACCGCCGCCGACCGGGTTACGGCCGGTATCGGCCGGCCCTACCCACCGACGGCTCGGCGACTCCGAGGGCTGACCGCCGGTAGATGGATCGGTCGTCGGACTCTGAAGAAAATCTGGGAGTCAGCATGTATGGTCGGCTTGCATCAGTGAAAAGGGAGGATCACCATGATCGACAATTTCTTGTGGAACGCAATTCAGTCGAACGAAACACTGCTCACCACACTGCAATTCATTTTCAGTGGCGTAAAGTAGTTCGCTCTGCGGAAATGCCCCGACACGCCTGGTGATCGGGGCATTTCGCTGTGGTGCCGACCTCGGCAGATCGACGTCAGGACTGGACCGTGCCGTCGTCTGCCTCGGCGATCTCGGCGCGGACCGCTGCCATGTCGAGACCCTCGACGGCCTCGATCAGCTGCTCCACCTGTGCGGCGGGCAGGGCACCGGCCTGATTGAAGACGAGGACGCCATCACGGAAGGCCATCAGCGTCGGGATCGAGCGGATGCCGAGGCTGCCGGCGAGTTGATCCTGCGCCTCGGTATCGATCTTGCCGAAGGTGATGTCGGGGTGGTTGTCGGCCGCCGCCTCGAAGACAGGTGCGAACTGACGGCACGGTCCGCACCAGCCGGCCCAGAAGTCGAGCAGAACGATGCCCTCCTGCTCCACGGTCGCAGGGAAGTTCTCGAGAGTGATCTCCTGTGTACTCATGTGCGTTCCAATGAACGCCCTGCAGGGCATATTCCCCACACCGGTTCCGCATGGCGGCTTGCGCCCAGCTCGCGTCGAACTGCTGACCATCGGGGCCACCGGCCCCAGCGGCGTACGAAAATATATTCGGCCTGGTGCCGACGGTAAGGTGAGTCGGTGCAATTCGCCCCAGACGACCCGACGTCGGACGAGTCTGAGGCCGATGACCTCTCGTCAGTGCCGCTCAAGCGCACGCCCACCCAGTCGCGGTCGCGGGACAAGGTCAGCCGCGCGCTCGCCGCTGCCGACCGGATCGCCGTCAGTGAAGGCGTCGACGCACTCACTCTGACCCGGGTGGCCGAGGAGGCCGGTCTGTCGGTCGGTGCCCTGCACCAGTATCTGCCCGACCGTGACGCCATCGCGGTGGCGTTGGTGGCCCGCTACCACGAGCGCATCGAGAGCCTGATGGACGATGTGATCGACCAGATCGAGGTCGAGCGGATCGCCGACCCGGTCGCCGCGGTGATCGACCACATCGCGAGCATCTACGCCGACGAGCGCATCGTGCGCATCGTGGGGTCGATCGCACGGCTGCCCGGCGACCCCGGCCGGGCGCACAAGGCGCGGATGGCCGTCAAGGTCTGCGAGCTGATGCATGCCTGCGGCCTGACGGGCTGCGATATCACCGTCGCCCGCACCGTCTTCGCCGCGGCCGACGCGGTGATGCGCGAGGCTTTCGACGGCACTGGTGACGACGGATCACCTGAGCCCGACGGTGCCCTGCTGGCCGAGCTCGAGATCATGATCCGGGCGTATCTGGATCAGTACTGATCTCCGGCGGTTGACGAGCGTCCCAGGTGGTGTCGCCGACGACCTCCAGCGCCGACAAGCCGATGAGCAGTGCCCGTAGGCCGAGCAGTAGGCTTTCCACCTCGGCGCCATCGGGATTGGCGATGCGATGCAAGGAGAATCCGTCGATCATCGCGAGCATCGCGTCGGCCGCCAGTGGATTGGCGACACCACCGGCGCGCAGCGCGCGCCTCGCCACCTTGCGCGTGGCCTCGATGATCGCGACGACGCGGCCGCGCAGATCTGGTTTCCGGGACGCATACAGATAGATCTCGAATTGTGCGACGGTGTGTGGATCGTGTTCCTGACGGATGAAGTCCGCGAAGTTGGCGATCAGTCGTCCGGCCGAGGTCGCCTCGTCGGCGACCGCACCCTCGAGTTCGCCGAGACGAGCGACCTCGCGGTCCATCGCCTCGGTCACCGCCTCGCCCATCAGCTCGTCGATCGATTCGAAGAAGTAGCTCGTCGACGACGGCGGCAACCCGGCCGCCGCGGCCACCGCCCGATGCGTGACCGCCGCCGTCCCCTGTGCGGCCATGATCTCGATGGTCGCGTCGAGTAGCTTTTGGCGTCGTTGCCGGCTGCGTCCGCGGACGCCGCGTTCGCCGGGCTGGCTGGTGCTCATCGAATTGCCAACTCTAAGAGGGGCTCTGCGCCGGTTGCCGGCGTGTGGTGTCGATCCGTCGCGCCAAGGGGATCACCGCGATGAGGCCCGCCGCAGGGATGAGGAAAGCTACGCCGATCCCCGAGCCCGACGCGATGGCGCCGATGATCACCGCACCCAGGATCACGCCGGCGTAGTTGAACAGGTTCACGCGCGCGATGACCTCGTCGCGGCGCGCGGGCAGGATGCGTCCGGCGGCGGCAAAGGTCACCGGGATGAGGATGCCACCGCCGACGCCCGCGATGGCCAGCCCCACGATCGCGCCGGGGAAGGCCGGGACGGCCGCGATCACCACGCACCCGACGACACCGATGCCCACCGCACTCAGCGCGAGCCGTACGACGCCGACCCGCATCTCGAGGCGGTCGGTCACCAGCCGCGACAGCAACGTGGTCACCTGATACATCGCATAGCCGAGCGGGGCGAGGTTCGCCAGGTTGTCGAAGGCGTTGGTGAGGTAGACGGTGCTCCACGTCGAGACCGCCGAATCGAGCATGTAGATCGCCATCAACGTGCTACCGACCAGCCAGATTGCCCTACGCGGCAACGGAGTCCGCGCTCGCGGGGAGTCGTCAGCGGCGTCGGTCGGCCGGGAGGCGGTCTGCTCGTGTGCCAGTTCCCGAGACGGATCGAGTCCGACGATGCCGAAGACCGCCACGCCGACCTGGACCACCGCAGCGGTCAACAGCGCCCCGACGGCGCCGCCCGCGGTGGACAGAAAGGCGCTCATGGCCACCGCGCCCAGCGCGGCGGCGGCGGTATAGGCGGCGTAGAACCTGCCCAGATGTGGTGTTGCGGTACGCGCCTCGAGCATCGTGCCCTGCATGTTCGCCGCGGCATCCATGGTGCCCAGCCCGATTCCGTACACCACCACCGCTGCGATGAACACACCGAAGGCCGGGGCGAACGCCATCGTCGCGACGGCCACCGCCTGCACGGCCAGGGCGGTGCACACCGCGACCCGGCTGCCCCGGCGAACCGCGACCAGGTCGGCGGCGACAGATCCGATGCCGGCCATGACGCAGGTACCGAGCAGGATCACCGAGATCCCCATATCGTCGATACCCCAGGTGTCCTGGAACGACGGCAAGGCGGTCATGACCGCGGCATAGCCGAGTCCCTGTGCCGCGTACCCGCAGGCCACCGCGGCCTTGCGGATCGGTAGCGCGGGCAGCCCGTCGACCATGCCCGGCCCCATCGGAGTGATCTGCATGCGTGTCCCCTGTCGATGTGCGATTCATTATCACCGGTGCCGTCACATCGCGATCATCGAGGCAGTGTTCCGGGGGTACCGCCCGGTCAGGGCAGCTCGAACTGTCCGGCGGGCGGGGTGAGCGCTGCCGAGGTGTCCTTGAGGGTCACGCCCGAGGCGCCCAGCCGGCGCGCGCCGGTGGCGAGGGCGGCGACGATCCGCGCCGCATCACCATAGCCGAGACCGTCGGGCGGATGGATGTTGGAGATGCAATTGCGTTGCGAGTCAACACGTCCCGGCTTCGGTGCGTAGGTCAGATAGATGCCGAGGCTGTCGGCGACCGACAATCCCGGTCGCTCGCCGATGATGACGATCACCATCTCGACACCGAGCGCCGCGCCGATGTGATCGCCGAGTGCCACCCGGGCCCCGGTCGCGATCACCGGGGCGGCGATCGAGAAGTGTGGTGCGAGAGCCGATGTGAGTGAATCCACCAGCGCGACGGCGTGCGCATCGACGGCGGCCGCCGACAACCCGTCGGCGACGACGATCCCGATGTCGGCACCCGTCGGCTGCACCGACGACAGATCCGCAGGTAGCCGGCCGAGGTCGGGGCGCCGCAGGTATTCGGCGCGCGAACCCGCCTGGCTGCGCACCACCACGGGACCACCGAAACCCAACTCCTGCAGACCTTTGCCGACCGCACCGGTGTCCATGGGGCTGTGTACCGCGTCGCGCGCCGCAGCATGATCGGCGGCAAAGTGTAGGACGTCGTTGGTGGAAACACCGAAGCCGCTGCGATGCAGACCGATTCGGGCCTGAGTCGTCCGACGCAGCGGCTCCCACGGGTCGGCGACCGGCAACGGATCGTCGGCGGTCATGAGGCCAGCCCGCGCAGTGGGGACATGTGTGGATCGAGGGGGATCACCCGGCCGCCCTCGTCGGCCATCCCGATGCTCTGCATCCAGGCCTCGAATTCGGGTGCGGCACGCAGCCCCAGCACCTCGCGCAGGTAGAGCGCGTCGTGGAAGGACAGGCTCTGATAGCCGAGCATGACGTCGTCGGCGCCGGGGACCGTGATCACGAAGGAGACCCCGGCCAGCCCGAGCAGACTCAGCAAGGTGTCCATGTCGTTCTGGTCGGCCTCGGCATGATTGGTGTAGCAGACGTCCACACCCATCGGCAGTCCGAGCAGCTTTCCGCAGAAGTGATCCTCGAGGCCGGCGCGGATGATCTGCTTGCCGTCGAACAGATACTCCGGGCCGATGAATCCGACGACGGTGTTCACCAGCAACGGGTCCAGGGCCCGGGCGACGGCGTAGGCGCGAGCCTCCAACGTCTGCTGATCGACCGGCCGCCCGCCGGTGCCCAGGTGCGCGCCCGCCGACAACGCCGACCCCTGGCCGGTCTCCAGGTACATCACGTTCTCGCCGACCGTGCCGCGGCCCAGTGATTTTCCCGCCTCGTTGGCCTCGGTCAGCATGGCGAGGTCGACACCGAAACCGCGATTGGCCGCCTCGGTGCCCGCGACCGACTGGAAGACCAGGTCGACGGGGGCTCCTTGCTCGATGAGGCCGATGGTGGTGGTGACGTGGGCGAGGACGCACGACTGCATCGGGATGGCGAACCGGGTGCGGACGTCGTCGAGCAACCGCAGCAGGGTCGCGGTCGCGTGTGGGGAGTCGGTGGCCGGATTGATGCCGACCACCGCGTCGCCACAGCCGAGCAGCAGTCCGTCGAGCAGAGCTGCTGCGATGCCGCGCGGATCGTCGGTCGGATGGTTGGGCTGCAGCCGGGTGGACAGTCGCCCGGGCAAGCCGATGGTGGTGCGGAATGCCGAGGTCACCTCGATGCGCCTGGCCACCGCGATCAGGTCCTGGTTGCGCATCAGCTTGCTCACGGCCGCAACCATTTCCGGGGTGAGGCCGCGCGTCACCGACCGCAGTCGTCGGCCGCCGGACTCGTCGCCGGCCTGCTCGAGGAGCCAGTCGCGCAGTCCGCCGACGGTCAGATGCGACACCGGCGCGAAGGCGTCCGCGTCGTGTGTGTCGATGATCAGCCGCGTGACCTCGTCGGACTCGTAGGGCACCACCAGCTGCTCGAGGAACACCGTCAACGGCAGATCGGCGAGCACCCACGACGCGGCCGCACGTTCGGCGTCGGATTCGGCGGCGCATCCGGCGAGTTCGTCACCCGAGCGCGCCGGGGTGGCCTTGGCCAGCACCTCGGTGAGATCGGCGAACCGATGGGTGTGCCCGCGCAGGGTCTGACGGTAGGTCACGGGAATTCCTCTTCGCGTCGGCGATGGTGTCGAACGCTTCGACGGCAGTGGCGAAGACGGGCCGGTGCGGGCCCTGCAGATCAACGTAGTCCATCGACCCGGCGAACACGATCGGACAACCCGCCCGCACACCGTGGCCGGTGCGGCTACCCTCGGAATCGAGGTGCTCGAGTAATGGGGCACCCCGCGCCCGTTCTTCGGGAAGCGGTCCGGCGCCGCGCCCCGGTGCCGGAGGCAACTGACAATCGGGTCCGGCCGGTTCTGTCCGGGCCACCGCCGTGGGAGGCGATATGTCCGAGAACAACGATTTCTACACGACCAGCGATTCGGGCGCTCCGGCAGGCAGTGACGAACATTCCCTGACCGTCGGCGCCGGTGGGCCCATCGTCCTGCATGATCACTACCTCATCGAACAGATGGCGCAGTTCAATCGGGAACGTATTCCCGAGCGGCAGCCGCACGCCAAGGGCAGTGGTGCGTTCGGCACCTTCGAGACCACCGCCGACGTCACCGACCACACCTGCGCGGGATTGTTCCAGCCGGGCGTGAAGACGGAGATGGTGGCGAGATTCTCCACCGTCGCCGGGGAACGGGGCAGCCCCGACACCTGGCGCGACCCGCGCGGATTCGCGCTCAAGTTCTACACCGACGAGGGCAACTACGACATGGTCGGCAACAACACGCCGGTCTTCTTCGTCAAGGATCCGCTCAAGTTCCAGCACTTCATCCGGTCACAGAAACGCCGCGCCGACAACAATCTTCGCGATCATGACATGCAGTGGGACTTCTGGACGTTGTCGCCGGAAACGGCGCATCAGGTGACCTGGCTGATGGGCGATCGCGGCATCCCGAAGACGTGGCGCCACATGAACGGTTACAGCTCACACACGTACATGTGGGTCAACGCGCAGGGTGTGAAGTCGTGGGTGAAATACCACTTCATCTCCGATCAGGGAGTCGAGTACTTCACCCAGGACGAGGGCGATCAGATGGCGTCGGCAGATACCGACTTCCACACCCGCGATCTGTTCGAATCCATTGCGGCGGGCAATTATCCGAGCTGGACGCTCAAGGTGCAGATCATGCCCTACGACGACGCGACGTCCTACCGGTTCAACCCGTTCGATCTCACCAAGGTGTGGCCGCACAGCGACTACCCGCTGCACGAGGTGGGCCGGATGACGTTGCACACCAACCCCACCGACAACCACACCCAGATCGAGCAGGCCGCCTTCGAGCCGAACAACGTCGTCCCCGGCATCGGTTTCAGCCCCGACCGCATGCTGCTCGGCCGGGTGTTCTCCTACTCGGACGCGCATCGGTACCGGTTGGGTGCGAACTACCGGCAGATTCCGGTCAACGCACCGCGCAACGAGGTGCACTCGTACTCCAAAGACGGTGTGATGCGCATCAATCCGGTGACCGACCCGGTCTACGCGCCGAACTCCAAGGGCGGGCCGGCGGCGACGTTCTCGGGTCAGCCGGAACCGCAATGGGCCGCCGACGGCGAGATCGTCCGCAGTGCCTACATGGATCATCCCGCCGACGACGACTGGGGGCAGCCGGGCACGCTGGTGCGCGAAGTGCTCGACGACGCCGCTCGGGAACGACTGGTGGACAACGTCGTCGGCCATCTGCTCAACGGTGTGTCCGAGCCGGTGTTGGCACGGGCCTTCGAGTACTGGCACCGGATCGATCCCGACGTCGGTGCGCGGATCAAGAAGGGCGTCACGGAGAAGGCCGACGAGCCGGACCCGAAGAAGCAGGCGCAGCACAATCCGGCCCGCTCGTCGATGCAGCGAAAGGCGTAGCGGCCCAAGAAGTTGTCGTCAGACTCTATCGCCGCCGGCCTCGCCCGCGGCGATAGAGCTGCCGGTAGTTCTCCTCGTCCTCGGCGGTCACCTCGGGCTGCAGCGGATCCTCTTGGGGCCGCTCATGTGCGGGCGCCGACGTCGCGAGAACCCGGCCGGTGGCGACCATCGCGAGGCCGACGATCCCGACGATCACGGTGGCCAGCCAGAGCCATCCGCCCGCGGCATGATGCCCGGCGGTGGCGCCGATGGCCAGCACCAGCAACACGATGGCGATAGCCACCACGACGAAGCCGAGGAGCCCGGTGCTCTTGATGGCACGTGCCCGCGATGCCGACCGATGGCCGGGATGCCCTTCGGTCCCGCCGCCACGTGTGCTGCGGTCGGATCGGTGATCGGCACTCATTCGACGACTCCTTCCCGGCTGTCGTCGAAGACCTTCCATTGTCCGGAGCCGCCGTCGGTATGGCCGGCCTGGTCGACGAGTCCGTCGTGACCGGCCGCGCGTGCGCAATGGGCGCAGCAGAAGATGTTGCAGCCGGACTCCACGCCGTGCCCGATGATCCGGCATCGGCAGTGGCCGCATCGCGGTGCCAGTGCGGCGATCGCGCATTCGAAACTGTCGAACACGCCTCCGGAGTTCTTCTCACCGCCGATGGTGATCGTCATGGATCGCGGATAGTCGTTGCCGCACATGTCGCAGATGGCCATCATGGTCTCCTTCTCCGACGGTCCTACTGATGCGTTGGGGGGTTACCCGACCCCCGGGAAGGTCAAACTCGCTGCCATCAGCACACGCGGGTGGTTGGCCCGCCCGCCTCCTGGGTATCCGCAGTCACATGCCACCCCCCGAAGTCGTCGCGGCCGACGGATTGCGCATCATCGCCGAACACGGCTTGCCCGCAGCGATTCTCGAGAGGTCAGAGGATCGGATCCGCGAAGTCCTGGAATCGAATTCGCTGCGCTATCGCGGTCTGACCATCGCGACCGAGTCGTCATTGGAGATGGAACCGAAGCTGAGCCTCGACGCGATCCGCTCCCACGAGCCCATCGGTCCGGACGCGGTGGTGTTCGTGACGGAGATCCCCCGCTTCGGCGACGCGCAGCAGCCGGACGGGCTCCGGCCCGACAAACTGCACCCCGACCGGCTGCGGCCCGACAAGAACCGCTCCGACAAGCCCTGTGTGGTGGTGATCGAGGTGGATCCGACGCGGCAGTCCGCAGTCATCTCCACCCCGGCGCTGGGGCCGTTTCCGCACCGGCGGCTGATCTCGGGGATCGGCACCGCGGCGCGCCGGATTCGCGGGGAGCGGGATGCGGCGACGAGCGCGGGGAGGCAGTGGGTACAGGATTGCCGGGACGGCACCGACCGGCTGATCGACGAGCGCCCACTGGGCCGGCTGCGCCTGGCGTTGGGGATGGTTCGCGACAACCGGCCGTGGCGTCTGATCCCCACACTGACGGGGATGATGGCGGCGGCGGCCGCAGCTGCATCGTTCGGCGTCTTCTACGCGTCGATCTGGTCGATGGCCAACTCCTTGAGTGTGTGGCGTCTGCTCGCGATCTCGCTGCTGTCGCTGCTGCTCGCGACGGTGTGGCTGGTGGTCAACAACCGCTTGTGGGAGAACCCGCGCAATTCCTCGCGGCGCCGCGCCCGTCTCTACAACACGGCAACGGTCGTCACCGTCGCGTTCAGCGCCGCCGTGCTCTACCTGGCGTTGTTCACCGCAACCCTGCTCGCCGCGGCGGTCGTGATCGACTCCGGGTACCTGGCGCGCACGCTGGGCGGTCCGGTCGGCCCCGCCAACTACGTCTGCCTGGCCTGGCTGGCGACCTCCCTGGGGATGTTCGCCGGAGCGATCGGATCGAGTGCCGACAGCCGCGATGATGTGCTGCGGGCCACCTACGGATACCGGGAGCGGATGCGCCGGCGTACTCGAGAAGACCGTCGTGAGCAGTGAGGAGGTCGTCTCTGGGCCGATCGTGCGCGACACGGAAGCGAATGACAATCGACTCAAATGGTTTTGCTTGTGCGTTGAGCGGGTAAAAAGGAAACGAAGTCAACGCTCGTGAGGAGAGGTTAGTGGGATACAGAGGGACCACAGACGCGCAGGTGGTGATCGGCGACCTGCTGCACGCGTCGGGTGCGCCCGTCGAGCTTGCGGTCGTCGCGGAATCCGACCGGCTCTCGATCGTCCGGTCAGTGATCGAACGGGCACTCTTCCTCGATGACTGGACGGTCGACGATGTAGCCGACGTGAAGATCGCCGTGGACGAGATCAGTTCCCAGATCATTTCGGCGACCGTGTCCGACGGACGACTGCAGGTCTCCCTCCGGATCGGCCCGACCGGTGCGCTCGCCCGGGTCAGCGGCACGGTGGTGCGCGGATTCGATATCGACACCGACGGGTTCGGCTGGCGCGTGGTGACCACGGTGACCGATGCCCAGGCCATCGACTACACCGACCATCCCGACCGGCGCGACATCGTCGTCACGATCGGAAAGTGCAGCAGCGCAAGACAATAGATGACGCGAGACAATAGATGACGAAACGAGTAACGGCCGTGGCCTTCAAGGCCACGGCCGCTATTCGTATGAAGCAGAAGACCTGCGTCAGTATGGCAGGACGTCAGTGCGACACGTCAGTGCGACACGGCGGAGGTGATCACCGCCCACCCTGCCGACTCCACCGAGCCGTGAATGTCGATCGGGATGTCCACCGGGCAGGCGCGGACCGGCCGGTCGATCGCCCGGCTGCACACGACGGCAACCGGGACCGACAGCCGCGCAGCCTCATCGCAGAAATTTACGAGTATCCCCAGCCCGGATGCGCTGACGAACTCGACCTGAGACATGTCGAGGACGACGGCCTCGGGCGCACGCCCGAGAACACGGTCGAGTGCCGCCGCGAAGTCCGCTGTGGTCTGCATGTCGATCGCACCGGAGAGCTGCTGGACACAAAAAGATCGGCCGACGCCCATCGACGATTCGGTTGAATACCGCTGCGCCAGAGGATTTCTCGCCTCCGGCAATGGATGGTACGAGATTTGCGTATCGAGCTGGTTCATTGGACGGACTCCGTCTCGGTCGATGACAATCAAGAACGTCAAGACCCCGGTGTGCGCAGTCTTGGCCGTATGCAGCTACTTGACTGAACCGCTGATGTTTACCGTACGGCGACTGCGCCCGACCTTCAAGGTGGTTTCGGATCTTCCGTGACTGGGTACCGTGGGAGGTACGCCCATCGTCGCCGGTCAGCCGCCCGCGCGAGGGCATCGAGTCGATCGGAGGAAATGTTTGTCGTCGGTCCGGGAGCAACGCCAGGAACTCGCTCGCACGCCGTCCGGGGCGGACGGCGCGCAGAGTGCTGGGAAGGCACCACGGGAACGCGACGACGAGTACGCGGACGTGGTCGGTCTGCTCGCGGATCTGCGAGCCGAGGACGACGCGACGCGGCACGCGGCCAGGCGCGATCAGATCATCGAGCGCTGTCTGCCCCTCGCCGACCACATCGCCCGCCGCTTCTCCGACCGTGGCGAGGCCTTCGACGATCTGGTGCAGGTGGCACGAATCGGGCTGGTGAACGCGATCGACCGATTCGACGTCGAGCGCGGGGCAAGTTTCCTGTCGTTCGCGGTGCCCACCGTGATGGGGGAGGTCCGGCGCCACTTCCGGGACGGCACCTGGAGCATGCGCGTGCCGCGGCGCACCAAGGAGGTGTCGCTGCGGATCGGGCGGGCCGGCGACGAGCTGGTGCAACGGCTCGGGCGATCGCCGCGCCCCAGTGAGCTCGCGGAATATCTGGATCTACCGGTCGACGAGGTCATCGACGGCCTGATGGCCCGTTCGGCGTACAACGCGAGTTCTATCGATGCCGAGGTCGACGACGAGCGACGCTCGATCGGCGAGACACTCGGTGACGAGGACGAGCACCTGGCCCAGGTCGACGACTACGTGACACTCGCCCCGGCGATGGCCCGGCTCCCGGAACGCGAACGAACCATCTTGTCGCTGCGCTTCTTTCACGCCATGTCGCAGAGCGAGATCGCCGCACAGGTGGGGATTTCGCAGATGCACGTCTCGCGGCTGCTTGCCCGCACGCTGCGGGCGTTGCGGGAGGAGCTCGCCGAGCCCGACACCGACGCCCCCGACGCCTCGGCCGGATGACGGCCGGCGGGCCGCGGCCTATCCCCGTGGCGTACGCACCTGGTTAGTATCGGGCGCGTGGACCACTCGCGCGCACCATTGTTGGAAGCACTTGTGTCATACCGGAGCCAGGGTCGCTACGGTTTCACCCCGCCCGGGCATCGCCAGGGCCGTGGTGTCGACGAACGCACTCTCGAGGCCATCGGTGCCGAGGCATTCGGCTCGGATCTGTTGGCCTCGGGCGGCCTCGACGACCGGCGGACGTCGAACGGTTACCTCGCATCCGCCGAGACGCTGATGGCCGATGCCGTCGGTGCCGACATCGCCTTCTTCTCCACATGCGGAAGTTCGCTGTCGGTCAAGGCGGCCATGCTCGCCGTGGCCGGCGGCAGTCGC
Organism: Gordonia sp. DT219; assembly: GCF_049847065.1. NCBI lineage: Bacteria > Bacillati > Actinomycetota > Actinomycetes > Mycobacteriales > Gordoniaceae > Gordonia > Gordonia sp. DT219. Next base: position 24,650 of record NZ_JBNCNR010000002.1, on the reverse strand, counting down.
GGCGAGCTCCTCGTCACCCGCGACGCCCACAAGTCGATTGTCGCGGGCCTCATCTTCTCCGGCCTGCAACCACGCTGGGTACGTCCCCGCTGGGACACGACCCTGCATCTGACTCATCCGCCCTCGCCGCAGGCGGTTCGCGAGGCATGGGAGCAACGGCCGGAGGCCGCCGGACTGCTGATCGTCAGCCCCACTCCCTATGGCACCTGCGCCGACATCGGCGCCATCGCCGATATCTGCCATGAGCGCGGCAAGCCGCTGATCGTCGACGAGGCGTGGGGCGCCCACCTGCCGTTCCACGACGAGTTACCCACCTGGGCGATGAACGCCGGCGCCGACGTCTGCGTGGTCAGCGTGCACAAGATGGGCGCCGGATTCGAGCAGGGCTCGGTCTTCCACGTGCAGGGCGACCTCGTCGACCGCTCTCGGCTCATGCAATGTGCCGACCTGCTGATGACCACGAGTCCCAGCGTGCTGGTGTATGCCGCACTCGACGGCTGGCGGCGGCACATGATCGAGTCGGGAACGGAATTGCTGGGCCGCGCACTGAGTTTGGCACGAGCCGTCCGTGGCGAGATCAACGCCATCGACGGCCTTCGGGTCATGGAGGACGAGTTGCTGCGTGAGCAGGCCAGCCACGACCTCGACGAACTCCAGGTCCTCATCGACGTCAGCGAAATGGAGGTCAGTGGCTACCAATGTGCCGATTGGCTACGCGACAGGCGACAGCTCGACGTCGGGCTCAGCGACCACCGCCGGATCCTCGCGACCATGTCGATGGCCGATGACCAGCGCAGCGCCGACCGGCTGTTGGCGGCCCTGCGTGATCTCGCCTCGGCCGCACCGGGATTCGAGACACCGCCGCCGATTCACCAACCCGGTCCCACCGGGCTCGAACTCGAGACCCGCATCCTGCCGCGCGACGCCTTCTTCGGCGACACCGAGGCCGTCCCGCTCGATCGGGCGGCCGGACGTGTGGCCGCAGAACAGATCACGCCGTACCCACCGGGTATCCCGGTGGTGGTGCCCGGCGAGGTGCTCGACGACGAGGTGCTGGAGTACCTGCGCACGGGCAAGGCCGCCGGGATGAATCTGCCCGATGCCGCGGACTCCGAGCTCGATACCATCAAGGTCGTGCGGTGAACCGGCTCAGGGCTTGAGGATGATCTTCACCGCGCCGTCGCGCTTGTTTTGGAAGATGTCGTAGGCGTGTGGCGCCTGGTCGAGTGAGAGTTCGTGCGTGGCAAAGGTATCCACGCCCAGCGGGTCGTCATCGGTGAGTAGTGGCAGGATCTCGGGCACCCAACGCTTCACGTTCGCCTGGCCCATCCGCAACTGGATCTGCTTGTCGAAGAGGGTGAGCATCGGCAGCGGGTCGGCGGTTCCGCCGTACACCCCGATGAGCGAGATGGTGCCGCCGCGGCGCACCGTGTCGATGGCGGTGTAGAACGCGGCCATCCGGTCGACCCCGGCGTTGCGCATGAGCGGGTCGGCCACCGCATCGGGGAGCATGCCCACGAGGCGCTGGGCGAGCTGATTGACCGGTGAGCCGTGGGCCTCCATGCCCACCGCGTCGATCACCGCATCGCTGCCCCGGCCGTCGGTCCGTTCACGAACGGCTTCGGCGACGTCATCGACCGAGTCGAGGTCGATCGTCGTGGTACCGCGGTCCTCGGCGCGTGCGAGCCGTTCGGGAACCCGGTCGACGGCGATCACGCGGGCCCCGCGGTACGCGGCGACGCGGGTGGCCATGTCGCCGATCGGGCCGAGGCCCAGGACGGTAACCGTGCCGTTGTCGGGGATGTTCGCGTATTCGACGGCCTGCCAGGCGGTAGGCAGCACATCGGAGAGGTAGACGTACCGTGAGTCGGGTGCGTCGTCGGGCACCTTGATGTGGGTGAACTGGGCCTGCGGGACGCGGAGGTATTCGGCTTGCCCGCCGGGCACCGAGCCGTAGAGCTTCGAATATCCGAACAGCGCTGCGCCCATGCCCTGATCGCGGACTTGCGTTGTCTCGCACTGGGTGTAGAGCTGCTCGTCGCACATATGACAGGTGCCGCACGAGATCTGGAACGGGATCACCACCCGGTCGCCGACGTGCAGATCGCCGGCGTCGGCACCGACCTCCTCGACGACTCCCATCGGCTCATGACCCAGGATGTCCCCGGGATTCATGAAGGCCCCGAGCACCTCGTACAGATGCAGATCCGATCCGCAGATGTTGGTCGAGGTGACCTTCACGATGGCATCGGACGGCTTCTCGATCCGCGGATCGGGCACCTTGTCCACCGACACCTTGCGTTTACCCTGCCACGTGACTGCTCGCATCCTGCTCTCCTGATCGGCCGGCCTTTGGAGTCAGCGTGCCCAGCAGGGTGTCGACTCAAACTCGCGCGGCCGGCCGGGGCGCGCCGGTCACTCGTCGTCGGTGGGAGGCGCCGCGGTATCGGTGTCCTGATGTGCGGTGAGCAGCAGATGGTCGAAGGAGTGCCGGGCGCTGTCGGGAATCGAGATGGCCTGGCTGCCCGCGATGATGTTGCGGCACAGGATGCTGACCTTGACGTTCGTCACCTGGGAACGCCACTTCAGCACCTCGAAGGCCTGGTCGGCGCTGACCCGGTAGGTGAACATGATCATGCCCTTGGTCTGCTCGATCACGCCCTGGCTCTTCCGGAACCGGTTGACGTGATGATCGATCTGGGCCTTCACGATCCGGGAGTCGAGTCCGTCCATGTCGAGGTAGAAGCCTTCGGTGCCGATCGGGGTGCCGGACTCGTCGACGATCGGCTGGCCGATCACCATGATGTGGTGCACCTCGCCGCGGGTGTCGATGATGCGGTGGCGACTGGAGAAGACACTGTGGTTGGTCGCCATCTCCTCGACCAGGTGCTCGAAGTCGTTGCGGTCGTCGGGATGCTTGTGCCCGGCCAGCAGTTCGGTGGTCGGCTCGACCTCGCCGGGCGCGTATCCGTGCAGCCGCGCCACCTCGTCGGACCATTCCCAGGACTGGGTGTCGAAGAAGAACCGGAAACTTCCGACCTTGTCGGCATCCGCGGAATCATCGAAATCAGCGCCACCGAGACCAGCGTTGTTTCCCACATCATCGAGCACTGTTCCAACCTCCACAACAACATGCAGCAGCGGTGCCGGCGGTCTCGGGCACGATCACTTTACTCACACCCCGTCCGTGCTGCGTAGTGGCCTTGGTCCCGCCGAACAGGCGCGGTCGACGCCGTTCGGGTGCACACTGCAAGGGTCCGGGCGCGGCAGCGCCGAAATGTTCGTGCCGCGCATCGGCGCAAGTTCGAGGAGGATGAGTGCGGTGGAACCGCCGACCTACGCGCGGATCGCCGAGTTGGCGCGCACCGTTCACGGCGCCCCGGAGGCCGAGTTCGGTCCGGATCAGGTGCTTCGGCGGATGACCGAGTCGGCGGTGGAGATTCTGCCCGGCGTCGACTACGCCGGCGTCACCCTGGTGACCCGCAGCGACCGCAATGGCAGGCCCGAGCTGGCGTCCACCGCCGAGACCGGCCCGATCGCCCGGCAGTTCGACGACTTGCAGCACGAATACGGCGACGGGCCCTGCTTCGAGGCGATCTGGCAGGAGCGCACCGTGGGCATCGCCGACGTCGAGACCGAGGTGCGGTGGCCGGAACTGATGCACGCCGTGCGGGAACGCACCCCGATTCGGTCGACCCTGTCCATCCAGCTGTATGTGGGTGATCGCGAACTCGGTGCACTCAATCTGTTCGCGGCGTCACCGAATGCCTTCGACCAGAAGAACCGGGACCTCGCCAGGGTCCTGGCGACCCATGCGGCGATCGCCCTGAGCTCTGCCCGCCGCGGGCAGCAGTTCCGCAGCGCCCTGGCCAGCCGCGACATCATCGGCCAGGCGAAGGGCATGATCATGGAGCGCTATCGGGTCGACGCGGTGCGCGCCTTCGAGATCATCCGGCAACTGTCCCAGGAGTCCAACATCCCGGTCGCCGAGGTGGCCGTACAGATCGTCGCCGCCGAGGAGGTCGGCGACCGCGAACCCACCTCGTGAGCCGAGGGGTCGGGATTCAGCCGTCGACCGTGCCGACGAGTGCGTCGGCGGCACGGACGAACGCCAGATGCGACAGCGCTTGCGGCACGTTGCCGACCTGCCGCTGGTGGACCGGGTCGTACTCCTCGGAGAACTGGCCGAGATCGCTCGCGGTAGCGGTGGCCCGCCGCATCAGTTTTCGGGCGTCGTGGTGCCGGCCGCTGCGCGCGTATTGCTCGACGAGCCAGAACGTGCACGCCAGGAACGGATATTCGGTACCGGACACGCCGTCGACGCCCGTCTCCGACCGGTAGCGGTGGACCAGCCCGTTGCGCATCAGGGTGCGCTCGATCTTGTCGACGGTGGCGAGCATGCGCGGATCGTCGGGGTCGCAGAATTCGACCTGCGGCAGTTGCAGCAGTGCGGCATCGACCTCACGGGTGCCCGAGTACTGGACGAAGTTGCCGTCGTCGGGATCGACCATCTGACTCTCGATCTCGGTGCGGAGCTTGTCGCGCAACTGCTTCCATTTCTCGAGCGGGCCGGTCAAATCGAAGTCCTCGATCGCCCGCACCCCGCGGTCGAATGCGGCCCACTCCATCACCCGTGAATGGGTGAAGAACTTCGGTTCGCCCCGCATCTCCCAGATGCCCTGATCGGGGCGGTCGAGGTAGGCCTCGACCCGCTTGATCAGATGGCGCTGCAAGGGCCACGAGAAGTCCGTCTCGGCTAGCCCCGCGGTGCGTGCCACGTGTAGTGCGACGAGCACCTCCCCGAGGGTGTCGGCCTGGAATTGCCCGACCGCGGCGTTGCCGACCCGCACCGGCGTCGAGTCGTCGTAGCCCGGCAACGGCAGCTCCCGCTCGGGCAGATCCCGTTCTCCGGCAACGCCGTACAGGATCTGCACCTGCTTGGGGTCGCCGGCGATCGCCCGCATCAGCCAGATTCGCCAGAAATCGGCGACGTGCAGGAAGCCATGGGAGATCAACACGATCAGGGTGAGGGCGGCGTCGCGCAGCCACACATATCGGTAGTCCCAATTACGTTCGCCGCCAGGCATTTCCGGCAACGACGTGGTGGCCGCGGCGACGATCCCGCCGGTGTCCGGATTCGACAGTGCACGCAAGGTGACCAGGGACCGGACGACCTGGTCGCGGTAGGGGCCCTCGTGTTCGATGTGCCCGGACCACTCGATCCACCAGTCGCGGGTCGCCGCCAGGGCGGCGTCGACGTCGAGCGGCTCGGGATGCGGGCGGTACGAGTGGAACCAGGTGAGCACCAGATCGTGGTGGTCGCCGGCGCCCACCGACACCGTCGCGTGGTGCACGTGATCTTCCGCGTGTAAGGCCACCCCGCGCACCAGTACCGCGTCCGGTCCGGCGATCGCGAGCAGCTCGGGCTGCTCGTCGCCGGTCTGCTGCACCCACGGCACCGAGCGTGCGTAGTCGAATCGCATCCGCAACTCGGTGGTGAACTCGACGGTGCCGCTGATCCCGACGATGCGCCGCACCACGTCGACGCGTGCGCCGTCGATCGGCATGAACTCGTGGACCTCGGCGATCCCGGTCTCGGTCTCCCATCGGGTCACCAGGATCATGGTGTCGCCGTCGTAGCGCCGGCCGGCGGGTGTGGATTCACCGGTCGGCCTCAGGGCCCAGTTCCCGTGGTGATGCGACCCGAGCAGGGCCGCGAAGATCGACGAGGAGTCGAATCGCGGCACACAGAGCCAGTCCACCGAACCGGACCGGGAGATCAACGCCCCGGTCCGGCAGTTGCTGATGAGTGCGTAGTCTTCGATATGGGTGGTCACGAGACGATTCTGCCGTCTTTGCCCGCGCGCGCTCAGGACAATCCGTCAACCAGCAGTTCGAGCGCGTGAAGGGTGGTGGCCTCGACGATCTGCGACGGCTCGCCGTCGAATCGGTGCTTGCTCGTCTCGGTGCGCCCGTGGGTGCACACGCCGAACCAGACGGTCCCGGGGGCGTCCTCCTGGGGTTGGGGGCCGCCCTCGCCGGTGACCGCGACGACCAGATCGGCTTGCAGTAGTCGAGCCGTCGACTCGGCCATCGCCGCCGCCGCCGCGGCCGAGACGATCGGGCCGTCGGGCACGCGGAGCAGTCCGTGCTTGACCTCGGGCCGGTAGGCGACGACGCCACCGGCGAACCAGTCTCCAGAACTCTCGGCCCGGCTCAGTGCCGCGGCGATGCTGCCGCCGGTGAGGGATTCGGCGACCGCGATGATCGTGTTCTCCTCGCCTTCCCCGGCCAGGCGCGACAGCGTGGCGCAGAGGTCGCTCTGCTCACTCATCGGGTGTCGGCCCACCGATGATGAGCGGGATTGCCGGGATCGTGACCGTCACACCGCATGATCGGCGACCGCCCGGGCCGCCGCCACCGGGTGACGGCGGTTTCCGACGAACCAGGAGACGGTGCGGCGCAGGCCTTCCTCTGCTGACACCCGAGGCGTCCACTTCAGTTCGCGGCGCGCCACGCCGATGTCCGGGCAACGGCGGACCGGATCGTCGACGCGGGCCGGGTGATGCTCGACGGACATGGATCCGCCGGTCGCGTCGACGATGATCTCCGCGAGATCGAGAACCGTCATCTCGTGCGGATTCCCGATGTTGACCGGGTCGCGCCACGACGAGTCGCCGAGTGCCATGAGTCCGTCGACGGTGTCGTCGACGTAGCACAGTGACCGGGTCTGGGTGCCGTCGCCGAATACCGTGAGCGGCCGGCCGTCGAGGGCCGCATCGATGAACGCCGGCACCACGCGACCGTCGTCGACGCGCATCCCCGGTCCGTAGGTGTTGAAGATGCGGGCGATCGACGTGTCGGTCCCATACTCGCGGGCATAGGCCATGGTGAGCGCCTCGGCGTAACGCTTGCCTTCGTCGTACACCGAGCGCGGCCCGACGGAATTGACGTTGCCCCAATAACTTTCGACTTGGGGATGTTGTGCGGGGTCGCCGTATACCTCGCTGGTCGATGCCAGTACGTAGCGCGCGCCGGAGCGTCGGGCCACCTCGAGGGTGTTCCGCGTCCCCTCCGACGCGCAGCGGATCGTGTGCACCGGCCGTCCCAGGTAATACTCCGGCGACGGTGGACAGGCCAGGTGGAAGACGAGGTCGACGGCGCCGAGCGCGGGCAGCGGGTCGACGACGTCGTGCCGGATGAGCGTGAAACCGTCGTCATCGCACAGGTCGGTCAGATTTGCCTCCGAACCGGTCGACAGGTCGTCGACGCACACCACCTGTGCGCCACGGGCGAGCAGACGCGTGCACAGCCGGTGCCCGATGAGGCCGGCACCACCGGTGACCAGGACACGCTGGCGCTCACGCATGGGACCGGTCCCTCGTCTCGGATTCGGCCGGGGTGTTGCCGCGGGCGGCGACCACCCGTCGGTAGATACGCGCGGTCTCCGACGCCACCCGCGCCCACGTATACCGGGTACGCACCCGTTCGAGACCCGCTGCGGAGTAGCCGTCGATCCGATTGCGATCGGCGAGAAGGGCATTGAGCGTTTCGGCGAGTGCGTGCGGATCGCGTGGCGGCACCAGCTCGCCGCAGACCCCGGACGCGACCGTGTCACGCAGGCCGCCGACGGCGGCAGCGACCACCGGGGTACCGGCCGACATCGCCTCGAGGGGCACCATGCCGAACGGTTCGTACCAGGGTGTGCAGAGGACGAGATCGCCACACTGCAGGATCGCGGGCATCATGTCGCGGTCCATGCGACCGGTGAGCAGCACACGGTCGGCGACGCCGAGTTCCTGCGCGCGAGACCACAGGCGCGCACCCTCCGGGTCGTCGAGGACATCGCCGTCGGCGGGCCCGCCGACGATCACGAGTTCAGTATCGGGTACCTCGGCCAGTGCCTCGATGGCAACCTCGAAACCCTTGCGCGGCACCAGCCGTCCCACACTCACCACCCGATGACTCGTCCGGCGCGGCGTCAGCACGGCGGGCGGATCGGCGGGTGCGGCGAAGGCATCGAGGTCCACTCCGCACGGTACGACCGTCACCCGGTCGGTGGGTGCGCCCATCCGCGAGAGCGCGAACACCTCCTCGGTGCACGTCGCCGCGATCATGTCGGCGTGGCGGGCGATGACGGTTTCCATCGCGATCCGCGACGGCGGGCTGGTGTCCTCGCTGCCCTGGAAGCGGCGCTTCTCGGCGCCGAGGGCGTGATAGGTGACGACCACCGGGAGACCGAGGGGCTTGCCGGCCAGGATCGCTGCGAGACCCGACATCCAGAAGTGCGCGTGGATCACGTGCGGACGGTCGGCGATCAGTGCTTCGCCGAGTTCATCGGCGAACGCCCCGAGGTGCGGAAAGATGTCGTCCTTCGGGATCGACTGCGGCGGTCCGGCATTGATGTGGTGTACCCGATAGCCCGCGTCCGCGGTCACCACCACGGGGGCGTGCTTGCGGTCACGACGGGTGTAGACGGTGACGTCGTGGCCGTCGCGGGTGAGTGCGGCGGCGAGCTCGGCGACGTGTACGTTCTGCCCACCCGCGTCCGGCCCGCCGAAGTCGGCCAGTGGGCTGGCATGTTCGGACACCATGGCGATCTTCATTTCACTTCGGCCTTTCGTCCCGGTGCGGGTGAACTGAGTTCACAGACCGCGTACATCTGCTGATCCCAACGTTCGAGAAAACGCGTCAAACCGAACCGCTCCAGGGCCCATTCGCGCGCGCGTTTACCCGCGAGCCGCGCGGCGGTCGGCTCCGCGACGAACTCGGCCAGCGCCGCGCCGAGGGTGTCGACGTCGTTGGAGACGACGCCGGCCCCTTCGGGAACGGCGGCGGGGGCCTCGGTGGTGCCGACCGCCACCACCGGCATCCCGAGGTGCATCGCCTCGATCAGGGAGAGACCGAGCGACGTCCAGCGCGCGGTGTGGACGAAGACGCGGTGGGCGGCCACCTCGGCGTGCAACTGTGTCTGATCGAGATCACCGCCGCCGCGAATGTCACCGAGACCGGGATGCCGCGACTCGAGACCTGTTGTACCGATGCCGTATACATCGATCCCGCTCCATCGCGACAGTGGGGCGAGGAGATCGGTGCCGGTGATCCGCCAGCGCCGGTCGGGCTCGTTGATCATGGTCGCGGCGCGGTCGACGGTGCCGGTGTAGAGGTATCCCGGATCGACGATGCCGTGGTCGATGGTGGCCGTCCGGGCCCGGCCGCAATCACACATCAGCCGGTTGAAGTCGGTCACGTGCACGATCGGGATGGCGTCCTGATCGGCGAGGGGGTGCCGACTCGTCGCCGCGTGCTCCCGCGGCGTGTTGTGCTCGACGTAGACGGCCGGGAGATCGCGGCCGGGGCGCCGCCCGGTCCATCGTTCGGTGAGTTCGATCTCCTCGGGCCGCTGCAACACCACCAGATCGAGGTCGGCGGATCGTAATTCGCCCGGGGAGATCTCGATCGCCCCGGCCGGCCAGTCCCGGCCGGCACGGCCGCGACCGTCGGGATCGTCGGCGTCGCCCGTGGTGGGGATCAGATATCGGTGGCCGCCGCGCACGAAGGCACTCATCCAGGATCCGTGTACATGCCAGGCGAGCACCGTCAGCCCGGGCGAGAGCTCGGCCGGGCCCCGTGCCAAAACGTCGACGGACCGCGGCGGATCGATGCGATCAACGGATCTGGTCACCGGTACTCTCCTTGGTCTTCTGCTCTTCTGGTCTTCTGGGCATTCAGGTCATCTGGGCATTCTGGTTGGCGCGGGCACTTGCGTTGCAGGCCGGAATACCCGTCGGCGCAGGTGCCAAACATCACCCGGATACCGGTGGGTGTGGCGGTGACCGCGGTATTCATGTCGATCGGCCCGTCAACCGACGTATTGCCTTGCGACCGAATGGTCCTGACTGTGTTCGAGCGTCCGCAGTCCGGCCTCGACGTGATCGGGCACCACCTTGCGATGGCGCAGCACCCAGCCGGCGGACCGAGCCGCCTCGGCGACGGCACCGAGCGTGACACGGTCGCGTGGAGCGGAGGCGACGATGCGCCACGAACGTTGCAGCGCGTGGATCGCCGGGCGCCGTAACCACAACGTCCACAGGGTGTTTCGGATGCCCAACTGGCGTCGGCGGGTCGGGTCGCGGCGCACCGACGGTCGATGGTGGATGACCATCTGCTCATCCCAGACCATGTGCCAGCCCGCGGCCGCGAGATCGAGTGCGAGCAACTCCTCCTCGCCACCGAGCCAGTAGCGCTCGCAGAAGCCGCCGGCCTGACGGAACGCGTCGGTGCGAATCATGGTCAGCCCGGCCATGATTCCCAGCAGTGCGGGGCCGGGCATCCACTCGGGCCGCCGAAGCGGTGACCCGCGCATCTCCGGGGTGATGGGGTCCTCGGCGAGTTCCGGCTCGACGAGACACTTCCCGGTCACCGTCGCCAGCCCGGGGTGGGCGTCGAGCAGCGCGACGCCGCGCTCGAGCGACCCGGGTTGCCACACCGTGTCGTCGTCGCAGAACGCCACATACGGGGTGTGCACCCGCTCGATCGCGATGTTGCGGCCCACCGCGCCGGCGTTGTCGGGCAGCCCGATCACCTCGACACCCGGATGCCGGGTCTGCACCATCTCGACGGTGCCGTCGTCGGACCCGTTGTCCACCACGATGACCCGTACGTCACCCACCGTGGGCTCCAGCCGGGTCAGCGTCTGGTCCAGTTGGTCCCGGCGATTATGGGTGATCATCACGACGGTCACCCGCGAGGCCGTCGTCGCGAATTCGGTCATCGGCCGGCCTCCAGGGCCACCAGATCCCGCTCGACCTCAGGGGGTAGTCGAACCCGGTGCCGTAGGGCGCCCGGCAACGCCGACAGTGCCCGGCCCAGATGGCCGGGCGGGACCTCGCGCCGCAGCAGCGCACCGAGCAGCGTGGCGCCCGAACGTGCGGCACGAGGTAACGGCCGACGCATCGCATCGGTCAGCACGGAGTTGGTCAGTTCGCGGCCGCGCCGGTCCGACGGTGACCGCATCGGTGACGGGTGGTGATGGACGACCAGCTCCTCGACGTAGCACGCGTACCAGCCGTCGGCGGCGAGATCCATTGCGAGCAGCGCCTCTTCACCCACGAATCCCAGAACGGGCGAGAATCCGCCGACACTGCGGAAGGCGTCGACCCGTACGACCGTCGCACAGGCGAGGAAGCCGAGTACCCGCGGACCCGGTAGCGAGGCCGGCCCCGGCAGCGTGCTCGCGGCGAGTTCGGCGTTGATCGGGTCGGGCCGGTTCTCCGCATTCACCAACGTCCGGCCGGTGAGCGCCCCGACCTCGGGGTGCGCGTCGAGTACCTCGACCGCGGCATCGAGACTGCCTGGCGCCCACCAGGAGTCGTCGTCGCAGAAGGCGACGTAGGGAGTGTCGGCCAACGTAACCCCGTGATTGCGTCCGAGCGCACCGATGTTCTGCGGTAAACGGACATAGCGCACCATCGGATGCGCCGCCGCGTGGCGGCCCACCACATCGGCGGTCGCATCGGTGCCGGCGTTGTCGACCACGATCGTCGGCGGCATCCCGCCACGGTCGAGTTCGGCCAGCGTCCGGTCGAGTTCGGCGCAGCGGTTGTGGGTGATGATCACCACGGTGATCGCCGGCCCATCGCCCCCGCGTCTGTCTTCGGGGCCCAGCGCTTTGTCGGAGTCCATGGCACGCCGTCTACCCGGCCGGTGACCGGGCCAAACGTCGAGCATCGAGGCCGAGCCGGACGCGGCGTGCAGGCCCGTGACCGGCGAATTCCCTATAGGTGGTTTCGAGTCGGTGGCGACGGGTAACCGCCCGTCATCAACCGAACGAGACTCGGGGAGGACAGAGTGCGGGTCCTGGGTATCAATGCCGTCTTTCACGACTCGGCGGCAGCGCTGGTGGTCGACGGGCAGGTGGTGGCTGCCGCCGAAGAGGAACGTTTCAGCAGACGCAAGCACGGCAAACGGCCGGTGCCGTTCTCCGCGTGGGAACTCCCGGAGAACGCGATCCGCTGGGTGTTGTCGCGAGCCGGCCTCACCGGCGCCGATCTGGATGCGGTGGCGTACTCCTACGATCCCGATCTGGCCGCCGACCATGGTCCGGGCCTGGATCCCGGATCCGAGCCGATCCGCACCGACTTCGCCCGGCGCGCACCGCTTTTCCTGCGCACACTGCTCCCCAGGGTCGACCTGGGCGGCTTCGTGTTCGTCCGCCATCACGTGGCGCATGCGGCGTCGGCCGGTCTCCTGCATCCGCGGGGAGATTGTGCCGTCCTGACCTGTGACGGGCGTGGGGAGAACACGTCGATGCTGGCCGGGCACTACCTCGACGGGCAGCTGAAGATCCTCGCCGAACAACAACTGCCGCATTCGCTGGGACTGTTCTACGAGGACCTGACCGAACATCTCGGGTTTGCGCGCTCCAGCGACGAATACAAGGTCATGGCGCTGGCTTCCTATGGGCAGCCACGGTTCGCCGCAGACCTGCGCGAGCGGGTCCACGCGACCTCGGGCGGACATTTCGTCACCGAACCGATCGACTGGGACGGCTTCGTCCCACGACGCGAACCGACCGGGCCCTTCGATCCGCAACACGCCGACCTGGCGTGCAGCGTGCAGATGGTGACCGAAGAGGTGCTGCTCGAGCTCACCACGTGGCTGCACCGGGCCACCGGCGCCGCGCACCTCGCCATGGCAGGCGGCACCGCGCTCAATTGTGTTGCGAACACCCGCATTCACCACGAGGGCCCCTTCGAGTCGGTGTGGGTACAACCCGCCGCCGGCGACTCGGGCACCGCACTCGGTGCGGCGCTGGCGGTTTCGGCTGACGCGGGCGACACCATCGCACCATTCCCCGGCGCCGACCTCGGCCGCGAATTCGACGATAGGGACATCGCCGCACAACTGACCGCCGCCCGCGTGCCCTTCGAGCGGCCCGACGACATCGGCGCGGCCTGCGCACAGATCCTCGCCGACGACGGCATCCTCGCGTGGTTTCAGGGCCGGTCCGAGTTCGGGCCGCGGGCACTAGGGCATCGGTCGTTGCTGGCCAACCCATCCAACGAACGAAACCTCGAGCGGATCAACGACGTGAAGGGCCGCGAACAGTTCCGGCCCATCGCCCCGATGGTGCTCGCCGATCGCGCCGCCGAGATCTTCTCCCGCGGCCCGATTCCCAGTCCTTACATGCTCTTCGTCCACGATGTCCACCCCGACTGGCGTGTCCGGTTGCCCGCGGTCACCCACGTCGACGGGACGGCGCGCATCCAGACGGTCGACCGTGAGTCGGATCCGCAGACCGCGCACCTTCTCGAGTGCGTCGCGGAGAAGACCGGGGTGCCGGTGATCGTCAACACGAGCCTGAACACGGCCGGCCGCCCGATGGTCGACAGCGTGCTCGACGCCCTCGAGCTGTTCGGGTCGGCGCCCGTCGACGCGATGGCACTCGGTCCGTTCCTGGTGCGGCGGCATGACTGACCAACTCACCTATGCGGTGGTCATTCCCACGATCGGTCGAGACGCCCTCACCGATCTGGTGGGGGGCATCCTGGCGGGCCCGGCACCGCTGCCCGAGGAGATCGTCGTCGTCGACGATCGGCGCGATCCCGATCCGGCCTTGCGGATGCCGTCCACGGAGGCCTGCCCCACGCGGGTGGTCGCCAGCGACGGCCACGGTCCGGCGGCGGCGCGTAACCGTGGCTGGCAGTCGGTGTCGGCCGAATGGGTGGTCTTCGTCGACGACGACGTGCAGTTGCCCGCGGACTGGACCCGGCAGGTGGCCGACGATTTGCGAGTACTCGATCGCAGTATCGTCGCCAGCCAGGCCCGGGTGCACGTTCCCGCGCCGTCGGGGCGGCCCACCGACGACCAGCGGCGCACGCTCGGATTGGCCGGGGCGCAATGGATCACCGCCGAGATGGCCTACCGGCGCAGCGTGCTGCTGGAGGTCGGCGGCTTCGATCCTCGATTCCCGCGCGCCTACCGCGAGGACTCCGACCTCGGCCTGCGGGTGTCCCGCGCCGGCCACGAGATCCGTTCGGGGGAGCGCGTCGTCGACCATCCGATCGCCCCGGGCGGGTTCCTGCGCAGTGTGAAGGTCCAGGCCGGCAACGCCGACGACGCCCTGATGCGCCACAAACACGGACGGAATTGGCGCGCCGCGACCGGGGCCGGGCCCGGGCGCCCGGGTCGGCACCTGTTGACCGTGCTGGCTGCGGCTGGTGTCGTTGCCGGAGTGGGTTTCCGTCATCGGCGGCTGGCCGTGATATCGGCAACCGCTTGGGCCACTGCACTTCTCGAGTTCGCCCTGCGGCGGATCGTGCCCGGACCGCGCACGCCACGCGAAGTGGCCTCGATGCTGCTGACCAGTGCGCTGATCCCGTTCGCGGCGATCACGCATCGGCTGCGCGGTGAGTGGCACGTCCGCCGCCCGCGTGCCCCGCGCCGTCCCGCCGTGGTGCTGTTCGATCGCGACGACACCTTGATCGTGGACGTGCCCTACCTCGACGACCCGGATGGGGTCGACCCGGTCCCGGACGCCGTCGAAGCACTGAGCGCATTGCGCCGCAACGGAATACGCACAGGAATCATCAGCAACCAATCCGGCGTGGGCCGCGGACTCATCAGCACCGATGCGTTGGCGCGGGTCAACGCGCGGGTGAGCGAGTTGCTCGGTCCCTTCAACACCTGGCAGGTGTGTCCGCACGCCCCCGACGCCGGCTGTTCCTGCCGTAAGCCGCTGCCGGGCATGGTCCGCCGGGCCGCCGAAGAGCTGGGTGTGCCCGCATCCGAGTGCGTGGTCGTCGGCGACATCGGCGCCGACGTCGAGGCCGCACGAGCGGCCGGAGCCGACGCGATCCTGGTGCCCACCAACCGAACCCGGCCCGAGGAGGTATCGGCGGCGCGCGAGCACGCCCGAGTCGCCTCCTCGCTGGTCCATGCCGTGGACCTGATCATGGGTGCGAACCGATGACCGCGGAATCGACCGGTCCGCTCACCGGGCGACGCGTGTTGTGCGCCCGTCTGGACTCGGCCGGCGATGTGCTTCTCGCCGGCCCGGCCTTGAGAGCGGTTGCGCAGCAGGCGCGCTCGCTGACTCTGCTGGTCGGTCCGGCAGGAGAGCCGGCCGCCCGCCTGCTCCCCGGAATCGACGACGTCGTGGTGTACGACGCGCCGTGGAGCGGGGTCGAGTCGCCGCCGGTCGGCGCCGCCGAGATCGCCGCGCTGTGCCGGCGTCTGCACGGACACGACGCCGCCCTCATCTTCACGTCGTTTCATCAGTCATCGCTGCCGTTGGCCTTACTGCTGCGGATGGCCGGTGTCGGGTGGATCGGAGCGGTGAGCGAGGACTATCCGGGCTCGTTGCTCGATCTACGGTTACCGCCGCCGGGTGAGGTGTCGGAGGCACAACGCATGCTGGAGCTCGCCGAGGCCGCCGGCGCGCCCGCCGATGCGGACGGCTCGCGGCTGCGAGTGCTCCTCCCGGAGATGCAAGCGCCATTCGAGGGCGACTATGTGGCCATCCATCCCGGCGCCGCAGTGCCCGCGCGAATGCCCACGCCCGCCCACACCGCGCAGATCGCCGCAGCGCTGCGTCACGCAGGCCGCCATGTGGTGGTGACGCACGGGCCCGGTGAATCCGATTGGGCTGCAACGGTGGCACAGGAATCCGACGCCGAGCCGGCGTCCACGCCCACCCTCGGACATCTCGCTGTGGTGCTCGCCGGTGCCCGGGTGGTGGTTTCGCCGAATACCGGACCGGCCCACCTCGCCGCCGCCGTCGGCACACCGGTGGTCTCGCTGTTCGCACCGGTCGTCCCCGCGGCACGCTGGGCGCCCCACGGTGTGCCGCGGGTGATCCTCGGCGATCAGCAGGCACCATGCCGGATGACGCGGGCACGCACCTGCCCGGTAGCCGGACATCCGTGCCTGGACTCCATCGCACCCGATGCGGTCGTCGCTGCGGTGGATTCGCTGTGGCACCAGAATCCTTTGACGCACAACGACTCTCCGGATCGCTCCGGAATCGCCACCGACGACGGTTGGGAGACCGACATGATCGAACAGCACTTCGCCGCGTTGTCCCGAGCGGCGCAGGCCGCCACGTCCGCGGCTCCGGTGATCCGGTCGTGGGCCACTCGACTCGCCGACATGTACGCCCACGACGGGCGACTCCTGGTGTGCGGCAACGGTGGGAGTGCCGCCGAGGCGCAGCATCTCACCGGTGAACTGGTCGGCCGCTTCCGCTACGACCGGCATCCGCTCTCGGCGATCGCGCTGCACTCCGACGGCACCGCACTGACGGCCATCTGCAACGACTACGGCGAGGAGAGCGGGTTTGCGCGGCAGGTCCGGGCGCACGGCCGGCCCGGAGACGTCGTATTCCTGCTGTCGACGAGCGGCGAGAGTCGCAACATCCTCGCGGCGGCGAAAGCGGCGCAGGAGATGGGGCTGCGGACGTGGTCGATCACCGGGCCTGCACCCAACTCGCTGGCCGGGAGCAGCGACGAGAACATCGCGGTCGAAGCGGACACGGTGGCGACGGTCCAAGAGATCCACCTGATGTTGATCCACGCCCTGTGTCTCGCCCTGGACGGCGAACTGGGGGTGCGCGTATGAGTGCGCCGCGAGTCGTCGTCATCGGTGACACCCTGCTGGACCGCGACATCGTCGGCACGTCGACCCGGACGTCGCCGGAAGCGCCGACGGCGCCGGTCGTCGACGCCGACGAATGCCGCGAGAGCCCCGGTGGCGCAGGCTTGACCGCGATTCTCGCGGCGCGCCGGGGTGCCGAGGTGACCCTGGTGACCGCACTGGCCGACGACGCCGCGGGATGGCGGCTCGATGCTGCGCTCGCCGAATACGTCGACGTCGTGGCGTTGCCGCTCGACGGCGAAACCGTCTGCAAGACAAGGATCATCGCCGACGGCGCGCTGGTCACCCGGGTCGACACCGGCCACGGCGTCGCACGTGCCGACGTGCCGATCGACAAGGCCTGCGACGCGATCGGATCCGCCGAGACTGTATTGGTGTCCGACTACGGCCGGGGCGTCACCGCGATCGGCTGGTTGCGCGATCGTGTCGCCGAGGCCGCGCTGCGCGGTACGCCGGTGGTCTGGGATCCGCATCCGCGGGGCCACGACCCGGTCTGGGGCACGACGTTGATCACCCCCAACGCCGACGAGGCGGCGCGACTCGGATTCGATTGGCGCAGTGCGCCTGCCGATACACCACGGTGTTGGTCGGGTGCGTCGTCGATCGTGGTGACCTGCGGCGCCGACGGAGCCGTCCTGATTGCCGGCGAGGCGACGAGTGCGTCGGCGCCTCCGGTGATCCCGGCCGAGCTCGCGACGATGCCGCTCGATACCTGCGGCGCCGGTGATGCTTTCGCCGCTGCGGCCGCGCTCGCGCTCGCCGGTGGACGCAGCGTGGCGCAGGCCGTCGCCGACGCCGTCGGGGTCGCCTCGGCGCTGGTGCACGGCGGTGGGGTGAAGCAGTGGGCACACCGGGCCGTTGACGACGAGTCGGTCCTCGATCTGCTACTGCGTCCGGCCCGTGAGGCGACGTCGCGTCGCGACGGCACGCTGGTGGCCACCGGCGGATGTTTCGACCTGCTGCACGTAGGGCACATCTCGCTCCTGCGGCGGGCGCGTGAACTCGGCGACCGTCTCGTCGTGTGCCTGAACTCCGACGAGTCCATCCGCCGCAACAAGGGGCCGGGCCGCCCGCTGGTTCCCGCGCAGGACCGGGCGCGGGTGTTGCATGCGCTCGAATGTGTCGACGACGTCATCATTTTCGACGACGACACCCCCGAACGTGTGCTGGCCTCGCTGCGGCCGGACGTGTGGGTGAAGGGCGACGACTACGACCCCGATGCCATGCCGGAGACACCGGTGGTGCGGGCGCACGGCGGGCGGGTCGTCGTGCTCGGCCGGGTGCCCGGTCACTCCACCACCCGCCTCGCCCGCGCAGCCGCCGCATCGTGACAGATCCCGACAGAACAGATCCCGACAGAACAGATCCCGACAGGACAGAAGCCGACAGAACAGGAGCCGACATGACAGGAGGCGACATGACACGGGCAGACACCGCACCCGGAACCGTGTTGATCACCGGAGGAGCGTCGGGGCTCGGCGCGGCCACGGTCGACGCGGTACGCAAGGCCGGCGGCACACCGCTGGTCCTCGACCGGGCCGAACCCGCACCGGGCGTGGAGCATCGGCGCATCGACCTCGCGGATACCGCCGCGGTCGGGGAGGCGATCGATGATCTGGTGGCCGCGACCACCGGCCGCCTCGACGGCGTGTTGACCGCGGCCGGTTCGGATGCGTGCGGCCGGCTCGAGGACGTGGACCGCGGGCCTTGGGAACAGGTCATCTCGGTGAACCTGCTCGGCACCGCGGCGGTGGCCCGCGCGGCGATCCCGCATCTGCGCCAGACGCACGGCCGCATCGTGACCTGCGCGTCCACGCTGGGGCTGCGGGCGCTGCCGGACGCCACCGCATACTGCGCGTCCAAATTCGGTGTCGTCGGATTCTCGCGGGCGCTCGCCGCCGAACTCGCCGGTGAGGTGGGCGTGACCACGCTGGTGCCGGGCGGGATGTCCACCGCGTTCTTCGACGGTCGGCCCGACCAGTACAAGCCACCGGCCGATGTGCGCCTCAACGATCCGGCCGACGTCGCCCAGACGGTGCTCTTCGCCCTGTCGCAGCCGTCGGGTTGCGAGATCCGCGAACTGGTGGTGTGCGAATCCACCGAATCGTCCTGGCCCTGACCGGGTCGCCGACCGGAGACCGAGATGACTGTGAACATCCTGGTGCTGCGGGCGCTGGGACTCGGCGATCTGTTGACCGCGGTCCCGGCCCTGCGGGGATTGCGCCGCGGATACCCCGACGCGCACATCACCCTGGCCACCCCGGACCACCTGCGTCCGCTGGTGGAGCAGATCGGCAGCGTGGATCGGTTGCTGCCCGTGAATGGACTCGAAGCCCGCATACCGCGGTGCGACCGGGTGGACATCGCGGTCAATCTGCACGGTGCCGGGCCGCAGAGCACCCGGCTGCTTGCCGATACCCGTCCGCGCGAACTGATCACGCACGCCCATCCGGACCTTCCGGGCGTGGCGGGTCCGGAGTGGCAGGCGGATCTACACGAAACCCGTAAGTGGACGCGGCTGCTCGAGTGGGCAGACATGCCCGCCGACCCGACGGATCTGCATCTGAACCGGCCGCACACATCCGGGCGTCACGATGGCGTGATCGTCGTGCACGTCGGTGCGGCGGCGGCAGCACGGCGATGGCCCGAGTCGGGTTTCGCCGAGGTCGTCGCAAACCTGGCCTGCTCGGCCGAGGTGGTGCTGACCGGCAACGAGGCCGAGCGGCCCAGCGCGCTCGCGGTCGCCAACGCCGCCGGACTCCCCGACGAGCAGGTCCTCGCCGGCCGGCAGGATCTGACCGAGCTCGTCGGGCTGATCGCGTCCGCGCGCCTGGTGATCTGCGGCGACACCGGGGTCGCGCACCTCGCCACCGCCTATCAGACCAGTTCGGTGGTGCTGTTCGGGCCCACCCCGCCTTCGCTGTGGGGCCCACCGAGTTCGCCGCGTCATCGCGTGCTGTGGTCCGGCACCACCGGAGACCCTCACGGCGACACGACCTTTCCCGGCCTGGCCGCGATCCGTCCGGAGCAGGTGCTCGCTGCCGTCGACGACCTGAACAGAGAGGTACTGCATGCGTGACGAACTCGGTGAACCGCACACGGGGCAGGCGCGGACCGTCGGGGTGATCGGCGCCGGATACGTGGGTGCGACCACCGCCGCCGCGATGATCCGCCTCGGCTGCCGCGTCGTGGTGATCGACAACGACGCCGACAAGGTGCGCCGACTGCAGCAGGGGCACTGTCCACTCGCCGAGCCCGGATTGGATGACGCATTCGCCGCCGGGCGCAGCGAGGATCGGCTCCTGTTCGGCACCGAGCTGTCGCGTCTCGCTCCGGCCACGGTGGTCTTCGTCTGCGTGCCCACGCCCGGTCGCCCCGACGGCAGCGCCGACACCTCCGTCGCCGACTCGGTGATCGACGACGTCGTCGTCCATCTCGCCGCCGACTCGGTCATCGTGGTGAAGTCGACGGTGCCCGTCGGTACCGCCGACACCATTCGAAAGCGATTGGCACACCGGCAGATCGAGGTCGTGTCCAATCCCGAGTTCCTTCGCGAGGGCCGGGCGCTGCACGACTTCCTCGAACCCGACCGCATCGTCGTCGGCGGCGCCTCACCGGACGCGGTGAACGAGGTGGCCGCACTGTACGACGGGCTCGACGCGCCGCTCATCCGCACCGACAGCCGCTCGGCGGAGCTGGCGAAGTATGCGTGCAACGGCTATCTCGCGCTCAAACTCTCCTACGTCAACGAACTGTCCGACCTGGCGCACGCGGTGGGCGCCGACATCGGCGTCACCACCGAGATCATGGGACTCGATCCGCGCATCGGGCCCGCGCATCTGACGCCCGGCCCCGGCTGGGGTGGCTCGTGTCTGCCCAAGGACAGTCAGGCGCTGCTGGCCTCCGCGTCGGAGACCGGAATCGGCCTCACCACGATCAGTGCGGCCGTCGACGCCAATGACGACCGCGGGCGCCGGATCGCCCAGCGGTTGGCCGAACTCGCCCGGCGGCGCAACCCCGAGCGGCCGACGGTGGCCATCCTCGGACTCACCTTCAAGGCCGGCACCGCCGACCTTGCTGCGTCACCCGCGCTGCGAATCGCGGGGCACCTGATGGACGCGCGTGTGGCGGTGGTCGGTCACGATCCCACCATCTCGCCACCGAGTCGGGTGGGCGAGGTGGTGGACGTCGAGGTGGTGGACGTCGAGGGGGTGGACGTGTTGCCGACCGCCGCGGCCGCGCTGGACCGCGCGGACGCCGCCGCGATCCTCACCGACTGGCCGGAGTATCGCGAACTGCGCGCCCGCTGCGACATCGTCCCGACGGCGTGAAGGATTCACGTTCTCCGGGAACTCACCACACGACGAAGATGGCGACCAGGATGAACACGATCACGATCAGCGCCACCGCGACCAGCGCGAGTCTCCCCGTGTAGGGAAACCGCTGGGCCATCGGTGCTTCCTGATGGGAGAGGCCCGACGTCTGCGGCGATTCGGGCGGGGTGTCGCCCGGGCGCACCGAACCGCCCGGTTCGAGGCCGGGCGTCTGCGATGGGTCCGGGTTGACCTCGCTCGTTGGGTCCTGGGTGCGGCGGTCGGTGTCACTGTCACTGGGGTCGTCACGATTCATTTACGCTTCCTCACCGTCGAGCTCGTGGGAGTTCTTTCCAGAGCGGTTACCCGCCGCCGCGATATCTACACCCGCGATCTCTGCACCCGGGACGCGCGCGCCGAAGAATGCGTAGGCTTCGAACAGGTGCCGCACCGGCGCGTCGATCGGCGTCGATCAGAGGAGAAGCATGTCCGAGACCACCTTGATCATCTTCGGTGCCACCGGAGATCTGACCAAGCGGCTGCTGTTACCCGCCTTGGGGCAATTGCTGGACGGTGAGCCGGATCGGCAGGTGCATCTGGTCGGGGTCGGTCGGTCGGAGCGGGCCGACGACGACTGGCGTTCGGAGGTGCGGGAGGCCTTCGGCAGCGATGCCGGCCCCGCCGCCAGCGCGCTCGCCGGCGAAACCGTCTACCGCCAAGGGGATCTCACCAAGTCGGCGGATCTCACCCGGCTTCTCGGTGAGGCAAAGGGTCGGCCAGTGCTGTATTTCGCGGTGCCGGCCGCGATCACGCAGCGCTCTTGTGAAGCGTTGCGGGATGTGAACATTCCGGACGGCACGATTCTCGTGTCGGAGAAGCCGTTCGGTACCGACGAAGCCGGCGCGCACGCGCTCAACGAGTTGCTCACCGAACTCGTCCCCGAGCGCCAGGTTTTCCGCGTCGACCACTTCCTCGGGCAATCGGTGCTGCTCGACCTGCTCAGTGTCCGTTTTGCCAATCGCATGTTCGAGCCGGTGTGGTCCGCCGATCACATCGAGTCCGTGGTCATCCGATACGACGAGGATCTCGGTCTCGAGGGCCGCGCCGACTTCTACGAGAAGACCGGTGCGCTGCGCGACATGGTGCAAAGCCATCTGTTGCAACTGTTGTCGGTGGTCGCGATGGATTCGCCCGCGTCACTGGGTGAACGCGATCTGCGGGATGCGACCGGCGCGGCCCTGCGTGCGGTCCAGATCTGGGATGACGACCCGGTCGCCCACTCCCGTCGGGCCCGCTATACCGCCGGTGAGGCCGGAGGCAAACATCTACCGTCCTACGTCGACGAAGACGGAGTGGATCCGTCACGCAACATCGAGACCCTGGCGGAGGCGACCTTCGAGGTGCGCACCGCCCGGTGGCAGGGCGTGCCGTTCACGCTGCGCTCGGGAAAAGCACTCGAACCCGCGACCAAGGAGATCGCCCTGACCTTCCGCCCGGTGCGCCATCTGCCCGAGCAGTTCGGCAGCACCGTGGCACCGAATGTGTTGCGGCTGAGGTTCAGTCCGGATGTCATGCGCGTGGAACTCAACATCCACGACGGCGCCAACCCATTCGAGATCAAGGCGATCGGGTTCGACGCCGACCTCGGCCATGGGTCGTTGCGGGCATACGCGGAGGTGCTCTCGGGGATTCTCGACGGCGACGCCACCCTGGCCGTTCGGGGCGACGCGGCCGAACAGTGCTGGCGGATCGTGCAACCCGTGATAGACGCGTGGAACGCGGGCAAGGTGCCGCTGGAGGAATATCCGGCCGGCAGTTCCGGCCCGGAATCGTGGCCCCGGCTGGGAGCCGGGTCATGATCAGAGCAGGATCGTGAACCATGGGACCGACGATGCGGATGTTGGTGGCCGATGTGACGGTGGATTTCGCCGCCGATCGCGATGACGTCTACCGCTATCTGACCGATCCGCGTCACCGCCCACTGTGGCAGGCGAGTTTGCGCCGCGTCGACGGCGTCATGGATCTCGGTACGCCGGGCGGCGTCGGCTCGAGTTGGACCGACGTCACGGCCGTCCCGTTCGTCAGCTCGGCGATGGAGGTCGTCGAGAGCACCGCTGGGCGACGCTGGCGGGAGATCGGGCGGTGGGGGCCGGTCGATGCCGCGCTCAGCCTGGAATTCGCCGACCACAGCGCGCAATCGACCTGCGTGCAATCGACCAGGGCGCAGTCGACGAAGGTCCGGGCCCGTGCGCACCTGACCGTGCCCGTCCTCGCCGCACCGGCGCTGTACTTGGTGCGGTCGCTCGCGCCCGCGGCGGTGCGTGGCGATTTACACAAGGCCGCAAGCATCCTCGACGCGCGGGCGCTTGGCGCCCGCAGTAGCAACATCCACCACCAGGAGGCATCATGACCGACCGTCCCACTCTCATCCCGGACGCCACCCATCCGATCACCGTCGATCCCACACCGGGTCGGGTGCGGATATGGTTCGGCGATCAACTGATCGCCGACACCACGCATGCGCTGACTCTGCGCGAGGCGACATACCCACCAGTGCAATACATTCCACGTGCCGACGTCGATGCGCAGGTACTCACCGACAGTGCACATTCCACCTATTGCCCGTACAAGGGTGAGGCCGGATATCACGGGCTGCGAGCCGCCGACGGCACCGCGGCCGCAGACAAGGCCTGGTTCTACGCCGATCCGTACCAGGCCGTCGCGCCGATCGCCGACCATCTCGCGTTCTACCCCGACGCCGTACGCATCGAGACCGAAGAGCCTGCGTAGCCGCGTTCACGTGTCGCCATCTTTTCACGTGTCGCCATACACGGGGCGTGGGCCGAAGCCCTATGAAGTTCTCAACGAACGGTCGCGGTCCCGGCAAGCCGGGTGCAGGGTCAGAAAGGCGTTGTGGGTAGGGCAGTTTCAAGCAGCTGAGTTCAGGCGGCTGGTGTCAGGCGGCCGGTTTCAGGCAGCGCTGTCGAGGCGTAGGGTGCGCCGGTTGTAGGCCGGCAGCGGTCGTCGTCGGGGATCGACCGTGGCGGGTGGGATCAGCCACGGATGCCGGTCGAAGCCCATCACCACATCCCACCCACTATCGTGGACGTCGTGGTGACAGCTGGTGCACAGCAGGCAGCCGTTGTCCAGGTCGGTGGCCCCACCGTCAACCCAGCTGACGAGGTGGTGCGCCTGGGTGCGCGATGCGGGCGCACCGCACTTGATGCAGGATTTGTCGCGCAGTAGCAACGCTTTTCGTTGGGCTGGAGTGAACAGACGCTTCTCGCGACCCACGTTCAGCGGCACTTGGTCGCCGTCGACGATGACGACGGTAATCCCTGCGTCACAGCCGAGAGTTTTCGCGGTGGCGGGCGTGACCGATCCCATGAACTCCAGCGCGGAAAGCTTCGGGGTGTCGGCCGGGATGGTCAACAGCACCCCACCGGTCGGCTTGCAGGACACCGTCTCGTCGGCGAGGCCCTTTTGGGTGAGCTCGAGGATCGCTTCGAAGGCGTCAGCACGTTTGCGTTCGGCCGGCCGCGGATCGTGCGATCCGTCGGGCTGAGGCTTTGGCGCGGACAGTGTTTCGACGAGGCTGTGCAGCTTCTCCCCGGCGACCGCATCGAGATTCGCGCGCACGTCGAGCCGGCCGTCGCTGGTCTTGTGGTAGCCGAGTTCGTT